>NZ_LT629730.1:0-365000 GCF_900104575.1 Bacillus tuaregi
AACCGAGATCCATTGATTATTATTGATGGAAGACCATTTACCTGGGAGGAAGTTGGAGAAATGGTGATGTCGTACGAAGGATTTCAGATAAAGATACAGATGGATGATGTGACGGATGATTGAGCGGGACAAGTGGACAGTTGTCCCAAAAGGTGAGTAATAGGAAGGAAGCTATATCACATGGAATATACATGGGGAGGTTTCCTCAATGCAGAACTTCTATGAAGCATCAGAACCGTCCGAGACCACTGAAAAAGTCTGTTTCGAGAAAAATAAGATCACGTTACCTACATTATGTAGAACAAACGCTTATTTCACTTACTATATCTAGTAGAAGATCTGTGGTTAATTTTCAAAGTGGGTACTTTATCAGTAATCTCGAACTGTCCCCGCGTTTCACAAGAGACATCTTCTGGAATAGAACAAACTTCAGCTACAATCCAACCATCCACTGGTGCTATGCATGAATTGTCGCTACGTCTGAAAAAGTTGCAAAGTAAGCCAGGGAGCTGAATAATTCTGTTGACCATTTTAAAATAGAATATAAATAAAGGACGGAGGTTCTGCCCCTTTTGGCAGAACCTCCGTCCTTTATTTTTTAGCTATATTACTCTTTGGTTTGTTCGATAGCATTATTAGATTTATGAAGCTTAAACGGAATGTGATCAATCCCTAATTCAGCCAATTCTGCATTTGCTTCTTCGATAAGTGTCTGTACTTTTTCTTTTGTTTCTTCATCAAGACCTGCAAGAATGTCCATCTTTCCAGCTCTTTCAGGCAGCTCTACTCCTAGTTCCGTTAATTGGGCAGCTGCTTCTTCTTTTGTGATGGTACCCGCTTTTTGCTGTTCCATGATGGCTTTAACTTTTTCTTTTGTTTCTTCATCTAAGCCGGCAAGCTTATCCATTTTTCCTGTTCGTTTAGGCAGCTCTACTCCCAGTTCTGCTAATTGGACAGTTGCTTCTTCTTTTGTGATGGTACCTGCTTTTTGCTGCTCCATAATGGCTTGAGCCTGGACCTTAGTTTCTTCATCTAAGTTGGCGAACATATCCTTTTTTCCGCCGCGTTCATGCAATGTCACTCCCAATTCCGCCAATTGAGCTTTTGCTTCCTCCGGGCTGACTGCGCCATCTTTTTGCTGCTCCATGATGGCTTGAGCTTGCGCTTTTGTTTCATCATCTAAATTGGAGAACATAATCTTTTTTCCACCGCGTTCAGGTAATGTTACTCCCAGTTCAGCTAAATCTGCTTTTAATTGGTCTGTGATTGTTTGAGCCTTTTCTTTGGTTGCTTCATCTAAAGCTATCCCTTTTTCTGAGGCTGCTGTATCAGTTGTTGCCATGGCTGACACGCCAGTTCCCAATATGCCAAACGATAAAGCTCCTGTTAAAGCTAAAGTATAAAATTTCTTCTTTTTCATTGTCATACTCCTCCAAGCATTATTTTTTCAATTCCCGGCTTGGAACACTTACACAGAACCCAGCCAGTCCTCGTTTCTTGCTAAATCCATCATATCCATCAAATATGAACAAGGTATGACCAAACTATTAAAGAATCCATAAGAAATAGGATCAAAAGTATGATGCATGCGAAAATAAGGGTGCCTGACACCTAATCACATGGAGCTTATTTATTAGTTGGGAAACGAGGGAACGGTTCGAGACCAGTGAAAAAGTCATCAAATTCAAGTACAAGTTTATTTTTGCAAAAAATGTAAAATCATACAGTTTTTCATATGCTTTGACTAGAGCCAAGTTTACTATCAAAGTTTAGAACAAAGCGGTTTCCAGATGATAAACCTCTAGATAAAATTATGACAACCATTGTCAAACAATGTGTAGATAAGGGACTGATTAAAGGTAGTAGTGTCAGTATTGACGCAACACACATTGAAGCCAATACGATTAAGAAAACGCCTGAAAGACTGATGAAACATTTAGCTCGAAAAATTCTGAAAGCATTTGAGGAAGAAACTGGCCAGGTTCCTGTTGACATGCCAGAAGAACCTGACTATAAGGAAATCGAGGACCATAAAGAAGCGAAGGCTATTATGAAAGAGTACGTTGATACGGTGATTGATCATGTAGAAAAGCAGTGGTGAGAGATCAGGATATAAGTATTATTTCGATATCAAGCAATGTAAAACTTGTCCTTTGCACGATCAATGTGCCAAAGAATCGGCAAGGAGAATCCTTGTCATAGGTTTGAACACTACTGAATTTTATGAGATATCTCAGTATCAGAAGTCGGAGAAGTTCTTAGTAAAATATAAGAAGAGGGCTTCTATTGAAGGTAAGAATGCGGAGCTCAAACGATTCCACGGCCTCTCCCGAGCTAGGGGGTATGGTCTATTAAGTGTGTCTAAACAATCAAAATTGGCTGCCATAGCCGTTAACTTGAAGCGGATTGCAGCTATTGCATCCGCTTCATCTGCTAAATAAAGGGGGAAATGGAACAATCCATACCCCCATAATAATAGTTTCGGTTAATAATTGATCTTATTTTGGAAGTTACATTTAAAAATTTTGAAGAAATGGGATGTGGGTTCGAAAAAAGCTCTACTTTTTCAGTGGTCTCGGACGGTTCTCGCGTTTCATTGACAATAAAGGCGCCGTGGAGAGAAATCTATTAAAAACTTCTATGAAATATCAGAACCGCCCCCGTGTTTCTATGGGGAGGGTTCAGAAAGTGAGTCACAGGAGGAAAGGGAATGTGGGAAAGGTACTCGCGTTTCTACTATAACGATTAAAGGGACGGTTGGATTTTATCTAGGAGTTAAAAAAGCAAACTCTTAAGAAGTGTAACTCCAGAGAGTTTGCTTGGACGAATGCTTGAAACGGCAGAAGAACGAAATCGCTCCGCGATGGCCCAAAAAACTTATACCCAAAATAAGTAGAAAAAACAAAAAAAGTGTGCACTTTGAAGGTATTGATCAACTTCCAGATTAAACAATACCAAGAAAGGCACACTTTTCTTATGTTATTTTTATTATTATTATTAACAACAATTCGATTACCTATACTTCACATTTATATCCCTCGTGCACCACCTTCCTGAATGATGAACCGTCCCCGTGTTTCCCTTCTTAATCACAACAGAATTCACAATTTCGTAAAAAAAAACTTTTAAAAAAACATTGAAATCGTAAATGTAATCGATTACACTACAAATATAGAGAAGAAACGAAAGGAAAAATGAGATGGTTAGAATAGCAGATGTTGCGAAATTGGCTAATGTTTCCACTGCAACAGTATCCAGAGTATTAAGTAACACTGGTAAGGTTAAAAAGGAAACAACTGAAAAAGTATTAGAAGCTATTAAGCAACTAAATTATCAACCGAATATGCTGGCAAGACAACTTAGAACACTAGAAACAAAAACCATCCTTGTAGTTGTCCCGGATATTTCAAATCCATTCTTCTCAAAAGTGCTGCGGGGAATAGAAGTAGTTGCCGACGAAAATGGTTACCAAGTCCTTTTAGGTGATACGATTAATAAGCCTGAACATGAAATTGCTTTTTTGGATATTTTACGTCAGAGAAAGGCTGATGGAATGATCTTGTTAACAGCAAGAAGTGACCGCAAATCTCTAGAGCAATTGACTAAAGAATATCCTATTGTATTAGCATGTGAATATATAGAAGGTGCTGCAATCCCTACTGTTTCAATCGATAATATCAGCAGTGCAAGAAAGATTACAGAGCATCTAATACAATTACAGCACGAACGAATTGCAACAATAACCGGACCTTTACATGTTGTGTTGGGACGTGATCGATTAAAGGGATTTCAACAGGCCATGATACAATACGGTCTGCCATTAGATCAATGTTTAATACAAGAAGGGGATTTCACTTTAGAAAGCGGCTTTAATCAAATGTTAAAATTGTTAGCTCTGGAAAATCAGCCTACTGCTGTTTTTGCTGCAAATGATGAGATGGCCATGGGAGCAATCAGAGCAATTAAATCTAAAGGTTTAAAGGTACCCCATGATATTGCTGTTGTTGGTTTTGATGATATTAAATTTGCTTCCATATTTGAGCCTGCTCTTACAACTATTGCCCAACCAACTTTTGAGATTGGGGAAAAGGCGATCGAATTGTTAATTAGCTTGATAAATAATAAACCGATTCAAAAAGAGCAATATATACTTGAAGATAAATTAATTGTTAGAGCATCATGTGGTAAATTTACTAAGTTAAATGGCTAATTGGAGTATTATGAGTTTGTTTCAATGAAACTCATTCTCTTCCCGATTTTAATGTAATCGATTACACTATACGCTAGATTGAAAAATAACAAAGTATTTTTTTAGTAATGAATGTAATCGATTACACAAGTATGCAAATTGATAAAACACATTCATATTAATTCTTATTTTTAAGGTGGTGGTGCGTTACAACGTTTGCTAATAACACCCTGATAAAGTAAGTAATTATTAAATAATGGAGGAATAGATCATGACAGTTAAATTTGGATATGTAACAAATACTTGGGGAGGTGTTGTAGGTCATCCTGCTGGAGTAACTTCTATTAAAGATTCATACTACCTTGCTAATGGCTCAACAGAAGAAGCTCTAAAGGATATCTCAAATGCTGGTTATGTTGGATTTGAATTATTTGATGGAAACCTCATGCAATATGTAGATCGAAAAGAAGATTTTCTAAAACAAATTAATGAAAATTCTTTAAATTTTGTTGGAGTGTATACTGGCGGGAACTTCATTTATCCAGGGATTTTAGAAGAAGAAATAGCAAAAATTGAAAGAGTGGCAGCCTTTGCATCAGAGTTAGGTGCTGAACATCTTATCATAGGTGGAGGTGCAGTTCGTTCAGAAGGAATAGAAGAGAGTGATTTTCAAGCATTAGCTTCAGCACTAGATAGAATAGTGGAAATTGCTGATAAAAATCACTTAATTGCAAGTTACCACCCTCACCTTGGAACTTGTGTAGAATCTCCGGATCAGCTGGACAAGCTTATGCCTTTAACGAAAATCAACTTATGCCCGGACACTGCTCATATTGAAGCTGGAGGCGGAGATCCAGTAGAGGTAATGAGAAAATATATTGATCGCATTAAATATGTCCATTTTAAAGATTTTGGAAATGGCGAATTCCAACCATTAGGTGTCGGCCATCAAAAATTTGAAGAAATGGCTGCGATTTTACATGAAGCTGGTTATCAAGGCTGGATTACGGTTGAGCTAGATAGCTACCCAGATCCAAAAGAGGGTGCAGTTATCAGCCGCAATTATCTTTCAAGATTTGAAAAATAATAGCAACTATTTGGGGGAGAAACTATGAAAAAGAAACTAGCAGTCTTAGCGATGTCTGTGTTACTAAGCAGTACAGCTCTAATAGGATGTGGCAGCAACTCAAGTACTTCAGATAAAGCTGAAAGTGCGAAGCAGGAAACTTCTATCAGTACTTCTGGACCCCTTACAATTAACCAAAAAATAAATGGAGATCAGGAAATTCTAAGTAAAGGTCCTTCTGGGGAAAGTGCAGTATCAGCAAAAACGCTTCAATTAACAGAAGATGAATTGGCAAAAATAAAAGAAGGTAAATATAAAGCTGCCATTGTTATGCACTATGCAGGTAATGACTGGGCAACTGCACAAATTAACGGCTTAAAGGCAGCTTTTGAAAGAATGGGAATAGAAGTAGTGGCTGTAACGGATGCTCAATTCAAAGCAGAAAAACAAGTATCTGACATCGAAACAGTTCTAGTAAAAAATCCAGATATCATCATTAGTATCCCGGTTGATGCTGTATCAACTGCAAATGCATACAAAAAAGCTGCAGAAGCAGGAGTAAAAGTTGTATTTATGGATAACGTACCAAGCGGATTACAGGCTGGTAAAGATTATATTAGTGTTGTATCTGCGGATAACTATGGAAATGGCGTTGTTGCAGCGGATATTATGGCTAAGGAACTTGGTGGAAAAGGAAAAATTGGTGTCATTTATCATGATGCAGACTTCTTTGTAACGAAGCAACGAACAGATGCATTTGAAAAGACAATCCAAGAAAAGTATCCAGATATCAAAATTGTTGCACGTGGCGGTATAGCTAGTGAGAGCGATGGGGAAAAGGTGACATCAGGTTTGCTGACAAAAAATCCTGATCTTGATGGTCTATTTGTTGTTTGGGATGTGCCTGCGGAGGGAGCATTAGCAGCAGTTCGTACAGCTGGAAAAGATGACATGGTGATTACAACAATCGACTTAGGTACAAATGTGGCACTTAATATTGCATCCGGTGGAAATATTAAAGGTCTTGGTGCTCAACTACCATTTGACCAAGGAATTTCTGAAGCAATCCTAGCAGGATATGGTCTATTAGGCAAGGAAGTTCCAGCATATGTTGCGGTTCCTGCCCTTAGTGTTTCACAAGATAATGTCTTAGATTCTTGGGAACTTGTTTACTCAACAGAAGCACCAGAGACAATTCAAAACGCAGCTAAATAATAGAAAAGATATTAGGAGGAATACATGATGAAAAAGTTGAACGTTGGAATGATTGGCGGAGGATTTATGGGAAAGGCGCATGCACTTGCATATGCGGGAATGCCGATGTTTTTCTGGCCGGCACCTGCCATTCCACACCGCCATACATTAGTTGATGTTACCGAGGAAATTGCTAAAGATGCTGCTGCAAAATTAGGTTTTGAAAACTATGCAACAGATTGGAGAGACGTAATTAACAATCCTGAAATAGATATTATTGATATTGTGACACCGAATAATACTCATGCTGAGATTGCGATTGCTGCAGCAAAAGCAGGCAAGCATATTATTTGTGAAAAGCCATTATCATTAGGAGCGGAGCAAGCTAAGCAAATGTTAGACGCTGTAACAGAAGCTGGCGTTAGACATATGGTTGCATTCAACTATAGAAGAACACCAGCTGTTGCATTGGCAAAAAAATATATTGAAGAAGGTAGAATTGGAAAAATCTTAAGCTTCAGAGGAACTTATTTACAAGATTGGTCTGCTGACCCTAATTCCCCTCTTTCATGGCGCTTCCAAAAGAAAGTAGCTGGTTCTGGAGCACTTGGAGATATCGGTACACATGTTGTTGACTTTGCCCGTTATTTAGTTGGTGAAATTACGGATGTAAATGCTGTAACCAAAACGTGGATTCCAGAGAGACCACTTCAAACAGGCGGCGCAGATAGTTTAGGTACAGTGAAAAGCGTTGGAGATGCTCCTAAAGGTGCAGTTGACGTAGATGATGAGTTTATTACAATGGTTAAATTCGATAATGGCGCTATTGGAAGTATTGAAGCTACTCGTAATGCATGGGGTAGAAATAACTTCTTGACATTTGAAATTCACGGTGAAAAAGGCTCTTTATACTTTAACTATGAGCGCCGCGATGAGCTTCAAGTATGCTTTGCAGATGATCCATCAGATGCAAAAGGCTTTAGAACTGTGTACACAGGACCTGCCACACCATACGGCGAAGGACTATGGCCAATCCCTGCATTAGGAATTGGTTATGGAGAAACGAAGATTATTGAAACATATGATTTCTTTAAATCTATTGTTGAGGGCACTGAAGTATCACCAAACTTTAATGATGGATATCGTATTGAGGCAATTGCTGATGCAATCCTTGAGTCTGCTGAAAAAGGTGAATGGATAAGTCTTGAGAAGGTTTTGGCATAGTAGAAGAACAATATTATATAGAGGCTGCTTTTTATTAGCAGTCTCTTTTAAAACAAGGCTAAAAAACATAGGTGATTTTTGAATTTCATTACAGGCATGTAGACTCCTGTGGACTGTGGAAAGCGAAGTACCTGTATTAGAAATCAACAACTAAGTTACTAGAAAAGCCTAATAAAAAGAAGGTGAGTTATGTTGGAAAATACAGTTCTGGAAATGAAGAATATATCAAAATCCTTTAATGGGATAAATGTTTTAAACTCTGTCAATTTCTCTGTCCGAAAAGGTGAAGTGCATGCCTTGATGGGCGGTAATGGTGCAGGGAAATCAACATTAATGAAAATTTTAACAGGTGTCTATACAGCTGATGACGGAGAGATTCTGATTGATGGCAAGAAAGTAGTTATAAACAATATGAAGGATGCCAGGAAAAATAACATTTCGATGATTTTCCAGGAATTTAGTTTAATTCCTACTTTGACAGTAGCACAGAATATTTTTTTAACAAGAGAGTCTAAAAATTCAATTGGTATTTTAAATGATAAAGAAGCAATTGAGAGAACGAAAGAATTGTTGAAAGAATTAGAAGTGGATATTGAGCCGAATGATGTAGTTGCCAATTTAGGTGTTGGATATTGGCAAATGACTGAAATTGCAAAAGCACTTTCTCAAGAAGCAAAAATTTTAATCATGGATGAACCATCATCCTCCTTAACTAAGAATGAAACAGAGATTCTCTTCGCTTTTATTGAAAAGCTTAAAAGCAAAGGAATTTCGATCATCTATATATCTCACAGGATGGAGGAAATTTTTGAGGTTTGCGATCGTATAACCATCCTGCGTGACGGAAAAAGTGTCGTGACCGAAAATATTAAAGATATCAGCATGGAAACAGTTGTTCAAAATATTGTTGGTGTTGAAATGGATAAAGCATTTGAATGGGTTGAAAGAGCCTATACAACTGATATAACACCAGTTTTAGAAGTGAAAAATTTAGCTTCTGGTAAAAGAGTTCAAAATGTCAGTTTCAAACTATATCCAGGAGAAATATTAGGAATCGCTGGTTTGATGGGAAGTGGCAGGTCAGAAGTGGCTCGTTCCATTTTTGGAATGGATCCAATTAATAAGGGAGAAGTATTTGTTAAAGGGGAAAAGAAATCCATTCAATCCTCTAAAGACGCCATAAATAATGGATTGGCACTTATTCCAGAAGACCGAAGGGTACAGGGTCTTGTTCTAGACCATAGTGTTAAGGATAATATGATCCTCCCAATTCTTTCTAAATTAAAAAAGGGATTCACAATTGATAACAAGAAGGCAAATGACATTGCTGAGAAGTTAGTAAGAAAACTGAATATCAAAACAGATGATATCTTCAAAACTACTAAACTATTATCAGGCGGAAATCAGCAAAAAATAGTTTTAGCAAAATGGTTAGCAAATAATCCAGATGTATTAATTTTGGATGAACCAACAATTGGTGTGGATATCGGTGCTAAGACAGAAATTGTCGAAATTATTCGTGAATTAGCAGATGACGGAAAAGGTATTTTAGTGATTTCATCAGAACTTCCTGAGCTACTAGCTGTAAGTGATAGAGTTATCGTAATGCACGAAGGCAAAGTTCTCAAGGAGATGAATCGAAGAGAAATTCATTCAGAGGAGGAGCTGCAGCATGCAATCCAAGGATATTAAGGTCGATAATCAAATAAGTAAGAGTAATGATGTCTCACTTAGTTTTCTAAAGAAGTTTGATTGGCGCAATTATATTGTTTACTTTGCTTTTATTGGTGTAATTATTTATTTCTCTGTGACTTTATATGATGATGGATTCGTTTCAGCTGATAATATGATGAACATTATTCGCCAAACAGCTATGATCACGATTATGGCTGTAGCAATGACCTTTGTCATCAGCTCTGCTGAAATAGATCTTTCTATAGGTTCAATTACCGCTCTATCTTCACTTTTCGCGGCACTTGCCATTCAATCGGGATTTGGATTTATTGGAGGTCTTGCAGCGGGCTTAGCAACGGGGTTAGCAGTGGGCTTCATCAATGGGATTTTAATTACAAAGGTTAAGATTCCATCATTTCTAGTTACTCTTGGAACGATGGGTATCATAAGCGGTACGGCTATGTGGATTACGAGTACAGCACCAGTTCCAATTCTAGATCAAACCTTTAACACTATCTTTGGTGCCGGCAAAATTGGTCCAATTCCAATTATCTTTATTTGGACATTTATTGTAGTAGTGATTGGTCATATTTTATTACGTAAGACATCATTTGGTAGACAAACTTTAGCAACTGGTGGAAATGAAAGTGCAGCAAAATTTTCAGGTATTAATACTGCAAAAATTAAATTATATGCATTTATGGGAACAGGATTAGCAGCAGGCTTTGCCGGTATTTTATATGCAGGCCGTATGCAAGCGGGTCGATATACCTTTGGACAAGGGGATGAAATGTCAGTTATTGCTGCTGTAATTTTAGGTGGAACAGCATTAGCAGGTGGTACTGGTACCATTATTGGGACAGTAGTCGGATCCCTAATGATTGGAGTCATTAATAACGGACTGATTATCATGGGACTTGATGTCAGCCAGCAAATGATCATCAGAGGTTTAATTATTATTCTAGCAGTTGCACTTGGACGTAAAGCAATTCGATAAGATATTGCAGTTGGGATAGGAGGAAAAAGTATGGAGAAAATTAAGGTTGGAGTAATTGGTACAGGTTTTATTGGGCCAACTCATATAGAAGCAATTAGAAGACTGGGTTTTGTCGAAGTAGTGGGATTAGCGGAAACAAATCAGGAGGCTGCTGAAAAAAAGGTAGCAGAGCTTGGGATTCCAAAAGCATTTGGAGATTACCGTGAAATGCTTCAAGATCCTGAGATTCAAGTTATTCATAACTGTACGCCAAATCATCTTCATTTTCAAATCACGAAGGAAATTATCTTAGCTGGCAAGCATGTAGTATCAGAAAAACCCTTAGCCATGAATAGTGAGGAGTCTGCTGAACTAGTTGCATTGGCAAAACAGCATGGTGTGGTTCATGGTGTAAACTTCAATTATCGCCAGTTTGCTAGCGTGCAAAATCTACAAGCGAAAATTGCAAATGGAGATTTTGGAAAAATAAACATCGTTCACGGTGGCTATTTACAGGACTGGCTGTTATATGAAACGGATTTTAACTGGCGCATGAATCCGGATATTGGTGGAAAGTCGAGAGCTGTTGCAGATATCGGATCCCACTGGTGTGATACTGTTCAATATGTAACTGGAAAGAAAATTGTTGAAGTATTTGCTGATCTGGCGACGGTTATACCGATAAGGAAAAAACCGAAATCAGCAGTGGCAACTTTCAGTACACAAGATCCTTCTAAAATCGAGTACGAAGATGTGCCGATTGAAACAGAAGACTATGCTTCAGTACTTGTCCGCTTCGAAGACGGTTCAAGAGGCGTATTTACCGTATCACAGGTAAGTGCAGGCCATAAAAACAATCTTCATTTTGAAATTGCCGGCAGTAAATGTTCTGCATCCTGGAATCAAGAAGAGCCTGAGAAAGTATGGTTCGGATACCGGGATAAACCAAATGAAGTTCTTCTTGCTGATGCAAGCCTGTTTGCAGCGGAAGCAAGGGGTGCCATCCATCATCCGGGAGGACATAACGAAGGATGGCCTGATGCGTTGAAAAATATGATGAAAAACTATTATTCTTTCATACGTGACGGTAAGAGCCTGGCAACAGATAAGCCAAACTTTGCAACATTTGAAGATGGTCATATTTCGATGTGCATTACAGATGCTATTTTAGAAAGTAATGAAAAGCAACAATGGGTAAAGGTGGCAACGAAGAAGGAGGTTTCAATATGAAACTAGGTGTTTTTACTGTTTTATATCAAAACCTTCCTTTTGAAGAAGCTTTGGATAAATTAGCAGCAATGGGTGTGGAAGCAGTAGAGCTTGGAACGGGAAACTATCCAGGAAATAGCCATTGTAATCCTGATGAGTTATTGGAAAGTCCTGAGAAACTAAGAGCATTCCAGCGTGCCATTGCAGACCGTGGACTAATGATAAGCGCCTTAAGCTGTCACGGTAATGCATTACATCCAAACAAAAAAGCAGCAGCAGAAGCGCATGATGTCTGGAGAAAAACGGTTTTACTAGCTGAGAGATTAGGAGTAGAAGTGGTGAATGTATTCTCCGGATGCCCAGGAGATCACGAAGAAGCAAAATATCCAAACTGGATTACGTGTTCTTGGCCGCCGGAATACTCAGAGGCCTTGGATTGGCAGTGGGAGAAAGCAGTAATTCCTTATTGGAAGGAAGAATCAAAGTTCGCCCAAACACATAGAACTAAGATTGCCTTTGAAATGCACCCGGGATTTGTAGTTTATAATCCTGAAACCTTACTCAAGCTAAGGGAGCATGCAGGTGAAAATATCGGGGCCAATTTTGATCCAAGTCATTTGATTTGGCAAGGTATTGATCCAGTCGAGGCGATCAAAAAGCTTGGCCGTGAAAATGCAATTTTCCATTTCCATGCGAAAGATACGTATATGGATAAAGCGAATATCAGTGTGAATGGGGTACTGGATACAAAGCATTATAGTAAAATTTTAGACCGTTCCTGGACGTTCCGTTCTGTTGGATATGGTCAAAATGAGAAGCTGTGGAAGGACATGGTTAGCACGCTTCGTGCAGTTGATTATGATTATGTATTATCGATTGAGCATGAGGATATGCTAGCATCCATCGATGAAGGATTAGGTAAGGCTATTGGACTTTTGAAAGAAGTCCTCTTCAAAGAAAAACTTGCTGAGATGTGGTGGGCGTAGTTAGTTCATAATCATTTAATAGTTAAAAGCCTTGTGGTATTTCATGCTTCAAGGCTTTTCTTTTCTTGTATAAAAGCGAAAAGGGTGAAAAACAATGGATGACAAATGGTTTGTTGGTGTAGATATTGGCGGTACGACGATAAAGCTGGCGTTTATAACAGATGAAGGTGAGATTGCTCATAAGTGGGAAATTCCTACGAACACAGCTGATAACGGAATCCATATTCCTTCGGAGATTGGTAGAGCAATTGATAGAAAGATTTCAGAATTAGGAGAAACGAAAGGGAAGCTGATTGGATTAGGTGTTGGGGCTCCGGGACCTGTAAACGATGAGAATGGATCGATTGAGGTAGCTGTTAATCTGGGCTGGAGTCATTTTCCGCTTCGGGAATTGCTCGAACAAGCAACCTCTTTGCCTGTCATTGTAGATAATGATGCAAATGTAGCTGCGATTGGTGAGATGTGGAAAGGAGCGGGAGAAGGGGCGCAAAATTTATTATGTGTCACACTTGGAACCGGAGTAGGCGGAGGTGTCATTGCAAACGGTGAAATACTACATGGAGTAAACGGTGCAGCCGGAGAAATAGGTCACATAGCAGCTGTGATAGATGATGCAGTAAGATGTAATTGCGGAAAACTTGGCTGTCTGGAAACTGTTGCCTCTGCAACAGGCGTTGTCCGTCTAGCTAAAACCAATCTACAATCAACAGATACACAAAGTATCTTAAGAGGGGCAGCACACTTATCCGCTAAAAAGATTTTTGATGAAGCGAAAGCTGGCGACGAGCTTGCTTTGGAGGTAGTGAATAAACTAGCCTTCTATTTAGGATTTGCCCTCGCCAATATTGCAAATGTGACAAACCCGGAAAAAATTGTGATTGGAGGCGGGGTTTCTAAAGCGGGTGAAACGTTATTACAGCCGCTTCAACAGCAATTTATGCAATATGCTTTCACACGTGTAGCTGAAGGAGCCGAGCTGAGAATTGCAAAACTAGGAAATGACGCTGGAATCATTGGTGCTGCATGGCTTGCGAAAACCAAGCTGGTTTTACCTCAATTGTAAAACTAATTGAAAGCAGTGTCTCAATGGAAACAGCGTGACGGTTCTCGGAAACAGCGTGACGGTTCTCGCGTTTCAGTGATAGGAAGAGCATTATTAATAGGAATTCATGTATGACTTCTATGAAACAAAAGAACCGTCCCCACGTTTCTACACGTTTCTATCAGTAAAAGCCCTGCAGAGGTTATCCTGCAGGGCCTGACTATTCTTCAATTTGTAACTGTAAAAAAACAAACGAACGAAAATGAAAGAAACTAGGCAAACGCTGAGAACCTTCCCCAATGTTTCCTCTTTATTGCTTATTGAAACGGGGGGACGGTTCTCGCGTTTCATTGACAATAAAGGCGCCGTGGAGAGAAATCTATTAAAAACTTCTATAAAACATCAGAACCGCCCCCGTGTTTCTATGGGGAGGGTTCAGAAAGTGAGTCACAGGAGGAAAGGGAATGTGGGAAAGGTACTCGCGTTTCTACTATAACGATTAAAGGGACGGTTGGAATTTATCTAGGAGTTAAAAAAGCAAACTCTTAAGAAGTGTAACTCCAGAGAGTTTGCTTGGACGAATGATTGAAACGGCAGAACCGTCACGGCGTTTCAACGGCGTTTCAAATAAAATAATCCTCCATAACTAGGGAGGATTAAAAAATCTAAAAGCTATTGTATATAATTATAGGCGAACATAACTAAGTTTCAGACCATTATCATTTATTTGAATAAATTTAAAACCATTATTTTCATAAAAGTGATTTAGCTTTGGATTATCTTCATACTCCACGGAAACTACCCGTAATGCAGCTAGAGTATTTATCTCATTACAACGCTTAAGTGCAAAATCTAATATCTGAGTCCCGCTAACCAAACTCTTGTAGGCGTCGGAACGTCCAAGTTGGGCAATTAATATTGTATTAAATAGTTCTGCGTTTTTATTGCCGGAAAGTTTTTGTTTCAAGGAACCTGAAACCGTGCCAAATTTGAATGGTTTAATACCTATAGTAAAATAGCCAACTATTTCGCTAGATTTCTCATCAATTACCAAGGTAGTACGAATAGATCTACCATCCATTTCTATTGCTTTAGTATGTAAAAATAATTCCACGTCTCCATTTTTGGAGCATTGAAAAGAGGAGAGTTTTTGTTGCAGGAATTCACTCTCCCCTTGCGAAGCCTCAATCAAACTTGATAAACTAATTAATTCCATTACCCTAATTACTTCCTTTTCCAGGCTTCTAGAATTGAAGCAGCATGTGCCACTCTTTCTTTATCACTCAACTTAGTATCGTCAAAAACATTAACCTCAGTTAGTTTCTTACGTGGAGTCGAGGCAATCATTTCGGCAGCTTCTTGGTTCAATACAAAAGTATCAAATAAGGTACTGGTTGCCATTTCTTTATCCTCCCCTTTGTTACACATAGACTCTCACCACCTCATCGGTAGGTCGAAAGTAACTAGTATACATAAAATATGTAATACTTTTCTATTTATATTCATCCATGTCACCCTCACGACCTACAGTTTACACTCCTATAACATTGTTCCCACATATTATGAAAACATAAACATAAACGTAAATGTGTAGATTTTTTAGAGATGGATGTAATTTTACATTATTTTACTTACACTACTATCATTCGCTGGACTGTGCACTTTTTGTATCGTATGCTTTGGTATACATTAATGGATTATATGCAAGTACAGTATAAAAATATTACCCATAATTCATTTTCTATGAAAGTTAAACTACAATTGAGAACTAATCAAATACAAATAAATCTTTCTACTTTGTAAACAAGTTTTTCTTTATAATACCATACAATAGAGGAATTGGGTGTAGTTTAGGTAAAATTCAGAAAAATAAATCAGTGGGACAAGGGGACAGGTACGTTGTCCCAAAAGGTGAGTAGTTTTAAGAGAATAAGAAGACAGCCATATCACATTGGATTATCGTGGTATGGCTTTTATTTTTTAATAAATCAGGATACTAATCAGTCACTGTCTTCCTAGATAATTAGACCTGGGAGTCGGTAAAAGTTTAATTAAATCGGTAATATTTGGTGGGACGAGGGACTTGTCTGAGACTAATGAATTTTATTTATTTTAATAATTAAATCTATAACATTCTATATCTGTCCCATTAAGATACTTTACATTTAATCGTATTTTTCTCTTTCTCAAATAAACTAAAAAAAACATCTGCAATATCAGGATCGAATTGTGTACCCCTGTTTTTACGTATTTCGTCCAATGCAATATCTATTTCCATCTGATTACTATACACTCGTTTAGAAGTCATGGCATCAAAGGAATCCGCAATTGCAACAATTCGAGCCGCTAATGGAATATCCTTCCCCTTTAGACCCTCTGGGTAACCATTCCCATCGTATCGTTCATGATGATACAGCACAATCTCAATGACTCCGTTTCTTTTAAAGCTTTCAACATGCTTAACCATCCGATAACCAATATTAGGATGCAATTTTATTTCATTAAACTCTACATTGGTTAATCTTCCAGGTTTATTTAGGATATGTTCAGGTATTCCGATTTTACCGATATCATGAAGTAAGCTTCCTATGCGAATGGCTTCACACTTGTCTTCAGACAATTTCATTTTTTTAGCTATTGCTACGGCGTATTTCGCAACATTTTCAGAATGATGCATAGTATATGGATCCCTCGAATCTAAAGCATTGGCGAGAGACATGGTTAATTCAAGGCTTTCACCTTTAACGTTTTGAACATTTTTCATTAATTCAGCAGATTTAAACGAGATTACAGAATAAGTAAATAAGTGGATAAAAAATTCCTTTGCACTAAATGGTAATAGTTCAGGTATGAAAAAAGTTCTGCTGAGTACGATTAATAAGGTAAGGGAAAAAATAAACCAAAAAGATTGATTATAAAAACCAATACCTAAATAAATAGCACTTAAAATATAGAGGAAATAAAAATGGTCATTTTCGACCAGAATAAAGCCATTTAAAGAAATGCCTATTATCAATAGCATAATAAATGCATATCTGAAGTTAACAGGATTATTCAATATCCATTTGGTACATAAGTCTCGCACATTATCACCACTTTTCAATTTATGTGAAAAACTCCTTTTTAATAGTATCATTTTCTTAAGTGCAAAATACCTACTTAGTTAAATTGTACATAAGTATTCACAAATCGATAGAAAAATAGAATGTATCTTAGGCAGAGAGGCTTACCTAACGCTTCCAGATTAAGCGTTTTCTAAATAGTTAAAGGCAGCTCATGACGTGTGATAAAAGTCACCGAATATGAATCTAGTTAACGACAAGTTCACACATATTTCATTGATAGTAGATAAAAGAGAATGTTAGAATATGACTTGTGTTTTCATGTGGTAGTAAATTTTTCCTGAATAAAAGAACCTACTAGTTAATTAGAGAAATATCAATAAGGTTTAAAAAGTCAAACTTCTCGAGAGAGGGAAGGATGCAAAAATTTGAATCAATCTAAGGCAGAAGCTCTGGTAGTCGGGATGCCAAAACATAAAAGGTATGCTGTTGTTTTCGGCATGCCTTATTATTTTTTTTACCAAAACAAAAGCGAGAGAAGAGAGAAAGAAATGGAGTCCAATTAACAAAAGACATTCAATCTATGTCAAGCTGTCTCTTTTGACTAAATATCAACAAATCTACTTAGATATTTTTCTGAGGTAACCATTAATAGTTTTTGTCATAATTCACTGGAGGGGAATAATGGAAATTAAAACATTAAGAAAGAGAATGAACAAAAATAGTATAAAAGTGAAGTTATTATTCATTCCACTAATTGTAGTAGTACTAGCTATAACAGGTATCGGTGTTATTTCTTCCTTAAACGCTAAACAAAGCTTAATCAATGAAATGGGGAGAAATGGCCAATTCGTATTGGAACAAGTGATTAATAGGTTGGAGGATAACTCCAAATCTGTAGAAATTTTGAATTATTTTACCGAAGAGGATAATAATATATCTGCTAGTGAAGTGGATGAATTAGTCCAACAATTAAGTTACCAAAGTTTGGTGGATGATTTAGCAACATCCGATGAAATTGTCTATGCTCTTTTCACAGACAAAAATTTACAAGTGACTGCCCATAGTATAGAAGATCGTATTGGTTTAGATCTATCTGAGGATAAAGGAACTATCTCTGCTGTGAAGAATGGTGAAATATATACATCGGAATATTTATTTGGCGAAGATGAAATTCCTGTTTACGATATCGTATATCCTGCAGTCATAAATGGCGAACAGATAGGTGCAGTAAATATTGGATATTCTATGGAAAATATTAACTCTACCATTAAGAAGAATTTAATGATTGTTTCTATTTCTGGAGTGATCGGCATTCTATTGCTGGGAACTATATTATTTTCTTGCTCAAACTACGCCATAAAAACGATAAATAAGCTAAAAGAATTAATGAACTTTATGGCAACAGGAAATTTTAGCAATGAGGTGCCAGAGAAATTAACAGAGAAAACAGATGAATTTGGGGAAATTTCCAGATCAGTAAACGACATGCAAAATTCTGTTAGAGGTATTATTAAGAGTATTTTAGGAAATTCACAAACATTAGCTTCACACTCTGAACAGTTAAAAGCATCCACACAATATTCTACATCTGCGGCGAATGAAGTATCGCAAACGATTGAAATGATTGCTAGTGGCGCTATTAATCAGGCAAAGGATGCAGAAAAAGGATTTTCAACTATTACAGAGCTTGGTGAGGTCATTAATGAAAACGCGCGTGAAATTAAACAATTAAACAAGTCATTAGATACGGTTAATCAACTAAAAATGGAAGGTATTGAATTAATTTTAGATCTTGTGAAAAAGACGGAAATGTCTAATAAATCTTCTGTACTAATTAAAGAAGTGATTGGTAATACAAGCGAAAGTGCGAAAAAAATTGCTGTAGCAAGTGAAATGATTAAAAGTATTGCTGAACAAACAAATTTACTTGCATTGAATGCAGCTATTGAGGCAGCTAGAGCAGGAGAAGCGGGAAAAGGGTTTGCCGTGGTTGCAGATGAAATTAGAAAATTAGCAGAGCAGTCTAACCAATTCACAAAGGAAATAAGTACGGTCATCGATGATCTCTCATACAAATCTTCCACTGCTGTACAAACGATGGAGGAAGTGAAGATGGTCGTAGATTCCCAGACGGAAAGTGTGAAAGCGACTAGTAAGAAGTTTGAAGGAATTTCTGAGTCTATTGAAGACATGAAGAACGTCATCAACACAATTAATAAATATAGTAGTGTCATAACCAATCAAAAGGAAAACATTGCGAAAGTAATGGAGCAATTATCTGCAATATCACAAGAAAATGCATCTGGAACACAAGAAGTAACAGCATCTGTAGAAGAACAAACAGCAGCTATGCAGGAGATTGCAAGTTCAAGTGAAGAACTTTCCAATATTGCTCAAGAACTAAATAAACTAGTAGAACAATTCAAAGTATAAGGTAAAAGTGGGACAAGGGGACAGGTTGTCCAAAAGATGAGTGATTTAAGAGAATATAAAGAAAGCCATATCACATTGGATTGTAGTGATATGGCTTTTACTTTTTGGCTGTGTTAAAGTCCATTGTTGATTTTTAGCAGGTTGATTGTAGTGGAAGGCACGAAGACTCCCGCGGGAGAAGCGAGGCAGTCGAGACCCCGCTAGAACAAAGTGCCCGAGTCGGCTCGGCGGTCGCCCGCAGGAAAGCGAAGTGCCTGGAACGAAAATCAACACTCATGTTTAACATAGTCTACTTATTAATAAATCGGGATACTGATCAATCCCTATTTCCCTAGAGAACTAGCTCAAGGGATTGGTGTAAGTTTAGTTAAATTGGAAGTATTTATTGGGGAGAGGGACCTGTCTCTGTGACCCTCGATTAAATAAGGATAATAATCAGCCCTTGTTTCTCTTGAATTAGCTCTAAGGGTTGGTGTAAGTTTAGTTAAATTGGTAGTATTAATTGGGACGAGGGACCTGTGTCCCAAAGAAACGGGGTTTTGTCTATGAGGATACATTGTACGAAGAAATTGTTGGATGAGTTGAAGCTGAAGCCTGAGGAAGTGCGGAGTGAAGTGGATCCGTTTTATTCTTGGCATGCTAATGTAATGCTTGTGAACCGGAGGAAAACGGTGGTGTTTGTGAATGACCATAATCGGTATGTCGTTGTCCTTCATGGGTTAAAGGCTAAGGACTTTAAGAAACTTGATGAGCACTTTATTCACGCAGTTCGGGAAGCGTTTCAGCAGGAGCATATTAAAGAAGAAATCATTGATCAGTATTTGGAACAGGCGCAGGAAATTTCTTTTGCCAAGACAAACGATCGAACAACGGTTGCCAGGATGAATAAGAGCTGCGAACAAGTGACTTATTTTGAGGATTTGTTTAAGGTCGATTCCCTTTTTCAAGGAAAAGTTAGCAGAAGAGCCAGTACCTTTTTAGTCGGGCATGGGAAAAAAGATTATATCGTCCCGAATGAAGAATTGTATAAGGACCTTGAGAAATTGGCGGGTGGACCTATTTTTGATGTGCAAGCGGTTGAAATGCTGGTAACCTTAAAGCTTGATAAGCATCATGTCTGGCGGAGATTGGTCGTTCCGGTCAATCAAACCTTTGAAGAATTCCATGACATTTTACAAAGTGCTTTCGGCTGGAAGAACCAGCATTTGTATGAATTCTATCTATTTGATCCGGATACAACTGGCTACGATCATGGGGATAATCACCCTGGAGTCCACAAAGAAGGGCTTAAGCCTATTTTAAACGTAGTCTGTCATGAAGAGGCCTTTGCGTATGAGACCAAAGTGCCGATGAAATGGGCTGATGAGGTCCATTTATCTGACTTTCTATCGGCAAAAATAAAATATCACTATGACTTCGGTGATTCTTGGCAGCATGATGTTGAAATTGTAAAAGAAGTGCCAGACTATACGCCAAATCACCCTGTGTGTCTCGATGGTGGAGGAAATACACCGCCAGAGGATGTCGGAGGAGAAGGGGGCTATGAAGAGTTCTTAGCGGTCTACTCTAATCCCGAGCACCCAGATTACACATACACACATCAATGGGGCTTATCACAGGGGTATACCGAGTTTAACCTGGATAGGGTAAATAGGAGATTGAAGTAAGTTTAGTGGGACGCGGGACAGGTTCCTTGTCCCAAAAGGTGAGTGATTTTAGAGAATAGGAAGTAAGCCATATCACATTGGATTATAGTGATATGGCTTTTATTTTTTAGCTATGTTAAACATGAGTGTTGATTTTCGTTCCAGGCACTTCGCTTTCCTAGAGAATTGGCCCTAGGGGTCGGTGTAAGTTTAGTTAAATCGGTAGTATTCGGTGGGACGAGGGACCTGTCCCCAGTCATGACATAGCGTTTTTTACCATGTTGCGGTAGTGGCCTATGGTCAACAGAGCGAATACAAAATAGATAACCGTGTAAATCGCCATGGCGATGGATGCTGGAATCATGGTGTCCGACCGGATCATAAATGAAGCCGCCTTGATAGCAAAGATTGAATGCAGCATACCAATCGATAGAGGGAGAAGGAACACGATGGCCTGCTTTCGTATAATGCCTTTCATGATCATATTCACGTCAAATCCGAGCTGACGCAACGTTTTAAAGCTTTGCTTTTCCTGCTCGGCTTCGGTCATTTGCTTGAAGTACAGGATGCTGCCGGTTGAAATTAAAAAGACAAGGCCAAGGAAAGCTGCGATGAAAATGAGCATACCTGTCATCTGCAGCACTTTTTTGTACTGCTCATAGAAATCATACGTTAATCGATCGTCACTTACGGATTTTGCGTATAGAGAGGAAGCTATGGCGAGCTCTTCCTTGTCCGGAACTTGATACGTATCAAAGCGAATTTTTTTATAATCGGGCGTACCGGCCATTTGTTCGGCGATCTTGTCCATCGTTGCTTCTGACACTAGCAGCTGTCTGCCGGAAGCATCTAAATTCATGATGTTCCTTTCCATCAGTGTCCTCAATGTATACATAACGGTCTGTCCATGCTGCTCCAGCTCTATTTCAGTTGGATATCGCTTCGACTGCTCATCTAAGTCCCCGGCAAGTGAGGCCCCCGCATTGTACAAAATGGCTTCTCCATCTGGCGGCACGTTGAGGTCTGCGCCTGTTTGTTTAAGCTGTTCGGCCGGAAGCCATAGCAAACTTTCTTCAAACCTGCTCGATTCGTCATTCGGTTCAAGGATGATACCCATCGTCAGAACCGCTTCAACAACATGGTGATTCACATCGATGCCTTTCTTCTCAAGCTCCTTCTTGAACGCCAGCGCCTCCTGCGGCTCGTTTTCAAACATAAAATCATAAGGGAGATCACGGCGGGTCTCTTGCTCTACGGAGTAGTAGAAGGAGTATGCCATGGAAATCATCGTGATGGTCATGGTCGACAACAACGTAATCAAGGTAAGTGAGTTGGCATTTGCTTTCATATGGTGCATCAGCGGAGCCATCGACAGGCTGTTTGTTAAGCCTAGGTGTCCATCTTTACGTTTGCGGAACAGGAAAAAGCACCATCTGATCGTAACGCGAAACAATAAGTAAGTCCCTGCAACGATGGATCCGAGCATCAATAGTGCGTTGACGAATAACTGTTTATTGATATGACTCGATAATTCATATCCGTAGCCAATCAGCGCCAGACCGAGCAGGGCGAAAATAGCAGATGTCACCGCTTTGGGCGGCACGTTGAGGTCAGGCCGCTTGTCAGCTTGAAACAGATCCAGAAGGGTGCTGCGATAAACCTTCAGCAACATCTGAATGGAAGTGATGACAATGATGAGAAGATAGACCATCAACGTTTTAAAAGCCGCTGGTACGGAGAAGCTGATGCCGACAATCCCTTCTAAGTCGAGTAGATTCAACAAAATAAGGACGAACAGCCTTGAAATCAACGTGCCGCAAATGATCGCAGCAAGTAGTGCGCCTAAGCCAATCAGTATATTTTCAATCATTAGATATCGGGCTACCCAGCCTTTGGAAAGACCAATCAGCTGATATAATCCGATTTCTCGACTGCGCCGACGCAGGAAAATGCCGTTGGCCGAGATGGTAAAGATCCCAACGATCACAATCAGCATGAATCCTGCCATTTGAAACCCGGCAAAGAAGTTAACACTCGGATGTGTCATATTCTGAACAGCCTGATCGTGCTGTAATGAGGTGAAGACAAAATACAGGCTCATACTAAAGATCAACGCAAAGAAGTACAAATAGTAATGCTTCACATTTTGTCGCATGCTGCGAAGTGCTAATTCAAAAACTGTCAACATGGTCGCCCCCCAGTACAGCTTGAACGTCCAGAATTTCATTAAAGAAGGCATGTCTTGTTTTATCGCCGCGGTACAGCTCAGAGTAAATCTTCCCGTCTCTTAAAAACACAACACGGCTGCAATAGCTGGCGGCTACCGGATCATGGGTCACCATCACAACGGTGACGCCTCGCTGCTGATTCACCTTCTCCATCACGTTTAGTAACGAGGAAGCGGATTTGGAATCCAGTGCACCGGTCGGCTCGTCCGCAAACACGATCGAAGGCTGGTGGATCAGAGCACGCCCGGCAGCTGTCCGTTGTTTCTGGCCTCCTGATATTTCATGCGGATATTTGTGCGCCAGTGCTTTAATGTCAAACACATCGGCGATGGCTGTGAACTCGCTCTCCGCTTTCCGCTTGCTCATTTTGCTAAGGGAGATGGGCAGCAGTATATTTTCCTTCACTGTCAACGTGTCCAGTAGATTGTAATCCTGGAAGATGAATCCCAGCTTGTTGCGACGAAAGGCGGAAAGCGCGGTATTACTTAGCTTAGAGATATCTTCGTCATCAATTAAAACCGTTCCGTCCGTAGGATGATCAATCGTGGCTAAGACGTTAAGCAATGTCGTCTTGCCTGAGCCGGAAGGGCCCATAATGCCGACAAATTCACTGCGGAGGACGCGCAAATCTATTCCTTGTAATACATGCTGTGAATTTCCTTTGGTGCCATATGTTTTGTGGAGATTTCGTGCTTGTAAAACGGTTTCTCCGACATTTAACTGATTCATAACTACCTCCAAATCATAATTGTTGCTTGATGATGGCTTTATTATACGGTTAGATTTTCCTCTCGTCGTACGTTTTACATGACAAACTGGCAAGACAACGTGACAATATTGTGAGGTTCCACTATTCCACACCAAAAAACAGCCAGGAGCAATCCTGACTGCTTTATAGCTGGATATTACGCGCCCGTCCCTCTTCGGACCGCTTCGAATGCGTTAGGATTGACAAAAATCATTCGCATCACCGTCCCTTTCGTTTGACCGGTTTGCACTCTGAGGGTAATTCCTAATTTATCTGCAACGTTTTTTGCAAGATAGAGTCCAAGTCCGGTCGCTGCGTTTTGAATCCTTCCGTTTTCTCCCGTGAAGCCCTTGTCAAAGATACGCGGCAATTCGTGAGGCTGTATTCCCGGTCCTTCATCGATGACATCCAAGAAGACTTGGCCTGTCTCCGTTACATCCGTCACAATCATAATGGCTGAATTCGCAGGATTATATTTCACGGCATTCGTCAAAAGTTGCCGCAGGATGAAGCGGCACCATTTTCGGTCTGTAATGGCCGTTACATCATTTCCTTCGATACTGACCGCCAGATTTTTTTCCATACACCATGGCAACAGCTCCCTTACTTCTTCCGCGGCAAGTCGCTGTATGGAGGCCGATTCAAGAGCATAGTCTGATTCGATTGCGGGCAGACGTGTCATATGCAGCTGCCGGTCGACCAACAAATACACCCGCAACCATTCCGCTTCAATTTTACGTATATCCGGATCACTTGGCAGGGCTTCTAGGATTAGCTTCATGACGGTGAGAGGAGTCTTCACCTCATGGATCCATGAAGCCGTGAATTCATTCGCAATCAGTTGAGTTTCTTTATAGGCAGCAAGCTTTCGTTTGAACTGAAGGGAGGCCTCCCGTAGGATGTCGTTGGTCATCTGATCTAGGCCGTCCCCAGGCTCAGGAAGTGACTCGATCCAGTCTAAGGCCATGTCTTCCTTCAGAGCAGCCAACGCGGCGGCATATTTTGTCTCTCTTTTGAAGCGCCATATAAAAAATAGGAGAAAGGACAGAATAAATGAGGCGTTAAAATAAAGGAGAGAGGTAGAGGTAACCTGGATGCCTTGATCAAGCAGGATCAGAGCATTGGCTAAGCCGAGCAAGCCGGCAAACAGTAAAATCCAGCTTTTTCTTGCATCAACGTAACGGAAAAACATGGAACGGTTCCCCCTATCAGTACATGTTCATAATCTCTATAAAGTGATGGCCATATATCCTAGCCCTTTTTTTGTCACAATAGCGTCTGCTAAATTGATTGTCTCCAGCTTCTGCCGCAAACGGGTTATATTCGCAGTGAGGGTATTGTCGTTCACGAACTGCTCGTCCTCCCATAGCTTTCGTATCAAGTCATGGCGCGAGATAATGACATTGTTCGATTTCACGAGCGTGATCAGTATAAAAGATTCGTTTTTTGTTAAATCCACTTCTTTCCCAGCGCTTCCAATTACACCTCGATTTAAATCAATCAAAGCGCCGTTCCATTCAAGAATATTCGATTGGTCTTCGCCATAAGCATAAGTCCTCCGGAGAATTGCTTGAATTTTGGCATAAAGCACGTCTGTATGAAACGGCTTCTGGATGAAGTCGTCCGCCCCCATGCTCAGCGCCATGACCATATCCATTGGATGATCGCGGGAGGAAAGGAAAACAATGGGTACTTTGGATACAGCGCGAATCTCGCGACACCAATGAAAGCCGTCAAATTTCGGGAGTGTGACATCCATGATGACGAGCTGAGGCTGTTGTTCAAGAAATGAACGCATCACACCTTCAAAATCATCTGGTCTCGTGACCCGGAACGACCAAGCCTCTAAACCCTTCTTCAACGCAGCAAACAAAGCATCATCATCCTCAACAACAAATATGTTTATCTTCATCGAGCCGGCCCCCTAGTATCGCAAATTTGTCTGCTGTAAATAAAATCATTTGACGTAACAAATTATTACCCTTCATTAATGTATCATAGACAGATTAATGTTTCACCTGTGGGAGGGACCTGTCCCTCCGTCCCTATACGTAACCTCTACCGTATAATCAATATTCTTAAAGAATTCTTTTAATACTTTTTCGGCATTTTTTTCTGCGGTTTCTAGTAAGCCGATGGAGAGAGCTTCTTGGCGCATTTGCTCTTGGGCCTCAGCGACCTTCTGGAACCCCTCATCCATTTTAGTGTCCGCACGGAACAGTCCGCCATTTTCAAAGGTTTGTATGTTATCCATCTGTAGTGCTGGATCCTGGATCAGCTTCGCATGTGGAAGGGTAATCTCTATCTCTTTAGTTTCTTCATTAATAACCATGTCCTCAGACGTAATTCCCTTCAAATCAACACCAGCGATAACGGTCCCAGGTACAATAAATAGCAGTTCGCGCTTGGTTCCGGGCAAGTTCTTAGAGATGTCTTTCCCGAAAATCTTATTATCCTCTTCTTTAATAACTGCCTTAATATGAGCCTCGGCGGTTGCCAATGTGGCAAGCTCTTGAACCTGTTCAACAAACGAGACAGACTTCTGTTTGAAGGTATTGCCTCCAAATAGCCAAAATCCTCCTGAAGCGATAACTAATAATACTAGGATGGCCAAAAGAATCTTCCATCCACGAGCTTTAAAGAACAACCCTTTTCGTGGAGAAAACGATCTTGTATTATGCTCTATTGCAATAGCGGCAGCACTTTGCTCCCGTGCGTCCTTTAATTCTATTAACTGCCTTTCCAGCTCTGCAATTCTTTCATTCTTTTCTTCTATCAATTCTCGATGCGTATCCATTTTTTCACCCCCTTCATTTTTCCCCTAATCAAATTCGCTCGTCGAATTTGCGTCCGGATTTTTATCGAGCTCGCTCGATAAACTACCTTAAAAAAATCACAAGACTCGCCGGAGGCTTAACTTCATTCAGCCGGGGTTTGTACCCCCACTGAATCGAAGGACCATTTGCCTTCATCCCCCACTTGTAGAAGTGGAGGATTTCTGTACCTGTCGCAAGCTTTCGGTACAAAAGGCATTTGCTGAATGAAGTTAAACTGCTAATCCATAATAGCACGGGACTCGGGGACAGGTCCATTGTCCCAAAAGATAAGGAATAACTAGAGTGATTTTTTCAAAACGGGTATTGTATCAGTAGTTGTTGCGTTTCAGTGATAGGATAAGCACTAGTGTTAGGAATCTATGAAGAACCTCTATGAAACATCAGAAGAGTCATCATGTTTCGCATTCACCCCGTGATGTTACCTAATAGTAGGTCTTATTTACTATATTCATATAGTAAAATTTTACCGATTAATATATACTATAAGAAAATAGATAAATGGAGGCTTTTACATATGAAAAAGTTTTGGTGTTTCACCTTGGCTATGCTTTTAAGTACTAGTTTGGTAGCCTGTGGTACGGATGAAGGTGTTGGAGAAACCGAAGATGCAACAACCTCAACTGAAGTCGAGGAAACGGAAACCGAAGAAACAAGCAATGAACCAATAATCTTGGAAGAAGCCAAGTACGCAGAGGCTTTGATGGAAGACATCCAAATATTAACGGATGAACAGCTTGAACTTTCTCAAGAATCATATGATTTTATTGTTGCAAATCATTCTTTACTACCAGCGAAAACGGATGAAGCCATAACAGAGGCTAAGGGAAAAGTGGATACTTCTGTAACAGCCAAACATTTAAACAAAAACGCTCAACCCTATTTTCAAACGTTCGTTTCCTATCAAGGAAATGTTGTTAGTGTAGAAGAAGCACCATTAGATAATGGAGAAACGATTTCAATCACTCATGTATTAGATGACGAAATGAACTCCTATCAAGTGCTTCTGTATAAAACCACGGGTGATATTTTAGAAGAAGATTTGGTGCAATTCTGGGGAGTGCCTGTAGGGGCATCTAGCTTTGAAAATATCTCTGGTGGAACAACGAATGTCCAAAACTTTTTCGGAGCTCATATAGAAAAACTGAATTAATTGGATTGAACTCCTTTCAATTCATTGGAAGGAGTTTTTTCAAGAGTATTAAGTAAGGGATAAAAGGTAATATTCTCTGGGAAGGAAGCAATCACTTAAGGGAAAAGTGCGGATGGTACTCGCGTTTCTACTACAAGAATTAAAGGGAAGGAAGGATGTTATCTAGGGAGATAACAAGCAAACTCTGCAGAGGTGTAACTCCAGAGAGTTCGCTTGAACGAATGCTTGAAGCGGCAGAGCCGTCATGGCGTTTCATTATGGCTCATCACGATTTTGGGAGTCTGTATTGTTCTCTACATCACCCTCTCCCACCTCGTGACCAATGGTAGCGCCTGAAACCCCACCTATAACCGCACCGAATAGTCCAAATGGAGCACCTATCATAGCACCCGCAACGGCCCCATTCAAAGTTCCCGTTGTTTCACCATTGAAAGTGGCATCTTGATTAGCATTACCACCAGCTTGGTTATCGCTAATGTCTTCTCCATTTCCGCCTAAATTGTCGCGTTCGTTACTCTGATTCATCGATTCACGTCCTTGTTTCATAATCGGGAATAGGCTAATGATGTAAACACAGCATCCCAAACATATACTACCCAGTTGCCGTAGTTTTACTCGCTGGAACGAGGGGACAGGTTCGTTATCGCAATGGTACATAATGGGAGGGAAAACAAAGTAAGCCATTTCTCAAGAATCAGAGAAATGGCTTTTTTGAGACTCCCACGTCTAAAGACGGTCTGCGACCTGCATGAGCTTTCCCGTTCGGAAAATCTGTAATCATTAATAAATCTGGAACTAGCCCCATGATCCTTCCGATGGAGGGGGCTTGCAATCGCTTGGAAAACAACGTGGTTCGATTGGTTGACCTTAGTTTAATCCGAACTCTCCAGCAAATTGCTTCACAACTCCGGCTACTTCCTCTAGCTTTTCTGGCTTTAATAGACTAATCATCTTAGGGAGAAACACTTGAATATCTTCTTGTGAAAAAGTCCCCTCCGTTAGCTTCTTGAAGTTTTCTGTTAGAATTTCCTTCGCTTCATCCTCCTTGCCTTCTTGAACTCTTTCTAAAATATAATTTAAAAACATTTCTTGTCCTTGCTTATCCATTCCTTTTGCCTCCTAAAGAGTTGAATTTTAACATCATTCAGTTTTGGTTTATACTATAACACCAAATAGTGCCATTTTAAAGTGGGACGCGATGTCTGAACTGCACCCCAATTGTTAGACACAAAAACTAACAATTGTGGTGCAGTTCAGTCTTGTCCCAAAATACAGCGGCAATGACCGTCCCTGTACCCCTTATAAAGTAATGGTTAAAGAAGGGGCTGCATCTTTACAAGTTGAGCCTCAAGGCGATCCAAATTCTGTTCATTACCTGATTCAGCGAATATCTTAACATTGTTAAAGATTCGTTCAGATTCAAAAGTCTGGCGCCAAGTGAGTCTTGTATTGTGACCAAGTTCCTCGAATAGGGCTGTTATCTGATATTTAGGACTTGAGACATGATTTAAGACAATCCGCTCAGGCTTATCGATTTCGATAAAGATTATTTTATTCGAAAAGTCGGTTCCGTCGGGGCTGTGCATAGTGAATTCCCAAGTCCCCCCAGGTTGCATGTCGAATTTGTGAAAACTATTTGTAAACCCAGAAGGTCCCCACCACTTGTCCAAGTAGTCTGGATTTGTCCACGCTTCAAAAACAAGCTCCCGTGGCGCCTCAAAGATGCGTGTATGGATCAGCTCACACTCCCCCGTTTTTGTTTGATTATTGTTTGTTGAACTATTTTCACTCATGTATTTACCTCCAAAGTAAGTGGGACGAGGTCCGTTGTCCCAAGTATAAGTAATATAAGAGAATATCAAGAAAACCATATATTAATTCGGGACAGTGGACCTGTGTCCCACTCCGTATAAGGTGTCTAATATCCATACTGAGATATTCATCCAAAGGATCATCAGGATGCTAATGGGCCAGAACCAACCCTCTTGGAAAATTAGCAAATGATATTTGTACCCTGTGTAAATCATAACACCTACCAAGGTCGATGCTGCGATTTTCAAAATCCACTGATGTTGTATGTATCCCCATATAATCAGTGGATAACAAATAGAAAAAAAGATCACATAAAGACTATAACGGCTTATTTTAGGGTTAGAGAATAAAGTTTCCGAAAATCGCATCAGACCGGTTAAATCGAGTATCCCCCACAGTAACAGAATGGTGCAGATTGGGAACATACCCAAATAGATATAGCCGTAATACAATATAGGTCGAATACCTCGGATTAAGCGGTTATACATCCATTTTGAAAGGGTGAAAAATAGCAACAATCCAAAGAAGGTCATCCAAGTTTTCCACCAATGTTGACGATAGATGTCCATTGCGATAAAGAGCTCTTCCACCGCACAATAAAAGAGCGCAAAGGCTACCTTCCAATAAAATCGTTTACGCTGAACGGATAGGAACAGTGCTGAAGATGCGACACCGAACTGCGAGAAAAGATTACCCGCTAACACATCATTAAAGGAATCGAGGTTTGGATTACGTATGATTTTCGGATAATAGACATACGCGTCAAAATAAATCAGGATTATGGTTTCGAAATATAAAGGAAGTGCGACGAGCGTCAAAAAGAATGCAAAGGTTCTGCAACGGTTTTCGGAATGATAAACGGTATAAATGATTTGAATGATAGATAGAACACCTAATAACAAATACCAAATCGTATGGGACCAGAATAAGTTCATAGTATTTTCCTTCATATTCATTAGTGTAAAAAGCTTCACTCATTGATATTTCCACAAAAATCACAAATAACAAGATAAAAATATTCATATTGGTTTTATTATGGATAATTTTCTTCCAATAAACCCTCTATTTTATCATTTGCTTGGAACAAAGGTATTATCCGTAATAAGTGGGACGAGGGACCTGTCCCAACTTCACAATTACCCTTCTATTATCTATAATTAACCTATTGTTGAATGAAAAAAATTTATGATAGATATAGGAGCTAAATAGTACATTGATTTTAGTTGTGGATAACTATGACTCTTTTACATATAACCTTGTGCAATACATTCAAGAAATCGGGCGGGATTTGGTTGTGCGGCGGAATAATGAAGTGACTTTGGACGAAATTCAGACCATGAAGCCTGAGGCGATTCTCCTTTCACCCGGCCCTGGAAATCCGGATACGGCAGGGATTTGTTTGGATATTGTAAAAACATACCATCAAGACATTCCGATATTGGGCGTCTGTCTGGGTCATCAAATCATTGCCCAAGCGTTTGGTGGGAAAATTAAAAAAGCGCAGCAGCCGATGCATGGAAAGATTTCGCTAATGGACCATGATCAGCGCTCGCTTTTTAAAGAGTTGCCCACCCCTACACCCATCACCAGGTATCATTCCTTGGTTGTCGACGAAGCCACGCTTCCCGACTGCCTCGAAATCACGGCTCGCAGTGAGGATGGAGAAATTATGGCCCTCCGCCACAAGCGTTTCAGCGTGGAAGGAGTTCAATTCCATCCTGAAGCAATTTTAACGAGCAGCGGGAAAAGGATGATACGAAATTTTTTCGAAAAATAATTAAAAAGGGAAAAGAAAGCAAATGAATAATCAAAATCAACCACTATTATCCTTTGAATTTGCCTCTTCTACTGGTGAAATTCAACCAATGGTATTTAGTGAACCATTGAAAATCATAGCGGCCAACAGGCTGGAGGACGTGAGCGTATGTTTTCAGGAGATTCAGGAGGCGATTGAAGCCGGATATTATGCGGCTGGATATCTTTCGTACGAAAGCGCGCCGGCATTTGACCCAGCCTTTCAGGTGAACGCGAATTCGACGATGCCTTTCTTATGGTTTGGCATTTTTTCCGAGCCTCAATCCGGAACGCTGAGTAGCCCTGGTACCTATTCGCTTACGGAATGGGTTCCCTCTGTTTCAATGGATGAATACGATGCTTCGATTCAAGCCATCAAGCGGGCGATTGAAGCGGGTAACACCTACCAGGCTAACTATACGATTCGCCTTCATTCCCAATTTACAGGTGACGATATCGCTTTTTTTGATTTTTTAAAAAGAGGCCAGGCCGCCGATTATTGCGCTTATTTGAATACAGGCGACCACCGAATTCTCTCCGCATCGCCAGAACTTTTTTTCCACCTACAGGGTGAGCGCATCACGACCCGCCCCATGAAGGGAACCATTAAAAGGGGAACTTCATTTTTCGAGGATAAGGAAAAGGCGAGCTGGTTGTATCATTCGGAAAAAAATCGGGCCGAGAACGTGATGATTGTGGATTTACTGCGTAATGATTTAGGGGTGATAGCCGAGCCGGGGTCGGTGGAGGTGCCCAAGCTATTTGAAATTGAGCCGTATCCGACGGTCCATCAGATGACCTCAACCATCACGGCAAAGCTTCGAGAGGGTACGGAACTAGTCGATATTTTTCAAGCGCTTTTTCCGTGTGGCTCGATTACGGGTGCGCCGAAAATTAAGACGATGGAGATTATTTCGGCGCTGGAAAAGGCCCCGCGAGAGGTGTACTGCGGAGCGATTGGCTATATTACACCGCATCGTGAGGCCATTTTTAATGTACCGATCAGGACGGTTGTGATGGATTCAAAAACAGGAAGGGCGACATATGGCGTGGGCGGTGGGATTACATGGGATTCCACGACAGATGGTGAATACCATGAAATCCTGGCAAAATCGAAGCTGCTTGAAGAGAATCGCCCTGAGTTTCAATTACTAGAAAGCCTGCTCCTCAAGGATGGGGAATTTTTTCTGTTAGAGGAACACCTGACCCGTTTAAGCCAATCTGCCGAATACTTTCGTTTTCCGTTGGATTTGAACAAGGTCTCCCAAGCATTGGAGACACTTGCCAAGCAAAAGCAAGAGGGCGATTTCAAGGTCCGCTTTCTTTTATCGAAAAAGGGAGAGTGGGAGCTAGAAGCGCAGCCCATCACACCGCCGGTGACGCCGGTAAAAGTAGCCTTGGCAGAAGAACCGATCGATAAAAACAATCCATTTTTCTATCACAAAACGACGAATCGAACGATGTATTCGTATTTTCAACAGCAGAACCCGGCTGTGTATGACGTGCTGCTTTGGAATCAAGAGGGGGAACTGACGGAATTTACAAATGGCAACGTCGTCTTAGAAATGGATGGGATGAAATGGACACCCCCGATCCAAAGCGGACTACTCGCCGGTACCTTCCGAGAACACTTACTACAAACCGGAGAAATCCATGAAAAAGTACTAACAATCGAGGACCTGAAAAAAAGTAAAAAACTATGGTTTATCAACAGTGTTCGGCGGCGGGTAGAAGTTCAGTGGAACGAGGGGACAGGTATGTTGTCCCAAAAGGTAAGGTAATGTAAGAGAATATGATGGAAGCCATATCACATCGGATTAGAGTGATATGGCTTTTTTATTTCTTGATAATCGGGATAATGATGAGTCCCGTTTCCCTTAGAGAATTAGCTGTATGTAGCGGTGAGGATTTAGTTGAATTGGAAGTATTTGGTGGGACAAGGAACCTGTCCCTCCGTCCCGCTTATTTGACTGTATTATTTTTTACTCCCTTAACATATCTTCATAGTGGTATAGATTTATCTTATGAATTTTATATATTTGAATTTTTGAATGAGTTAAATCTGAAACTGAAACTGGAGGTTGGTTATGTATCAGCATCATATACCCGGGCATATTACAACAGAGCAGTTTAATCAAATGCTGGTCCCGCCTGAGTCTTTTGCCGCAAAGCCGGAGCCGCTGAACGAAGCATTATTTATTGGCCGTTCTCTGACTGAAAACCGCTTTTGGCTCAGGATAATGAAGGAGCATGCGCTATTCCTAGGAGAAGGTTTTAGCAGAAATGATAAGCCTCTTATTCAACAAGCTGATCGTTTTTATCACTATTTTGAACAGCAGGAAAAGAAAGCAAACCAGATGATGAATAATGTTGAGCAGGTGCGGAAATTAAATGAGGAAAGTATTGAACTAGTCTATGGCTTTCGAAATTTTAAAAGAAACCTGCTCATCTTGATTGTGAACTGTAAAATTAGTGGATTTAATTTTCCCTTGCTTGTTGATCATATTGCGCGTGAGGCAGAATATTTTATGAGAACGTTAAAAAAATTAAATCAAGGCATTTTAGAGCCGATTCAAGACGCCATTATCAATGAGAATGTATTCTGGTTACGGATTATGATGGAGCATTCTCGATTTATATCGGCTTTACTTGACCAATCTGAGAGAAATTTAGTCAACCAAGCGCGAAAATTTGGGGATGATTTTGAGATTCTATTAAACCAAGCTAGAGACGTAGAGTCGATGTTATATCGTAAAAGTCCTACGTATCCAATCATAAGCAAAATGAACAAGGATAGTGAAAATGCAGCGGCTGAAATTCAAGCCTTTAAGAAGGCGGGGCTGGCGCTTATTCAGTCCTGTCAAATTCGAAATGTCATCAATCCGCTCTTAGCTGACCATGTAGTTCGCGAAGCTGGACACTTCCTTTACATGACCAAGGTATTGGAAGAACGACTAAAGCAAAAGATGGGATAGGGGACAGGTCCGTTGTCCCAAATAGTAAGTAATTTAAGAGAATACGAGGGAAGCCATATCACAATGGAATATAGTGATATGGCTTTTTTATATCCTAATAAATCGGGATAATCATCTGTCCGGTTTCCTTTAGATAATAAGCTCTAGGAATCGGTGAAGGTTTAGCTAATTTGAAGTATTTGGTGGGACGAGGGACCTGTCCCTGTGTCCTAAATAGTGGTAAAATATGTATGTCAAGAGCCTGTTTTCCCAATGTTTTTTTAATTACCCTTTAAAGATAAACATTCATTTTATAAAAGGCTGTGTTAAACATGAGTGTTGATTTTCGTTCCAGGCACTTCGCTTTCCTGCGGACGACCGCCGAGCCTCCTCGCCACTGATTGCCTGCGGGGTCTCGGCTGCCTCGCTTCTCCCGCGAGAGTCTGCGTGCCTGCGGGGTCTCGACTGCCTCGCTTCTCCCGCGGGAGTCTGCGTGCCTTCCACTACAATCAACCTGCTAAAAAATCAACAATGTACTTTAACACAGCCTTATAAAAAAGAAAGGGAGAAGTATCATGAAAGGGAAAAGGATTACTGTCATGTGGAAGTATGTAATCAATGCATACTTATTGTTTTGGGTAATGGTCTTAGGACTTGGCGGGCTGGTATCGCAGGTACTGCACGGTACGCCAGCGGCGATGCAATGGGTTGTTGTCATATGCAGCTGGTCTCCGACGATTGTGCTCCTTGTGATGCTGAAAAAGCTCAAGCCTGGAATTACAGTAAAGGAATTTTATCAAAAGGCGTTCAAAGAAAAATTGCAAATGGGCCCTATTTTATTAGTATTTGTCATCGCATCAGGTGTTCTCATATTATCGGCGTTGATTCTATCCATTACCCAAAAGACGTCCATCAATGAGCAGTTAATCTTTGATTGGTCCATATTGCCGAGCGCACTTTTGTTTACGCTTTTACAGGGAGCTTCCGGCGAGGAATCAGGCTGGCGTGGGTACCTACGTCCGGAATTAGAGGAGCGATATGGATTCTTGAAAGGGAACGTTACCTTGGGTGTAATCTGGGCGTTCTGGCACGCACCGCTTTGGTTTGTCTCAACCGATTACACCGGCTGGTCACTGTTTCTTTATATCATTGAAAACGTAGTGCTCCTAACCGCATTGACCTTTATCATGGCTATTATAATGAAGAAATGTGATAATCTTTTTTATGCCTTCTGGGTTCACTTCTGTTTTAATTTCTCGATGGTGTTCTGTCCGGATGATACTTATTTCTTTGTCGTCTTTACCGCACTGTATCTGGTCGCTTCATTAATATTACTGGGACAAGGGGACAGGTCCGTTGTCCCAAAAGGTAGGTAATGAAAGAGAATATGAAGGAAGCCAATATCAGGTTGGATTGTAGTGATATGGATTTTTTTATGATATTAATAATTGGGGGATAATAATCTGTCCCGTTTGGGAGTTGAAAAATTTATGGCTGTAGAGAATATATTAAATGAAATCATTAAGGAGCTGAACGGGGTACCTGGCATTGTAGGGGTTGTTTTAGGAGGTTCAAGAGCAAGAGGCACTAATCATCCCGATTCTGATATTGATATTGGAATTTACTATGATGAATCGGCTGGTTTCAATGTCAACGATGTTAGCAAGGCTGCTACTAAACTCGATGATGAACATAGAGAGAATGTAGTTACATCTTTAGGCGAATGGGGTGCTTGGATAAACGGTGGTGGATGGATTATTGTTCAAGGATATCACGTTGATTTAATCTTTCGCGATATCAATAGAGTCGAGCGAGTCATTGATGAATCCTTATTAGGTAACGTTTCCGCTCATTACCATACTGGACATCCACATGCCTATCTAAATGTTATGTATATGGGTGAAGTCGCCATCTGTAAAATATTAGATGATAAAACAAATCGAATAGCCGAGCTGAAAGCCAAAACCATGCCCTATCCAAAACCTTTAAAAGATGCAATCATTGGCTACTTTATGTTCGAAGCATCCTTTTCACTAATGTTTGCGAAAGATAATATCGATAAAGATGATATTTCGTATGTTACAGGGCATTGTTATCGATCCATCTCATGTCTGAATCAAGTCTTATTTGCTATGAATGAAGAATATTGCATCAATGAGAAAAAGGCAGTTCGAATGATTGACGGGTTTGATACAAAGCCACAAGACTACAAGAAAAGAATAGATAAAATATTCACCTTGCTTTCTCTAAGCATAGATAGGACAAGACAAGGGCTTGAAATCCTTGAAGAGCTTATCTCTGAAACGCGCGACAAGGGGACAGGTCCCTTATCCCAAAACTAAATCATTTAAGAGGATACAAAGAAAGCCCTGTCACATGGATGATAGTGATAGGGCTTTTTTATGATATTCATAATTTGGAGGGGAGACCTGTCCCCCGGCCCAGCGAATATATAATAGAAGAAACTCGGTTTTTTCCCTTTCAGGGCATAAAAAGTTCCATGTCCACAGGCTTCTTTCAAAGAGCATAAAGAATTAGCTTGGTACGGTTTCTAATTGGTCAACCCATTGGATTGTTAATAAATTCGGTAAAGTAGACGTTTCATAGTGAATCTGAATATGTTTTTTACATAGTACAGTTGCAACACATTCAATATATAAATTTCGCGCTTCAATCAATACTTTATAGCTGCCTACATTGGGTAATGAATAATTGGGTAGTAAACCATTCTTTTGACAGTACTTTGTTTTATAAAAGGATCCTAATAAACTCGGTAATTCATTCAATTTCCCCTCTGTTAAATATCTCCTAATCAATGTTGAACTAATTTTTTGTTCGTTCCGTGTGAATTTCTCGACAACCGTTAGACCTACTTGCTGCGTAGCTGCATAAGCTGCTAATGTATCAACAGTACCACTTGCCTTTGCCCCATATGTGTAATCGAATCCACAAATAATTTCTTTTGCATTTAACCCTATGATATAGTCAGATAAAAATTGATCAGGCTCTACTTTTGCTAATTCTTTGGTGAATTCAACCACGTAGAAAATATGTACACCCAGTCTTTCTAGCTTTTCAGCTTTTTGTTCTAATGGCTCTAAATAGAAAACTTCTTTATTGGGAAATAACACACTTTTAGGATGCGGAAAAAAAGAGAGTACTGCTAATGATAAATTTTGTGATTTGGCTTTTTCCTTAGCTGTTTGAATGACCCTTTGGTGTCCTAAGTGCACACCATCAAAGTAACCAAGCGCCATAGCCACATCAGGAGCCGATTGTTTAATCTCTTGTAAGTTATGAGCATTCACAAAAACAATTTGCATGATAAAACCCTCCTTTTTTCTGTCTAACTTCCGTTTGTGCGACTTCATCAATTAAGTCTTATGGTCCGTGTTCCTTTTATTTGGATAACCTTTCATATCATTCCTCGATTCTTAACCTATGTTTTAATCATAAATGAGTCTATTTAAAAATATCATTTTAAATTTTATTGAAAATTCAGATAAAAACAATAAAATTTATACAAAACCAATTATGAATCTTTTTTTTGTCAGTTTTTGGGTAAATTCAGATATACCAACCTTTTCTAGCGTTAAAAATACCATTTTTAAAATGAAAAATTATCTCTTTTCTTTTTTTATTCTCTTTCCAACTTAAATGAGGATCTTCAATTTTTCCTTGTAAATCTCTTTTTTTTCAAATAGAATACATTTCATGGAAGATTCATTTACCGAATTTTCTCACAATTCTATTATTTTCTTAAAAGAAGGCTCTGTTATTGTGGAAGGTTGAAAAATGCCTATAGGGTGTGCGGGCAGCTATTTCTTTTCAGCATGAAAAACTTGCTGAACGCATGCCCCATAGGCATTCAGAGAATGAACACTAGTGTTTAACAAAGCCTAAAAGAAAGTAATAATCATTTTGAAATGTGCATTTCTTGCATAATAAATGGAGGTGTGAAAGTATTCTAACGATTCTTTGAAACTCTAACAATTGACTTAGGGGAAACAAGAAGACTTGAAACTGTCTTCAGTTTTCTGAAAAGTCTAATAATTCTATGAAGGTCGATGCGGAGGGGAAAATACGAAATATAGGGAGGATTTTACATGCGTTGGGTTGTATTAGGGTTTCTTTTCTTACTATCTGTATTAAACTATACGGATAAATCAGTTTTAGGATTAGCTGCAGAACCAATCATGTCTGAACTAAATTTATCTTATGATCAGTTTGGTTTAGTAGGAAGTAGCTTCTTCGCTGCATACGCTGTCGGAAGTATTCTTTTAGGTACATTAACGTATCGCTACAACACAAAATATTTATTAATGATGATTGCTTCTGGATGGACCCTTTCATTAGTAAGCGCTTACTTTGTAGAGACGTTAACACACTTAATTTTACTACGTATTGTCTTAGGTTTCTTCGAAGGTGGTACGCTCGGTTTATGTCTAGTACACCTAGCACGATGGTTCACTAGTGCACAACGTGGTGTTGCAACAGCTATTATGACTTCTGGTACAACAGTTGGTACATATTTAGCTGCACCACTTTTAGTTACGGGCATTACCAACTATGGTTGGCAGCATACTTTCGCATTGTTAGGGGTAGCTAGCTTAGCATGGGCACTCTTCTTCTTCTTTATGAGAGACGAGCCAAAGCAACCACTGGTCGAAGACGTCAAATCCTTAGCTTCTAACAAGGAAGTACCGTTCAGGTATATTTTAAAAGTACTAATCAACCCGTATGTATTATCAATTTTAGTTGTAGGTTTCGTATCGATGTGGATTACAACTTGGGTTCTTACTTGGGCACCAACTTACTTAACACAAATCGTTGGTCTTGAGCCACAAAGTATGAGCTTAATTTTCGCTGGAATGGGTATTACAGGTACAATATTCGCCATTTTTGCAGGTAAATTTACAGACTTCTTATTCAAGAAAAATAAAAGCCTTATCAAATCCTATGATCGTGTATTAGTGACCGTATTGCTAGTTGGTGCTGCCTCTTACGCCATGACAACGATTGTATCTTCACCGGTTTTAGCATGCTTGTTCTTAGGGGTGGGCTTAGTCATGAACACAAGCTTATTACCGTTAAATGCCGCGATTAAAACGTTAATTATTCCGAAAAATCTAGTAGGTAGTGTAACGGGGATTTCTTTATCTATTTCAAGTATGGCTGGTGTAATCGGTCCATGGATTACTGGTTACTTTATTACACTTGCAGGAGATGACGTTCGCTCTGGCTTCAACTCAGGAGTGTTATTAATAGTTGGTTTATACGTTGTAACGGCAATCGTGTTATTGGCTACACGTAAGTTAAAAATTACAGCAACTGAGAAAGAAGATGCACGTCGTGCGATTGAAGAAGAACAAATGAACTTAGGAGTTTCTGTAGAGCGGTAAACTCCCCCCACATGTTTGAAGTGAGGGATTCTTGTTAAAAAGAGACGGGAGACAAACTCGAAACATGAGTCTGTCTTCTGTCTCTTTTTTATCATGCAAATTCCTCAAAGCTTAAGCTATTTGACAATATGAGCGCCTGAATCACTAACAAAGTATACGATGCTGTTGATGCGTTTTTTAGTGAAATTTGCAGCAGCTCTTCAATTTGCTTTATACGATATTGGACACCGCCGATGGATAACATCAGCTCGTCCATCGTTTCTTTTAAGCGCTGGCTATTTAATAAATAGACGTAAAGCGTGTGCAACAGCTCCTTTTTGCGAGGGTCGTCGAATTGGTATAAGTCCTTTAACGTCTTTTTCGCCATTTCATGTAGCTGTTCGATACTCATGTTCTTTACAATATCACCAAGAATCCCCAAATCCTCGTAATCGGTTAGCAGCATTTGATTGGGGAAGCGCTGTGCGATTCGTGCCTCTTGTAGAGAACGTTCGAAATCCTTAAAGTGGGTATACTTTCCGCTAAGCCCGATTGAATAGTGATAGTTGCTATTTTGCTTCTCCATCTTTTGAAAAATATTCGTGATTTTCTTTTGCCAACCTTGCTCATCACTTAATGAGTTAAGGAGCGCGATTTCTTCCCCAAGCACTGCAAAAATACATGGTAAATCCCACGCTTTTGCCAATTTCGACAGCTGTGTGAGCTGGTCATGAATATCAATAATTTCGTTATTTTTCTGTTTCTTTTTCACCCGAATAATACCTGTATAGAACGGGGGCTGAAACTTAAACGGTAAAAATTTATAGTAGGATTCAATATCCTTGATGTTTTGATTATGAATTAAGCGCTCTAATAGTGAACTGCGCATACGCTGCTGCTCTTCAAACTGCGCCTCCTCATATAAAATACATAGGGCCACGACTGTTGAAATACGCTCTAAAAATAAGTGATCGTTTTCATCCATATGCTCTTCCTCAAAGTAGAAAAAAGAACAGGTGGCATAATTTTTTTTATTAATAAGAACAGGTGCTGTCAATTTCCAATAGGTATTAGCCTTGTAATGTGAAACGTTGTGCTTGCCATTAAAATGCGATAATTCCGCCTTATCTTTATTAATGACTAGCTGCTGTTCGTCTGTTAAACCCATTTGACTTAACGGAGACCCGTGAATATCCTCAATTAAAATGGGGATGTTCAACAGCTCATATGCAGTCTGCACAATTTCATCCATCGAATGCTTATCTGTTACCTTTTGCGTGAGTTGGCCCTGAAACATTGAAATTTTTTCGAGCATTTGCTTATGATGCAAAAGTGTATCATAGGTCATTTCAAGCTCAGTCAGAATATTGTCGTTTTGATAAAGTTGAATAAGCTCCTCTTTTTCTTCAAGCCAGTCACGTTCCAAACGCACTTCAAACTCACAGCCTGAATCCCCTTTTGCGACGCACTTGTGCTCAATGGCAATAATCGACACACCATATTCATATGACAATGCCCCACTCGCAAAGCCACATAACATATGACAAACACATTCATTTGCCAAACCATAATTTTTCAGGTGTAATGCTGCTTCGAATGATTCTACCCATTGTCCCCTCGTGTTGATACATTCAATCGTGTTGTCCGGATGGCGGACAATTTCTCCTGTGAAAATAACATCCTTCACGTGACCTAAGCGCGAATGTCTCTTACCAACACGATTGATCGAGTTTTTATCTTGGAGATAATTTCTTGCTGATTCCATGCCAAATTCTTTACCAAATCGGAAGAGGAAACCTTTCGTTTTATGAGAGCCAATGTTGTCATTTAAATTATTTTTTAGTGTGTGGAAGGCATTTGCCGACATTAAAATATTTTTCGTTTCGCTAGAATCAAAAGCAACTTCACTCATGAAAATCACATCCTCATTTCTTTTTCAACTATTACCATCTTACAAAAGGGCTGTTTGGTTTTCAATAAATTTTAAAGATTTTGAATACTCACTCCATAAAAATCACTATTATGTTAAACGTATATAAAAGATATACTCAAAATCATAAATAACAGCCAATTAGCACAAGGGGGAACAAAACGTTGACAATTTTTGAAGGGTTTCATAATAGTTTCGTATTAGCAAATGGTGTACGTACCCATTATTCCTGGGCCGGGACAGAAGGACCAGCAGTCATTTTGCTACATGGTGCAGGGCCTGGAGCTTGTGGTGCAGCGGGTTGGCGTTTTATGTTACCTGCATTAGCAAAGGCTGGTTTCCGCGCATACGCAGTCGATCAACTATCAATGGGCTTAACAGATGCACGTCCTCACGCATGGCCAGTAAATGGTCATCAAAGCTTAGTGGATCATGTACATGATTTCATTGAAGCATTATGTCTAGATGAGGTATCAGTTGTCGGCAACTCGCAAGGTGCTTACATTGCCGCTAAATATGCAATTGACCATCCGGAAAAAGTAAATAAGGTTGTTTACATCGGCAGTAATACCATTTATCAAGCGATGCAAGAAGTACCTGAAAGAAAGCTGCGTTCATTCTTAGAAGTGATTGGGTACGACTATACAGAAGAATCGTTACGTAAATTCTTGTATCGCAATTCAAGTGAAGACACAGTGATTCCGGAAGAACTCATTCAACTACGTCATCAAGCTGCGACTCGTCCAGGCATAAAAGAATCAAATCAAGCCTTCGATGCTTACTTAGCCAGAATGAATGAAGAACCAAAGCTTTGGAATCGATATTGCATTAAAGAGACGTTACCGAAATTAAACATTCCTGGTTTATTCATTTGGGGTAAACAAGATGCTGTCGCACCAGTGGAGACAGGATATAAGCTTGAGAAATTATTACCGAGCATTACATTCAAATATATTGAAAACTGCGGTCACCAAGCACAAACGGACCAACCAGAAATCGTCAATAAGCTTGTCATTGATTTTTTAGCAGCAGAAAAAGATCAAACCGTTACAGTACAATAAATAATTTTTGAAAGGAATGATTACATGGCAACGGCAATGGAAAACAAAGTACTTTTTGAAAACAAAGCGCTTTATGTGGAAATGATGGAAAAAGCAAAACGTATCGGTGAAGCGGCAGAGTTAGGTGCTAAGGAAGCAGATCACAACTCGACGATTTCTCAATGCGTCGCAGATATGATTCGTGAGGAAGAAATTCACCGTTTAATTTTACCAAAGGATTTTGGTTATCCACAGCTCGATTGGCGTACATTCGTTGATATGGTAAGTAAGGTTGGTTACTATAATTTATCTGCTTCATGGTTAACCTACTTCTTCTCGGCGCACAACTCTTGGGTATGCTACTATCCAAAGCATATTCGTGATGAAGTCATTAACCAAGGCGGATTCGTAGCCGACGTATTTGCACCAGTTGGAAAAGTGGAGCAGGTTGAAGGCGGCTATACTGTTTCAGGTGAGTACCATTTTGTCAGTGGTATCAATTTCTGTGACTGGGTTGGCGTTGGGGCAATGATGCAATTTGAAGACAGTGACAAGCCTGAGCGTGTAGGTATTTTGTTAAAGGTGTCTGATTTAGAGGTTGTGAAAGATTGGGATCCCCTTGGTCTACGAGGAACAGGCAGCAATACATTAATTGTCAAAGATGTTTTCGTTAAGCCTGAGGCGATTTTACGCTTTAGCAAAATTATTGAAAAGAGCCAACCACCTTATGAGGATTTCGACCAAGACTACTTATACTACAACACACCATTCTATCCTGGTTTCTACGTAGGGTTCGCAGCCATGGCTGTTGGGGGCGCAGAGCGTGTCATTGATGAATTCGAAAAGCATACAGCTGGTCGTGTTCGCTTCTCGGGTGTAAACGAAAAAGACTCCCCTACAAGCCAACGTGTGCTTGCTAAGTTAAAAATTGAAATGCTTTCCGCTAAAGCTTTATTAACTGAATACATCACCATGATGGAAAATGATAAAGGCGGTCCGTACGAGGGAGCAAAATACAAGGCCATCCGTGCTGAAATTATCGAAAAATGTACTCAAATTGGCGTAAAAGCGCTATTGACTTTAGGCGGGCATGCCTTATTAAAAGGGCATCCAGTCGAGCTATTCACTCGTGATTTAATCGCAATTGGAACACATATAACCTCTTTATATGAAGATGGCATGTTAGGCTACGGAAGACATTTATTCGGAGTGAATACAAACATCCAAGGATAATAGTTAATTGTGATTTGCATTTTACATGCCTTCTTTTATTAAAAAACTACCTATGAGGTGAATATAAATGGAAAAATTTCTTTACGCACCGGAAATTGCCAAGCTAGGACACGTAGCCTTAGTGTCGGCAGACCTTGAAAAATCCTTACGATTCTTCTGTGACATAATCGGTTTAGAAGAAACAGAAGTTGTAGATGGCGTACACTACTTACGTGCATGGGGCGATTTCGAGCACCATACCTTGTCCATTAAAGCGGGTGAAACATCTTACATTGATCATATTGGATGGCGGACAAAACGCCGTGAAGACGTCGCAACTTTTGCAAAATTATTAGAAGCTGCCGGGACAGAAGTACATTGGATAGCAGCTGGTGTGGAAGCCGCACAAGGGGAAGCAATCCGTTTCAATTTACCAAGTGGTCACCGCTTTGAACTTTACTATGATATGGAAAAAACACCTGCCGATGAATCTCGAAAATCAGTACTTAAAAACCAAACCTATAAACCTTGGGCAAAAGGTGTATCCCCACGCCGTATCGATCACGTAAACCTACAAACCTCTCTTGATAATGCTGAAATTGTAAACTATTTAAAAGAAGCGTTGGGCTTTAAATTACGTGAATATTTTGTAAATCCGGATGATGTTCAAGTAGCAAGCTGGTTATCTGTAACAAACTTAGTACATGATGTAGCCATGATGTCTACAGCCCGTTCAAAAGCGCCGAACGAAATGCACCATATCGCCTACTGGTTAGACAACGCACAAGACATCCTACGTGCGGCGGACATTTTACGCGAAAATGATGTACCATTTGTAGGTCCTGGTAAACACGGTATATCTCAAGCCATGTACATTTACGTTAAAGACCCAGGAAGTGGCTTACGTGTTGAAATCTTCACAAATAGCTACTTAATCTTCGAGCCAGACTGGGAGCCGGTGAAATGGACTTATGAGGAATATTTGAAATATGGTTCTTCCTACTGGGGTGATCGTCGCCGTGATGACGTGGACCGTGAAGCACAGGAAAAAGAATTATTAAATTCATAATCATTACCACCAGTGTTCATCTCTATGGACGCTGGTGGTTTCTTAAGTAATAAATACAGAGTTCCATTTTGCACCATGTATTTCCTTAGCACTATGATTCAATAGTGACCACATAGCATATAGTAGAATATTTTACATATGATTAAAATACCTGTTAGAGGTCGTGTCGAAACTATCTTTTTCATACCTATCACGGGTTAAACCGTTGATACATCAGCTTTTATGGAGGGAGGGGTGTTACTGTTGAAGGCAATGTTAAAGGTGTTAGTCTTATCTTTAATCGGTGGTTATATTTTTAGCCTGTTACACATCCCTATTCCATGGATGCTTGGCCCAATTGTTGTCGTCATGGTGGCCCAATTTATTTATAAAGGACCACTCAAATGGTCTGGTCATTTGTGTGATTTAGGTGTCGTCACGGTTGGTACGGTAATTGGTGTACAATTTAACACCGGTTTATTCGGCGTGATGGGCTCCATTTTATTTTATATGATCATGCTAAATGTTATTTTAATCGGCGGCTCAATCGGTATCGCCTACTTAACGAGTAAATGGGCAAAAATTCCGATGAAAGCGGCTGTGCTAAGTTCGATCCCAGGTGGTTTAAGTCAAATCGTCGTGTTTGCTGAAGAAGAAAAAGTGAATGAAATTGGCGTTATTACTTATTTTCAAGTCATTCGGTTATTACTAGTCGTTGTAGTTGTACCCTTTATTGTCGCTGGTCAAGTCATGAGTAAGCCGCCAGCCGATGCTAAGATAACGATAAGTTTAGTCTTATTAATTGCACTTGCATGGGGATTTTCCTCATTAACGCAACGCATCCATTTGCCCGTCGCCTTTTTCATTACACCCATTATTCTATTAATTTTGTTACAACTTTCAACACCCATCGCCATGCCACAAGTACCTGGAATTGTCATGGACGTTGCACAGCTACTCATTGGTGCTCATATCGGCTTAATGCTCAAGCCCGATATGATTAAGCTTCCAGTACGTGTACTTGTAGGCGGTATTTTCAGCGCATTCGCACTGATTGCTTTAACCTTCGCTTCAAGCTTTTTAATGTCGTTTGCAATGAGCTCAACATTCGCTACAAGCTTCCTAAGCACAGCCCCAGGCGGCTTAGATCAAATGGTCGTATTAGCTAATGCCGTAAAAGCAGATGTCTCGCTTGTTTCGATGTTCCAAACCTTCAGGCTCCTATTTATTTTTGTTTTCATCATGCCTTTGCTGAAAATATTCTACCATTGGAAGGATAAAAAGGCTTCTCTACAGAAGAGAGCCGTGTTGTAGCAGATTAATAGGTAGAGGCTTATTCTGAAAAAAATTAACTTCATTCAGCAAATGAATGCAAATGGTACTTTTCGATTCAGTGGGGGTTCAAACCCTGGCTGAATGAAGTTAAGTCTTCGGCGAGTCTGGCGATTTTTTAAAGGTAGTTTACCCGATCAGCTCAGGTAATCCGGACGCAAATTCGACGGACGAATATAAACAAAAATAAGAAAGGAACACCTATTATTTGGAAAAATCAGAAAATAGATAAGAGGCGTCCCCAACGTGCCCCCCCAATCCTTCACCAAAAATACCTCACAAAGTCCGTATAATATTTTAATAAAGTCGTAAAAGTAGATTCAAGCACAATGTAGTAAAGAATATAAGTGGCAATGGTATAAGTCACAATGTAAATGAACCCCAAATACGTTCGGTCCATTTTTGTTTTGATGCCATTAGAAGCTTGAAAAAGGACGATTAATGGTAAGACGATGGTCATCATGCTGAGGGTGAAGGTAAAGACAATAAGGGCAGATGTATAGGACCTCATCATTATGAGTAACCAGGTTAGTAACGACAGGATCACGACAGGAAGTAAAACCGAACCGTACATGGACGCCACCCATTTTAGTGAACGAGGACGAATGAATAGATGAATGAGGCCGTATAGAATCAGGATGATTAAACCGGTTGTGGCAATCGAAATCCCCCAAGCCCTCGAAAACACGGGCATAAAATAACTAGTTTGTATGATATCGCTTAAGGAATCTGCGTAAAACTCCACAAAATGTTTAATACCCGTGTATACAATGAATCCAATCATTAAAGTAACAATCAGCCAGGTTACGATTCCATTCATTAAAGAAACGGAGTTGTTCTCGAAAGACTTCGTCGGGTTTTTTAAATAGGAAAAGAAGTAATGGAAATATTGGGAGGATGCTGTCTTTGCTTTATTCATGCTCTTGTCTGCCGCTACATTAGGCTGTATGGAAACGGTCATCTCTGAAGCTGGTAAATCATTTTCAACATCATTAAATCGTACGAATGAATTTCCACATTTAACGCAGAATTTCCCGGAAGTCTGTGAATGCCCACAATGACTACAATGCAAAGGAACTCCTCCTTAAATCGCATTTTTTTTCGTCGTATTAATACGAATCTCTTTAATTTCATACTTTCCTGGTGACACTTCAATCAAGATGTATTCCTTATTACGGTTGTATTTTATTTTTTCTCCTAAATGATTTTCAAAGGTAAATACTTCATGGACAAATAAATGGACACCGTCTTCATGGACCTCGCCACTTTTGACCTCATTGGTAATAAATCGGTACCAATAATAGGAGTCCTTATTTTCATAAACAAAATCATATAGCTCAGTATAGGCAGCGCCTGATCCATAGAGATAATCTTCAACATAACTAAAGTTCTTATAATTTAGTGCGTTTTCATAGGCGTTACGGAAGTCGCTGTATACATAGGAGGCATGTTTGATTATCTCCTGATGCTCCGCAGCCTTTTGTTTTTGAATCAATGCAGCCTCGGCCTCTTCCTGCTCCTTTTTTCTATGTTCCTCTTCTGCTTTTATCAATTCTTGAAAAATAAAGCTCACGGTTTCTCCGCGATTGGCTTGAACGACTTCGGACGGCTCTGTTTGGTCTTCTGCCATTTGTCTGACTCCATACACCTCTGTTTTATCACTAAATACAGGTGTCAGGGTGTCAATTTCCTTTGCCGTTTTGTTGGTCGATTTTCCGTTGATAAAAATGATACTGTCTGTCGGATCTTCGGCAAAAATGATTGAATAATCCTCCGCTTTAATTTCTATCCCATTGTGATCCCCAAAGTCATTGGCTTCCACTTTCCTTTTCCCTTCTGATTCAAAAAATTCATTTTTCCCCTGCAAATGAATGTCATAGTCAGCGGGGAGGATATTTTTTATCTCCAAGGACTTTCCGTTCAAGGGAAAAGTTTGGTTCGCAATCGTCAGTTTGGCATTAGATAAATCGGTATCAATTCGTAATGTGGAAGAGATGGGTTCAATGATTGTTTTTGAATAAAAAAAGAGGAACTTTTCCGTTTTAACGCGGAATAAATCACGGCCACTTGGATTCGTCACAACCTCAGTCAGCCCTGTTTTCTTTACCTGTGCGACGGCAGCTTGCAAATCCTTGTGGAGTCTTTCAGGATTATCGTCTTTGAGATAGGTGGCAAAGGATGATTTCGTATAAATAAGACCGTCGGAAATGCGTAATTCCTTAAATAATTCTTCGCCATCTTCATCAACGATGGCATTAAAGATCTTTTGCAAATGCCTGTCGCTATCCATCCAATGACTAATCGTAAAATGAGTTCCTATAAGAAGTAGCACGATGGCAGCAAGAATACTGTAAAGGACCTTCCGTTTAAAAGGAATAGGGGCATTGGTTCCTGTCTCAAGAGGGATGGTTTCAGGATTTGGAGGTGTCACGTTCTCCTCTTTAACCGGTGAGCCACAAGCAGGACAGAATTCTATCGATTCCTCAAGCGGTTCACCACAATTTTTACAAAAGGCCATTTCCATTTCCGATTTCTCCTTTATAGATAGAGGTAAAGGGGAAATCCCCCCCATTTTTTCACCTAAAGAAATCATATACGAGAGGGAAGGGAAATATGACTTGGGATAAGGGTGGTTCCTTGCCCCAAAGCTAAATAACGTAAGAGCATACAAAGAAAGCCCTATCACATGGATGGTAGTGAAAGGGCTTTTTAACTTCATTCAGCAAATGCCTTTTGTACCGAAAGCTTGCGACAGGTACAGAAGTCCTCCACTTCTATAAGTGGGGGATGAATGCAAATGGTCCTTCGATTCAGTGGGGGTTCAAACCCAGGCTGAATGAAGTGAAGCCTCCGGCGAGTCTTGCGATTTTTTAAAGGTAGTTTACCCGAACAAGCTCAGGTAATCCGGACGCCAATTCGACGGGCGAATTTGATTCTATATTTTGCGTATTTAGATGAAAAGAGCAGATGGTGAAGCCTTAAAACGCTTGTACGTTAGCTGTTTATCTATTTATAGAGCTTTTTTGAAAAGCAGAACCTCCCCAAGTTTCCCCAATCGATACTGTCCTTTTTTAGTCGAAAAAAGGGAAATATTGGATATTGGTGCTATACTGTAATAAAGGGGGGATTTATATGAAAAAGTTAATGTGTTTAATCCTTTTCGTTTTCGTCTTGGGTCTATTAGCTCCAAACACTGGACAAGCGGCAGGGGGATTTAAGGATGTATCACCAAACTATACTTTTTATCATGAGGTAATTTATCTCTCTTCAGAAGAAATGATTTCTGGCTTTCCGGACGGTACCTTCAAGCCCAATGACACCGTAACCCGTGCCCAAGCTGCTATCATGATTGGCCGTGCTCTTGATTTGAACGGAAATCAAAGAGATACGACTTTTCGTGATGTTCCTTCAAATGTAACAGGTTCAGGATATATTGCTGCTGCAGTTGAGGAAGGCATCATTAGCGGTTTTCCGGATGGGACGTACAAACCTTATCAGCCAGTTACTCGCGCGCAAATGGCCCTATTTTTAAATCGGGCATTTCCCTTAACAACCGGGCAGGAAAATGGATTTTCTGATGTATCTTCCAATATGGCAGCCTATCAATCTATTCTTAATGTGTCCGCAAATGGAATTGCAAGCGGGTATCATGATGGCACTTATCGTCCTGATTTAGCGGTGACCCGTGGACAGTTTTCTGCGTTTATGGCGCGAACACTCGAACCTTCATTTAGAGGAATTATAAAGGATAAGTATCTTGAAAAAGCCATAAGAGAAACGCTTAACAAACCTGCGGGAAACATAACAGCTGACGATATGAATCGTGTGACTAGAATTGATGGAGTGGGATACTCTATTAAAAATTTATCAGGGATTGAATATGCGAAGAATCTAACCTATCTAGATTTAGGCGTAAACGAAATAAGCGATATTAGTAGTTTGAGTGGGTTAACCAAACTGAGAGTCGCTCATTTATCGTCTAATAAAATAAGTAATATCAGTGCATTAAGCGGATTAACCAAGCTTGAAACGCTTGATTTATCCTTCAACCAAATAAGTGATGCTAGTGCCTTGAAGGGTTTGACGAACCTTCAAATAATTCACTTATTTCAAAACGAAATAAGTGATATCAGCGCTTTGAGTGGACTGACCAAACTGATCGATCTTGATTTGTCTGCGAATAAAATAAGCGATATTAGCGCATTGAGCAAATTAAACACTCTCTATCTGCTTAATTTATCCTACAACAACATAAGTGATATCAACGCATTACGCGAATTAAACACGCTGCAGGATCTTGATTTAGCTGGTAATAAGCTAAGTGATATAAGTGCACTAAAGGGACTAACCAACCTTTATGCTCTCAGACTGCACTACAACGAAATTAATGATATCGGTGCCCTAAGTGGTTTAACCAAACTTACATCACTTAACTTAAATACGAACGAAATAAGTGATATTCGTGCTTTGAGCAGCTTAACCAAGCTTGATGATCTTAATCTATGTTCAAATCAATTAAGCGACATCAGTGCATTGGGCACCTTAACCAATCTTACCATGCTCGATTTAACCTCAACCGGAATCAGCGATATCCTTGTAGTGAGTAAATTAACCCATCTGCAAGGCCTGTATTTATCCATCAACAAAATAAGTGACATCACACCGTTAAGCAATCTAGCAGACCTTCGATACCTTAATATAACGGATAATGAACTGAATGCAGAATCCCAAAAAATAATCGAAAACCTAAAGGCCCGCGGCGTCATCATCGCTTATTGAGGAAGAAGGGGGGGCTCAAGAAGCAGAGGGAAGGTTCTTGCGCTTCCATTGGCAGAAAAGGTTCTTGATAAAGAAATTTATAAAGGACTTTTATGAAAAAAGAAAAGCAAAGTAAGCCATATCTCTAGGATCAGAGAGATATGGCCTTAATTAATATAGCGAGGAAATGCTATCTGTCCACGTTTCCCTTAGAACATCCACTTTAGCGATTAGTGAAAGCATAGATTTTTTGGTAATATATGGTGGGGCGAGGGACCTGTCCTATGTCCCAATTTCTACATTGTAATTTTTCTCTGCTAATATCTTGTAGAGCTGCTCGATATGGTCATGGTTTTTGGTTTCGACGGATATCTCGAGTTGGGCGTAGCCGGGATAAATATTTTGACCAATGCGGTTGTGGTTAACGGATTGGATGTTGGCGTCGAGGTCCGTAATGGTGCTTAACACCTTCTGAAGTTCACCCGGCTTATCCTTTAAGGTAATCGTAAACGTAATGTATCTTCCGGACTCCACCATGCCATGTTCAATAATTCTTGAAATAAAATTCAAATCGACGTTGCCGCCACTTAGGATCGCAACGACTTTTTTCTCCTTGAGCTTCATTTTTTCATAAATCAGGGCAGACAGTGCGCAGGCCCCCGAACCCTCTACGAGCAGCTTATTTCTTTCTAAAATTAGGAGCATGGCTCTGGCAATCTCCATTTCGTCGACACAATAAATATCATCCACGTATTTTTGCACAATCTCAAAGGTTTGGAGCCCTGGCTTTTTAACCGCAATTCCGTCGGCCATCGTGGGTGCGGAGTCAACCAATACCGGTTTATTTTCCAGCAACGATTGCTTCATGCTCGGACAAGCAGAGGTTTGCACCCCATAGACAGAAATATGGGGGTTTTTCTCCTTCACGGCCATCGCCACACCAGCCGCAAGTCCGCCGCCGCCAATCGGACAAATGATGGCCTCGACATCCGGAAGCAGTTCAATAATCTCTAGCCCAACCGTTCCTTGTCCCGCGATGACGGCTTCATCATCAAAAGCATGTACAAAGGTGGCACCCATTTGCTCTTTAAGCTTTAACGCATGGGCGAGCGCATCATCAAACACGGCCCCCTCTAATACGACCTCTGCCCCATAGTGCGTCGTGGCCTGTACCTTACTGAGTGGCGCGCCTTGTGGCATCACAATCGTGCACGGCACGTCAAGCATCTGACTAGAGTACGCAACCCCTTGAGCATGGTTCCCGGCTGAAGCCGCGACGACCCCATTTTTTAATTCATCCTTTGACAGCGAAATCAGCTTATTATAGGACCCCCTAACCTTGAACGAGCCTGTCTTTTGCAGATTCTCCAGCTTTAAAAAAACCTCATTACCTGAAAGCCGGCTAAAGGTTTTCGAATAATCCAGAGGCGTGGTGTAGACAATCCCCTTCATCTTTTCACGAGCTATGACAATATCATCGATGTTCATAATGCTGTCCTCCTGGGTACAGAGTTCTTCTTTATAGGATGTGTAGAAGGAGGAAAAATATGCTACTTTATCAGGCACAAGGAATAAAAAAAGATGCACCAACACCACCTATTTTCTAGATAGCACCAGTGCACCCAACCACACAATCAATTATGATAAAAAACCATATTCTGATTCATTTCCTCTGAATCCTGTTCCTGCTTTTTTAATTTTATGGCGAAATAGCCAATCGTCATGAGCATAAAGCCAATCATATAGGTTAAGAGAATAATATGATTGTGCCACATATAGGTCAAATCACCGCTTGAAATGACGGCTTTAAAGGCTTGGACGGAATAGGTCATCGGCAGCCAGAGGTTGATGGATTGCAGTGGAGTTGGAATTAACTCAAGCGGGAATGTACCAGCACTTGTGGTTAATTGCAAAATCAGAATGACAATCGCAATAAAACGCCCCGGGTCGCCCATTGTTGTAACAAGCAATTGGATTAAGCTTAAGAACACGAAGCTCGTAATGAGCGAGGTCAAAAAGAACAAGGGAATACTTTCAACCTCGATGTTTAAGGCAAATAATAACACGAGGTCTACTAATACAGCCTGAATCACTCCGACAATCGTTAACACACCAAATTTGCTAAGGAACCATTGCATCGCATTTTTTGGCGCCACGACAGGTTCTTTCAGCTTAAAGACAATCGAGATGAGCAACGCGCCAACAAATAAGCCAAGTGAGATAAAATAGGGCGCAAAGCCGGTACCATAGTTAGGCACCTTATTGATTTCTTCCTTTTTCACGGTAACAGGCTCGCCCATCATATCGAAGGTGTCATCAGTTGCTTCAACGGAACCGGCCTGCTCGGACCCTTCTGCTAGTTTACTAGCAAGCTCTGTTGATCCGTCCATAAGCTGTGATGTACCATCTTCCACTGCCTTTGATCCCTCTGCAAGCTTACCGGCGCCTGTCTCTAATTGCGTACTTCCATTTGTTAATTGATCCATTCCCGTGCTTAAATCCTGTGCACCATTATTCAATCCTACGGAACCGTTATAAAGTTGACCAATGCCCTGCTGGAGGCTGAGCTGTCCGTCATTTATTTGTTGAACACCGGCTAATAACTGGTCAAAAGAAGGACCCGTTTGAGACTTCAATTGCCCCTCTAACCCCTGCGTAGAGAATAATAATTGGTCATGCAGATTGGTTTTAAATTGAGATAGGCCTTGATTTAACCCACTTGCTATGCCAGACGTGATGCCCGGTGACAGCTGTCCAGTCAATTGCTGCTCAAACTGCTGTTGAAGCTGTTCCTTTGTCGGATTACCTTGAGCCATTTGGGCAACAAAAGCAGATGCTTGCGCTTCATCCATGGCTTGTGATTCTATGAGTGCAGCCTTTAGCTGTACCATTTGTTCAGCCTGTGAGGTTGAGATTTGATCGGCCAGCTGCACAGAAAGGCTGGCTGTAATGCCATTGGTAAGCTGTGTTGAAAGCTCTGTGCTTAGCTGTGATTCCAGCTGGTCCATGCCGGCATCCACCTGCCCCAAGCTTCCGTTGATTTGACTCGTCACACCTGAGGCTATTTGCTTTGGCAGCTCTTCTTTCATTTGTTGAATCCCATCCTGCACCTGTGATGTCCCACTCACTAAGTCAGGTATATTTTCGTTGATTTTCTGCAGACCGGCTTTTACTTGGTCCGCACCAGCAGCAAGGTCGCTTGATCCAGATGCAGCCTTTTCCACTCCATTGGAAAATTCAAGGCTTTTCGCTGCTAAAACTTCAAGATTTTCCCGGAGGCTTTTAGTGCCATCCTTTAATTTTGTTGCACCCTCAGAAAGCTGGGTAGAGCCGTCACTGGCCTGTGTTAACCCTTTGGCCAAGTCCTCGACCTTCCCAAACATCGTTTCGGCATAGGTTGCCGTCACATTTTTCGAAATCTCTGCTTTAATTTCCTTGACGGCCGTTTCTCCGATTTGTGAAGAAAGGAAATTGGTGCTTTCATTAGGAACATAGATTAACTCTAGCTTTTGCGGTGCGGAATCTAATAGGGTTGTTGCATTCGCTGAAAAATTCTCTGGAATCTCAACTAATAAATAATAATCCCTGTTTTCCAGTCCCTTGTAGCCTTTTTCCTTCGATACGATATGGAAATCGAATTGATCGTTTTCCGAGAGCTTATCGGTCAGCTGTTTCCCGAGCTCTAAATGGACTCCATCAAGCTCAGCGCCCTTATCCTCGCTAACGATGGCGACTGGCAGGTCTTCCATCTGGTCATATGGATTCCAAAAGGCCCACAGAAACATGCCGGCATAAAGGACAGGCACAAAGGCGACGGCTATGATTGGAATGAGAATTTTACGATTGGTGAGAATATGCTTTAATTCAGCTAGAAAGGATGACTTTCTCACGATTTAAACCTCCTGTTAACAATTGACCGTTTTATTCAATTGGTCATTTTTGGCCAAATAAGCAGGGTACTCTACTTTTTGAAAAAAGAGGAGCACCCATGATGTCATGTGGTTATTTTTCTAGTCCAGTAAAGAAATATAATTTAAACAGATCGGCGATTTCTTCCTTTGTCAGTGGTTTATGATTCTGTTCCCAATCAAAGATTAATGAAACATAGAGCTTCAGCATGGCAAATGCCGTAATTTCGGGATTGCAGGGCTTGATTTCACCGCGGTCCATCGCGTCTTGAATGATGCCTATCATATAATGGATGATCGCCTGCTCCATCCGCTGTACCACATCCACCACCGCCTGTGTCCCGATTTCTCTTTCCTCCTGAAAGAGCTTAATCGTTAACTGATGGGACTTGCGAAATTCCAGCAGACCGAATAGGACCCGATTGGCATTTTCATAAAAGGTAAGGCTTCGATTCATGGCATCCTCTGCCACCGACTTCATATCGCGAATCAAGCTTGAGATAATTTCATCAAATAATTCCTCTTTATTTTTAAAAAAGGTATAAATCGTCCCTTTTCCCACATTAGCAAGCCTTGCCACCTGGTCCATCGTCGTAGCCTTGTACCCGAATAAAGAAAATGATTTTGTCGCAGCCTCAATGATTAATTTACGTCGATCCATCGCCACTAAGAAGTCACCCCAATCACAATTGACCAAATGAACCATTCAGTCACTTATTTAACGTTCAAAAGTGTACCACAAAAAATCCTTTGGGACAAGGAACCTGTCCCAAATCGTTCACAATCTTTTAACATGGGTCGTATGTATTGTTATGTCGATATAATATAATTTTGATAGAATAGTCTTATTTTTAACTTCATTCAGCAGATGAATGCAAATGGTACTTCGATTCAGTGGGGATTCAAACCCCGGCTGAATGAAGTTAAGCCTCCGGCGAGTCTTGCGATTTTTTAATGTTAATTTCGAGCGAGCTCGATAAAAATCCGGACGCAAATTCGACGGGCGAATTTGATTATAATGATTAAAGGAGTTGAAAATGATGATTAATAGGTTGAAAAACTTAAAAATTATCAATGTGGTTTGGATGCTTGCCGTTATTGCCATTGTATTTATGGGGGTTATTGGCTTTTTCAGTACTAACCGAATGGCGAGTATTAATGAGGATAATCGGCTGCTGTACAATGAAAATTTAATTCCGCTCACCCAAATCAGCAGCATGAGAGGTACTTTTTCTAATATAAGGATTAGTGTCAGAGATTATTCGCTCAAGAAGGATGCGAAGCTTCCGGATTCTATCCAAGCGGATTATCAAAAAATAACCGATTTGATCGATTCCTATAGCAGTTCTCGCTCTAATTATATTAACGGTAAACAAAGCGAAGAAGCCGTGCATGTCGAAAATGTAAAAAATCAATTAACCTTATATGTCACAAACTGGGAGGATGCCCAAAAGGAAATTGATGCAACGGGTACACTGTCGGACAGTCATTTTGATGAGCTTGATGCTATTGGAACCAATCTTTATGCGAGTCTGACAGCGTTAAAGGAAATAAACGAAAAGGAAGCCAAATCGGCAAATACCAACAGTCTAAACACTTATGAAAGCAGCTTTAAAACGATTTTATACATATATATATCCGTTACGATTATCTTTATCCTCCTCGTTGTAGTAACGGTCGTTTCAATCAAACGCTCTGCGAAGGAAATGGTTGCTCTGTTAAATAAAGTCGCAAATGGAGATTTCACCTTAACCATCGACCGAGGTCAGAGAAATGAATTTGGTCTCATGAAAAAGGCGCTGGCCAACACTGTCGAGGATATTAAGAATATGATCCTTACTGTGAAAGCTAAGACAAAGCATATTGAACAGCAAGCCGATAGTTTAGGGCTGGTTTTTGAAGAAATGTCCGCTGCGACACAAAATGTCTCTCAGTCTATTAATGAAGTGGCGCAGGGAACAAGCTCGCAATCCGAGAATCTAGCAGATATTACAGCGATTCTAGATGACTTCCGAATGGAAATGGACAGCATTGTTATTTCTATCAATGAAGTGGCTCACAGTGCAGGTGATGTCGATGGGATGGCAAAGGATAGCAGCGGAAAAATGACGGTTTTATCCGATTCAATCGTTGAGGTCAATTCAGCAGCTAAGGCCTTAAAGGATAAAATTTCTAACCTTGAATCGAGCGTTAATAAAATCAGTAATATCACCAATATCATTAACGGCATAGCGGATCAAACCAATTTATTGGCCCTCAATGCTTCGATTGAAGCGGCAAGAGCGGGTGAAGCGGGTAAAGGGTTCTCTGTTGTTGCCGAGGAGATTAGAAAACTCGCCGAGCAAAGTAAGCTCTCTTCCGAAAACATTAACAAGCTGGTCGTCGAAATATCCTCAGATACAAAGGATATGGTGAATACATCAGATGACATGATTAAAGAGGTGAATGATCAAATCGAGGTGGCGAATACCTCCGTTCTTTCTTTTAAAAATATTATAAACGCGATTAACAAAATCATTCCAAAAATGCAGAGCATCAATGGATCAATGGGTAAGCTTCAGACTAATCAAGGTGTGATTGTGGACAAGGTGCAAGGCGCTTCAGCCGTAGCTCAGGAGGTGGCTGCATCAGCCGAGGAAATTTCCTCCTCCTCCCAGCAAATGAATGCATCAGCCGAAGAAGTCTCTGCATCCGCCACACAACTAAGCCATATTAGCAAAGATGTCATTGTTGAAATAGATAAATTCACCTTATAAGTGGGATGAGGGGAGGCCCCTCGTCCCAAAAGAAAACAGTTAAAGAGTATAGGAACTAAACCCTATCTCATAGATTAATGAGATAGGGTTGTTTTTATTTAATAATTAATAGGAAGTGAACTATTCCTGTGATCCCTTCTTAGATTATTAGCTCTAGGGAACGGTGAAGGTTTAGAGGAACTAGGGAACATTTGGTGGGACAACGGACCTGTCCCAATAGGGAGAGAAAAAGCGAATGAATGAACGTGTGTTATATCTGGATTGGCTGCGAGTGATGGCGATTACAATGGTGGTTACGATACATATTTCTGGTGGCATCGTCCAAGTTAATTATTTTGATGTGCCAACGAACTGGCTAGCAGCGAACTTCTATGAATCGATATCAAGGAGTGCGGTTTCCTTGTTTGTCATGATGAGCGGGGCCGTTTTACTTGGTAATAACCGGGAGTTTCAATACAAACCATTTTTTACAAAAAGAATGAGTAAATTATTCATTCCCTTACTCGGCTGGAGCATGATTTATTATGGCTACCAAGTGTTTGCGGATTGGTATCCATCTTTCTCACTGAAAGAATTTATCGTCCTTTTTCTCACAAACGGAGTGAGTGGTCACTTTTGGTTCATGTACATGATGATTGGCCTCTATTTAACGGTACCAATCATAAATATCTTTATTCGACATGCCCAAAAACGGGACATTGAATATTTTTTACTTCTTTGGATTTATGCGTCTGTGATTGTAAAAGCGATGAAGTTTATTTGGGGCTATAGTTTTTCCATCGAGTTATTCATGGTAACGAATTATATTGGCTACTTTGTGTTAGGGTATTATCTTCATAGTTTTCCATTAAAAAGCCTATGGGAGAAAACGGCGATCGTGTTCGGCGGTATCGGAATCTTTATCACCTTTGTCCTGACGTATTATGACACCATAGCAGCGGGCGGAATCCTGCAGGAATTTTGGTATGAAAACCATGCGCCAAATGTTCTTTTATCGTCGATCGGGATTTTTCTCTTATGTAAAAATCTTTTGGCTAAAAGAAAATTAGGATTTATCTTCAATCAAATAAGCGGCTTAAGCTATGGAATCTATCTCGTTCATATTTTACTCATGACCATTCTTTCGAGTAAAACAATCGTCGTCATAAATGAACTTTTCTATCCAGCTCTCGCTATCCCGTTAAATGTGATTCTCTTTGTCACACTCAGCTGCGGCCTGACCTTTCTACTGAATAAAATTCCACTCTTAAGAAAGCTAGTTTCCTAGTGGGACGAGGGTACAGGTCCCTTGTCCCGATAGAGCACTCGTGAGTTCAATAAGATATTTCTCTTTTAAAATAAAAAACTGTTCCATTAACACCTGACAATTCCCAGCCTTCCTTGCCAAGAGAATTTAACTTCTCAGTCATTGCGGTATTGAAATCAATACCGTTCTTTAATTGAATCTGAATGTTTTCCACTCTGTATTCAAATTTATTCACTTAAAAGCCTCCTTATTGATTAATAGAATCTTATCTTGTAATACGAACCATAATAACAATGGTTTCGTTTTCAGAGGGACGAGGGACTGTCCCTGTCCCCAAACTGGAAAATCTTTATATCTATTCATTTGGTGGTTCCCGAAGTAATATTAGTTTCAGAGAGTGATGAACGACACAATACGACAAAGTATTGAGTGTTAAAACACATTCTCATTCTGCAATAAAGGCAAACCAGTTGAAAAGCTGGGACGCAAAGCTACAGGCCTACTGTTATTAGGGTAACTAGGGTGGCTGGGCTGCTGAAGAATGGAGAATGATACTCGTTATAGGGGTTGAAATTCAAAATTCTTCCGATTCAAATCAAATTTGTATTGGAGGGTTTTTTTATGGGGAAAAAGAAGAGCGTTTCTATTAATCAATTAGACAATGGAAACAAAAAGAATAAATTATTTTCTAAAAAGGTAGTAGCTTCGGTTATGGCGTTCGGTCTTGTTGCAACAGCGTTCAGCACAACCTCGTTTGCGGATGAGACAGAAACACCAGAATTAACTTCAACTGCGGTAACAGGTGGTACTCTTTCTGGAGGTAAAGTGACTTTTGCACCTCTTTCAGTAACATTAGATGGTACTCAAAAGTTTGATGAAGCAGATTGGGGAATTGGTTCCATTACAGACGCTACAGGTAATGGGAATGGGTGGACCTTGTCATTAGATTTATCTCAATTCCAAGAGTATAGCTTAGAAAATGGGGCTTACGTGGACAAGGGTAAAAAACTAACGGCAGGATCACTTACAGTACTGACAGCCCCAGAGGCTTCTTTCATTGATAATACATCATCACCGCTTGAAACCATTAAAACTGTAGATGAAGAACAAGAACTAGATGGTGGCGACCCAGTAATTCTTTTATCTGCAGGAGAAGGTGGCGGCATGGGTTCATACGAATTCTCTCCTTTACGTGTTAAATTAACCGTTCCTGCTAGCGCTTATGCAAAAACTTACAAAGCAACGGCAACAGTTACTTTAAGTGAAGCTCCATAAAAAACGGTTAAATTACTGAAAGTCCTCCAATACTAAGGGGGACTTTTTTTTAGGAGTGGTTATATGAAATGCCGGAAGCCCCTTTGGATATTCCTCCTCATCATCTTATCTTTCCCAACGTCAATCGTTTTTGCAGAAGAGAACGACTTTGAATTTCGAGTCGAGCCCATTTTTCCTCAGACGCAGGTTGAAAAGAAAGGGTATTACCACTTCACAGGAAATCCAAATGAGACCGTTCCCTTACAAGCAAGGGTCACCAATGATAGTAAGAACGAATTGACGGTTCAAATCCAAGGTTTGAATGCCTTTAGTGGAAATCAAGGCATTCTCTATCAAGAAGAGCCTATTTTAGAAGGAAGCGCTATTATTGATGAAACCTATCAATTCCAGAAGGCAGCCACGATTCCTTCTGAAATTACGCTTGCTCCGTCGGAATCAAAGGTTGTCGATTTTTCTATCAAAATTCCTGATATCCAAGGTACCCTTCTCGGGAGCATGGAGTTTCGAGTTTTTCAAGGAACAGAAGAATTGTCACAGAAAGCGAAAAATTCCCAGCTATTGATTGACCAATATAGAGCCTATAACATTGGTGTACAAGTGGACGTAACAGATTATTCCGAAACACCGGCTCTAACCCTGAAGGAACCGCAATATTCTCCCGAGCGAATGGCGATTATGGTCCCTTTAGACAACGCAAATCCTGTCATCGTCCCGAATATTACGGGGAGCTATCAGGTAACAAAGAGTAAGGATGAATCGTTTTCGCTTGTAGGTGATATTTCAGCCTTCAAAATGGCTCCGATGACAGCCTTTCACTATCCGATCAGATGGTCTGGAGAAACGTTGGAGCCTGGTGAATATCATGTCACATTAACGCTTGATGTGAATGGAAACACTCAAACCTATGAAAAATCTCTTAGCATTAAAAATAAGGAAATACAAGAAACGCAACAAAAAATGGAGGAACGCGGCGAAATAGAGGTTGCACCCAAGACATTCCCATGGACTATGGTCATTATCGGTATCCTTGTGGTGGTGATTATCATTTTAATCTTGATGATGAGAAGACCTAAAAAACAAAGCCAAAGAAAGGACCGTAAATACCCCGGCCAACATCCAAATGGAGAATAACTGGGACGAGGGGGTTCCTCGTCCCAAAAGAAAATAATAATAGAGGATACAAAGGAAGCCTTATCACATGGATTAGAGTGATAGGGCTTTTTTGAATCAGTAAATCGGGTGCATGAACTCCACGCTACACTTCGATTCCTGCAATCCCAAAGCCTCCGGGGCCTGCATGAGTAGAAATCATGGCACCGGCTTGGATCCATTTTACATTTTGAAAGCCAGCTTCTTTTGCCATTTTATCCATCTGCTGCTTGATGTTTTCATCAAGTCCAATTGAGTAGATTAAATAAATTTGTTCTTTATCGATGTTATATTGATTTATATAATCATGCATGAGTTTTTCTGCAACAACGCTCATTTTTCCACGATACTTCTTAGTTGAAACAAGCTTTCCTTCTATTAATTCAATGCAAGGCTTTATTTTTAATAAAGACGCTCCGAGATAGGCTGCATTACTTACTCGTCCACCCGCTCTTAAAAAGTCTAAGCTGCCTGGAACGAAGGCTAGTTTTGATTTAGGGACCATTGATTCTATTTTTTCAATGAAGTGAACAGGTTCAATCTCGGGTTCCGCTTCTAACAAGCGAGCCGCATACACAACGACCGCTCTAATCCACCTGTCACGTTCAGGGCATCGATGAGGTAAAGGTCCTCGAAATCCTCCGCCGCGAGAACAGCATTTTGAAAGGAAGAAGATGCCCTTGACGTATAGCCAATATGAATGATCACGCAATCAGGAAAGTCAGCTTTTATTTTCGAAAAAAATTCCTGATACTCATGGACATTTGTAGCGGTTGTTGACGGTATTTTTTTGGTACGCTCATAATAATCATAGATATCCTTTACAGGCAGAAAACCATCCAAATAATCCTGGCCATCCATAATTACGTGCATCGGGACTACTTGAACACCATATTTCTCAGCTAAATCTCCTGGTAAATCCGCTCCACTCTCCGTAGATAAAATAATTCTTTTCATTAAATGTCCCCTTTCCATAACAAAGCCAAACCAATATTGCTCTAGGCTTATTATGATGACTAACCTATTCTAACTATACAGATAAGCTACCTTAAGAACTACTGCTTCCTGAAATGGGACGAGTGACCCCTGTCCCAGATCAGCCAACTATATTGTAATAATATGATACTGAGGATGCCGATGGCGAAGAGGGGGTAGGCATTTAGGCTTTGGCTTGATAGCAGTGCAATCCCTGCTGCCTGATAAATCGTTAAATATAGTAAAACCCTTTTTGCCAACCGTTTTGACGATTTTTTTATAAAAAGAAACAAACAGATGAGTATCCCAATGATTAGAAGAATGAGATACCATTTCAGCTTTTCAGGAGTGAATATCGTTTCGGCATAGTGGATTTTTTTATATAGCAAGTATCGATTAACACCCATTTTGGATGTGGATAAGCTTTCAAGTATGGCCACACCGCCAATGATGACCAATGGAAGAATGAAAAAGATTAGCCACCTTAGGAATTTCCTCATGTAAAAAACCTCCAATCATACGAATATATTCATATAGATGAAAAGACAATACATGGAGCCGTATTGTCTTTTCGTCTATTCTATCTTATTTAGTTGGCTCGCCGGTTTCAACTGGGTTTGAAGAATCCATGCTCCATTCATTCCAGCCGCCGTCATATAGGGCAATTTTATCTATGCCTAAGACATCCGCATAGAATAATACTTCCGCTGCTCTCCAGCCTGTTCCACAGTAAAAGGCCAGCTGATTGTCAGGAGATATCCCTTCTTCCTCCCACATTGAAATGATTTCTGCACCACTGCGCATCGTGTTATCTAAATTTCGGTAATCTTCAAGATGGGATGCGTCAGAACCGGCATGTCCCCATATGGATCCTTCTGGACGACCCTTTGGTTCAATATAATCATAGCCTGAGGTTTTTCCGATAAATTCATCCCAGCTCCGAATATCTACAAGTGTACCATTTTCCTTATCAGCTAAAAATTGCTTCGCTTCTTCTAAGTCAACAATATAGTCAGGATTAGCAGGGACTGTAACGCCGAAGGCTTCAACAGGTGTTTTTGTGTTAACCTTTTTCTCGACCTCATAGCCGGAATTGCTCCAAGCAGTCCAGCCGCCGTTTAATACACGAACGTCCTCAACACCCATGTATTTAAGGATAACCGCAACACGGTATGCGGCTGTCGGGTCCGCGCCATAAAGCGCAACGGTTGTATCTGACGTAATGCCATAGTTCAAAGCAAATTGTTCAAGCTTCTTGTCTGCTAAACGATTCCATAGAGGTCCTTCTTCCACATCATCTGTATTAATGTGAATCGCTCCAGGGATATGGCCTTTTTTATAATCCTCGGCTTCATCGCCCCAGCTTACTTCAAAAATTTTATAGGCCTTGCCATCGTTCTTATTTTCAATTAAATCGTTGACCCATGAAGCCGGGACAACCATTTCGTGGTTTGGATAACTTTCCATAGCCAGTTCAGTATTTGCGGCCCATTCTTTTACATCAAAGGTATAAAGTTTCTCAAATCCTTGATCCATGAGGTAATCGGCTACTGCCTTTGCGTCTTTTCCATTCGCATCATAAAGTACAACGTTTTTATCAGAGGTAATGCCTTTTGTTTCTAATGCATTCTTAACTTGCTCATCCTTATTCTTAATCTCTACGTTTAACCATGCAGCAGAGAAATCAACTGCCCCTTTAATATGGCCGCCTCTTTCGACTCCATCTAAAGCCCAGCCGTTCCACGCGTCATTTGACCGTGTATCCACCACAACCCAGTCATCTTTTCCTAGGTTTTCTTGTAGGTCAGCTAAAGGAATCATTTGAATCTCATTTGCTGCTGCGTCAGTTTTTCTAGCCTCTTCTTTATTGGAGCATGCAGCTATAAAAAGACTGCAAATGAATAAGAAGGCTATCAGGAACATTTTACGGTTTATTTTCATTGGTTTCTCCCCTATTTATTGTGTTGGCCTAATAATTATTGAAGTGTTTGATTATGTTACTAAATGCACAATCACCACATAACGATTATAGATGAAGTAATTCTAATAAAGAAATTCAAAAAATCGTTGCTTTCAAATGGTAATCAATCGATATTTTGAATGGGATGAGGGGACAGGTCCCTCGTCCCAAAAGTAAAAATGAAAGAGAATTCGAAGAGAGCCCTATTCCTCTGTCCCAAAGCGGGACAAAACTCGGCCATGCGTGCACCTTTTGTCCCAATGTGTTATACAATTTATGTTTGACAAACCAAATGTTACATACTATTATAGTATTAACAAATAAATAACCGTTTACATTTTGAAGAATGAGAATTATGCAACTACTAAAATTCAAAAAAGAGGGGTTTTTACTAATGGGAACTATCGTTTGTCAAGTTTGTGATAACACAATTGAGCAATTTGAGACTGAGAAAGTGACAACTTTGTACGGACAATGCACCTGCTGTGGTGAAAACCATAAGAAGAATTCTAAATAATCCAAGCATCCATTCATAAGATAAAAACCGTCCTCGCATGTTGAGGACGGTTTTTCGTTTTGGGCGGTCTCACCCTCTATTTGGGGAGTAGGGTCCGTTGTCCCCGAATACACAGTAAGCCATATCTCATGGATTAGTGAGATATGGCTTTTAAAAATCGAGGGTAGTAGACCTATCCTCGAGTCCCTTAGACCACTAGCTCTAGGGAACGGCGAAGGGCTAGAGTATTTGGGAATATTCGGCAGGTTGAGGAACCTGTCCCTCTGTCCTATTCTTTTTATCATATAAGAAGATGAAGCCTAGAATGCTGAAACTAGTAAGCAGGACGATCCAAAGAGAAATGGATACTGTGCCTAAGAAAAAAGTTTTATAGAATACGGCACCTAATGAACCTCCCACAATCGGGCCAAGAACAGGAATCCAAGAATAACCCCAATTAGAATTTCCCTTACCTGGTATCGGCAGGAGGAAATGGGCAATTCGAGGTCCAAGGTCACGAGCTGGGTTGATTGCATAACCCGTAGATCCACCGAGAGACATGCCAATCACAGTGATGAGAAGACCAACTGCCAGAGGATTTAAACCCTCTGTAAACGTATTTGCACCAATAAAAAATAAACCAAGTACAAGGACAAAAGTGCCGATGATTTCACTTAATAAATTTGCAAAGGTATTAGGAATGGCTGGACTAGTGGCAAAAACGCCTAGTTTTACCGCCGGGTCTTCTGTCAGTTTCCAATGTGGTAGATATTGCAAGTAAATAATAGCTGCACCTAAAATGCCGCCAAGCATTTGCGCAAGAATATAGCTAGGAACCTGTGACCAGGGAAAAACGCCATTGATTGCAAAGGCGATGGTAACAGCGGGATTTAAATGAGCTCCACTAATTGAACCTACAGCAAAAATTCCCATTGTAACAGCAATTCCCCAGGTAAAGGTGATCACAACCCATCCTGCGTTCTGGGCATATGACTTCTTTAAAGCAGCTCCCGCCCCAATTCCGGTACCAAAAATCATTAATATCATCGTCCCAATTAATTCTCCAAGGAAAGTTGTCATTTGAAATCTCCCTATTATAAAATCACTTTATCGATTTATTCACTAAAAAATGTTTGACATATCTAACAAAGCTAGGATAAGCAGCAATCAAGGTAATCCGGACGCAAATTCGACGGGCGAATTTGATTCATGGTTCTGTATTCATCTCACAATTATGATGATGAAGCTTCCTTCATCACTTGAGCAACTTCAGTAAAGATAACTCCTAACCCGTGAGCACCTGCATCTGGATAACCAAGGCTTCGTTCTCCAACCGTACCTGCACGTCCCATGCGTGCAACAATCTGTTCGGTTGCTTTTGCCCCCTGTACAGCTGCTTCCGCTGCTAGCTTAAGAGCGTTGGTGAAAGTATCATGTGAACTATTTGTCAACGTATCTGCATAAGGCACTAAGGCATCGATTAGTGTTTTATCACCAACAACGGCACCGCGACCAAAGGAACGTTCACCAGTTGCTTGAATCCCCTTTACGGTTGCTTGCATCATTTCCGCGAATTCAGCCGGAATCAGAGAGGTTTTCGTTCCAACATTCTTTCCAGCTGCCCGGAAGGCTGATCCCCAAATAGGGCCGGATGCCCCTCCGCAATGCTCCATAATGATAATCGAACAGGCATCCAGGAAGGTTCCTATATCACTTGTTTTATGCTCCATTATTTCATGCCATTCTGATTTTAGTTGTTTGAATCCTTTCGCAACACTCATGCCGAAATCTCCATCACCCGCATGGGAATCCAATTCACAGAATGGCACTTCATTTCTAATAATACATTCACTCATTTGATCGACCATGAAAATGACATTATCTAACGTAATCGTATTGTCTTTAATGATTGCAGCATCAGGATGGGTTTCCACTTCATAAGAAACCGGTTTGTTTTCTTTTTCAGTATCTATCACATTATGATAGGTGACAGGTGGAACCTCACCGTTTATTTTAAGTGCAGGGGTATCACAGTCATCTGACAAAAGACCCTTCAGTTCATCATCTAGTTTCAGAATTGATAAGGAAGCACCAGCCATATCAATGCTTGTCATATAGTTTCCTACTAGCGTTCTTACGACGGTCACATTTCGCTTAGACAATTCACGAATAACAGAGTGATTCAACAAATAGAGCTCTTGAATGGGTGTTCCACCGAATCCATTCACAAGAACGGCTACTTCTTCAGAACCATTTTCAATCTTTAATTCTTTTAGAAGAGAGGAGACCATTCTTTCAGCTAATTCATCGGCTGAAATCATACTCTCTCTTCGGATTCCTGGTTCACCATGAATTCCGACACCATACTCCATCTCGTCCTCTGCTATTTCAAAGGTTGGAGTTCCTTTTGCCGGAACCGTACAGGATGTAAGGGCAAAGCCGATGCTTTTCACGTTTTTATTGGCTTTTTCAGCTGCTGCCTTAACCTTTGGAAGGTCATAGCCTCTTTCAGAAGCAGCACCGGCAATTTTATGAACAAAGACCGTTCCGGCAACCCCGCGTCTTCCTACTGTATAAAGGCTGTCTTGAACGGAAATATCATCATCCACTCTCACATAATCAACCACGATTCCATCTTCTTCAGCAAGATGTGCAGCATTCTTAAAGTTCATCATATCGCCACTGTAGTTTTTGATGATTAATAAGGTCCCTTTTTGGCCAGCTGTTTCACGAATCGCCTGATAGATTTGAATTTGTGAAGGGGAAGCAAAGACATCTCCGCATACAGCGGCATCCAGCATCCCTTTTCCAACAAATCCAGCATGAGCTGGTTCGTGACCACTACCACCGCCGCTGATTAGACTGACCTTATCCTTGTTCGAATTCTTCCGTTTAATGACTTTATACTTATCTAGTAGCTCGAGTTCAGGATGTGCAAGGACAATACCCTTGCACATTTCCCTTACAACATCTTCTGGTTTATTGATTATTTTTTTCATTGGATAACACCCTTCTTATAATCACTACCTAGTTTATCAGCTGTGATGATTGCTGCTGCTACGGCCTCTGGTGTAACAGGGAATGGCATAGAGTGAACAGATTCTTCAGGAATACATGACTTTCTTGCTACTTCCATTAATTCCTCCTGAGTAATACTATCTACTCCAATATCAGAAAGACAGACAGGAAGTCCAACGGCAAGACAGAAATCCAATACTTCCTCAATCTCCTCTGTTGGTGCGTTTTCAAGCACTAATTGTGCTATAGTACCAAAAGCTACTTTTTCACCATGGAAATAATGATGTGCCCCTTCTAATATGGTTAATCCATCATGAATGGCATGTGCACCTGCTAATCCGGCACTTTCAAAACCTAGACCTGATAATAAAATATTGGCTTCAATGATATTTTCTAAAGCAGGAGTTACTAGATTGCAATCGCTAGCCACTTTCGCCTTTACTCCGTCCTCTAATAATGTCTGATAACAGTGAGTGGCTAAGGCTAATGCTGCATTCGTTCCTTTTGCCGGCCCGCATAACCCTTCACGAACCCCGCAAGGTAAACCGGCATTTACGTTTGAGTAGGAATTGGCGGTTGCTCTTGCTTCAAAATAAGTCGATAAGGCATCACCCATGCCAGATACTAGGAATCTAGTAGGAGCTTGAGCAATGACGGTTGTGTCAATTAAAACCACACTTGGACTTTGCTTAAAGTAAGCGTAGTCATCAAAAGCTCCGTCTGGTGTATACAAAACGGCTGAATGGCTTGTCGGGGCATCTGTTGCAGCAATCGTTGGGATAATAATTAAAGAATCTCCTGCAGCGACACATTTTGCTGTATCTATGGCCTTTCCACCGCCTAATCCAATCGTACAATCACAGTTGTTTTCTTTTGCTAATTCTTGAAGTCTGGCAACCTCTTGTCTTGAACATTCACCATGAAATCCACTTTCAACTAAGGTAATTCCAAATTTATTTATTGTGGCCTCTAATTTATCTTTTACTCGTTTCACATCATCCGGATGGGCGATTAATAGCGCTGAGGTACCGAATGTTTTTACGAAATAGCCTAAATTCAGAATCTCATCCTCGCCTTGAACATATTTTGTTGGACTGATAAATGCTTTTCTCATAGATGATTCCTCCTAGTTTTTGGTTGTAAACCCTTTCATGTATACAAGTCTACTATGGAAGAACCGATAATCCATTAGAATAAAATGATGTATTTTTACAATTATTTATTGTATTTTTTTGCTCTGTTCCATGAAAATGATACTTTTTTGACATCCATAATCATATTAACTACGTCCACTTGATTGTAATTTTTTTCAGATAGTTATTTATGTTTTCTGTGATATAGTAGTTGTTAGTTTCTAAGATTTAACCAATACAGGGAAAGAACCAAGATAAAATTTGCATTAATCGATTGGAAACTCAGTCGTATATTCATCTACGTAAGATTCTTATTTGCTCAAAATGGAGTGAAGTTCCGATGAAAACGAGTTACATGAATTTAAATAAAATACTAGATTTAAGAAAGTGGCAGGACCTCCAGGATTCCCTTTCACTTGTGACCAAATTAGCTATTTTAACGGTGGATTATAAAGGAGTCCCTATTACTCGTCACAGTCAGGTTCGCCCCTTCTGTCACAAGATGCGTAATGATTCAGAAATGGCAAGGTTCTGTGAGAAATGTGATTCAAGGGGAGGCCTCGAGGCGGTAAGGTCTGATGCGCCTTATATCTATCGCTGTCATTGGAATATTATTGATATTGCCATTCCGATTATCATTGATGGGAAATATGTAGGGGCTATCATGGCGGGGGAGGTAAGACTTCCTGAAGAAGAGAATCAGTATTTTCTAGAACAAATGCTTTCAGCTCCCATGAAAGAACATGGTCAAGCATATACTAAGGAGGAAATTCAGCATTTATACGACTCGATTCCCACCTTATCCTACTCGGAATTAGAGGCCTCTGCTCAAATGCTCTATAACCTCTGTCATTATATAGTAGAGGAAGCGATGAACAAAAACTTAATTCTAGAAGTGTATGAAAAAATGCTGCCACTGAAAGAAGAGCCTATTCCAAGTGATTTTTCTGAAGGCTATTCATTAGATAATATTCAGCAAATCAAGAGGGACCTGGCAAATACGGTAACAAATGCGTATGTAAAAACTTCTTCAAGCGAACGTCATATGTGTAAAAACCTCATTTTGCAGCCAGCCTTCGACTATATCTTTCATAATAAGGGAGAAAAAGTATCCCAAAGAGAGATGGCTGAAATTTGTCACATTAGTACGGGTTATTTCAGCCGATTATTTGTAAAAGAAACCGGTATGAACTTTTCGACCTATATTTCCATCCAAAAAATAGAATGGTCAAAACAGTTATTGGAAAAAACGGATCTTTCCATCGCCCAAATCAGTGATGAATTAGGCTTCAATGAACCCGGATACTATATTAAGACTTTTAAAAAATACGAGAATGTAACCCCGAACCTTTATCGTAAATACTTTCAAGAGATGTTGTAGGAAAATAGTTTTTTTAACTTCATTCAGCAAATCCTTTAGCATTCTTCATTATACAGTAAAGTACCCTATAGGTAGATTATTTACAGGTCTACTCTATAGGGTACTTTTTATTCAATGAGAAGCTTTTTTTTTTGATAGTAGATATACAGTAATAATTGAATGGTTTCATTCATGTATTTTCTCCTGCTAAGGGTAAAAAATTTTCTATTTTTAATAAAAAGTGCAAAATAATACAATGAAAAATTATAAAAAGACGTCATTTGATTATAATGTAATACTAAGTTTTAAATGGTAACTTTTACATGTGAAAAGGTGTTGAAAGGAGGATTAACTTCTCTGATGCCGACCGGAGCTACTGCAATTGGTGATACTCAAGGAAATGATTGAAAAATCCTTGGTTGAGACAGGACCTTTCTGCTTTATAGCTAATAATGTGAAATGTTTAACAAACTTAGTCTATTGATCATAAACAAAGGAGAATTAATGATGAGATCAAAGCGTTTTCAAGTATTAGAGCAAAGACCTGTTAATCAGGACGGTCTTATAAGTGAATGGCCAGATGAAGGCTTAATTGCCATGAATAGCCCCAATGATCCTAAGCCATCAATAAAAGTTAAAGATGGAATAGTCATAGAGCTTGATGGAAAGAAAAGAGAAGATTTTGATACGATAGATAGATTTATAGCAGACTATGCAATAAATACAAAAGATTGTGAGAAATCCATGGGTTTAGACTCGTTGAAAATATCACAAATGCTAGTTGATATAAACGTGAGCAGAGAAGAGATTATAAAAATTACTATGTCGATCACTCCTGCTAAGATCGTTGAAGTTGTCTCACATATGAATGTAGTTGAAATGATGATGGCACTTCAAAAGATGAGAGCAAGAAAAACGCCTTCAAATCAGTGCCATATAACAAATTTAGCAGATAATCCAGTGCAGATTGCGGCAGATGCAGCAGAAGCAGGCATCAGAGGGTTTTCAGAGCAGGAAACTACTGTTGGTATTGTAAGATATGCACCATTTAATGCATTGGCACTTCTTATTGGTTCCCAGGTAGGACGCGGAGGTGTGCTAACTCAATGTTCAGTAGAAGAAGCGACAGAGCTTGACCTTGGTATGAGAGGACTTACCAGTTATGCAGAAACAGTTTCGGTATATGGAACTGAATCAGTATTTACTGATGGAGATGATACTCCATGGTCAAAAGCATTTTTGGCATCAGCATATGCTTCAAGAGGATTAAAAATGAGATTTACATCAGGCACAGGTTCAGAAGCCTTGATGGGATACTCAGAAGGAAAGTCAATGCTTTACCTGGAAGCGAGATGTATCTATATAACAAAAGGTGCTGGCGCTCAGGGACTTCAAAATGGAGCAGTAAGCTGTATAGGAATGATAGGTGCAGTTCCATCTGGAATAAGGGCGGTGCTAGCTGAAAACCTAATCACTACCATGTTGGATATAGAAGTTGCATCTGCAAATGACCAGACCTTCTCACATTCAGATATAAGAAGAACTGCAAGAACTCTTATGCAGATGCTCCCTGGAACAGACTTTATATTCTCAGGATACAGTGCTGTACCAAATTATGACAACATGTTCGCCGGTTCAAACTTCGATGCGGAGGATTTTGATGACTACAATATTCTTCAAAGAGATTTAATGGTAGATGGAGGCTTAAGGCCAGTTTCCGAAGAAGAGACGATAGCCATTAGAAATAAAGCGGCAAAAGCAGTTCAGGCTGTTTTTAGGGAATTAGGTTTCCCCCCTATCACCAATGAAGAAGTAGAAGCGGCAACATATGCACATGGCAGCAAAGATATGCCGGCAAGGAATGTAGTGGAAGATCTGAAAGCAGCTGAAGAGATGCTAAAAAAGAGAATAACCGGTATCGATATAGTTAAAGCATTAAGCAAGAGTGGTTTTTCTGATGTTGCAAATAACGTATTAAATATGCTTAAGCAGAGAGTAACGGGAGACTACCTACAGACATCCGCGATATTGGATAAGAACTTTGATGTTATAAGTGCAGTTAATGATGTTAACGATTACAAGGGGCCGGGGACCGGTTATAGAATCAGCAAAGAGAGATGGGAAGAAATTAAGAATATTCCGAATGTAATCAAACCTGAGGATATTGGGTAATAGAAGGGTGTGAATAAATATGATTAATACTACAAAACAATATGCTGTTCCTGAGCTTCAACTAACAGAAGGCGGAGAAGCAAAGATTGGAACCAGAGCAAATGAGGTTGTTATAGGGATAGGGCCAGCCTTTCATAAGTCCCAGAATAAAACGATAGGAAATGTTCCTCACAGTGATGTTTTAAGAGAACTGATTGCGGGTATAGAAGAAGGTGGATTGGAGGCTCGTGTAGTAAGAATAGTAAGAACGTCAGACGTTTCATTCATAGCTAACGATGCAGCCAAAATAAGCGGATCAGGGATAGGCATAGGAATTCAGTCAAAAGGAACAACCGTTATTCATCAGAAAGACCTGCTTCCTTTAAATAACCTTGAGCTATTTCCTCAGGCACCGTTAATGACACTTGAGGTTTATAGATTAATCGGGAAAAATGCTGTGAAGTATGCTAAAGGAGAGTCGCCAACGCCAGTTCCAATGAAGAACGACCAAATGGCAAGACCTAAGTTCATGGCAAAGGCAGCGCTGCTTCATATAAAAGAAACGAAGCATGTTCAAGTAGCTGCAAAACCTATAGAAATAGAAGTTAAATTTTAATTTGAAAGGAGGGAATCTAATGGAACAAAGAAAGTTGAATTCAAAAGACTATCCTTTAGCTACCAAAAGACCTCAGTATATTAAAACACCTACAGGAAAGAGACTAGAAGATGTCACTTTGGAAAATGTTTTAAATGGTGTCATTAAACCGGAAGATGTGAGAATATCACCGGAAACATTGGAAATGCAGGCTCAGATAGCTGAATCTATGAACAGAGATGCTATTGCAAGAAACTTAAGAAGAGCCGCAGAACTAATAGCAGTTCCAGATGAAAGAATACTAGAGATATACAACCTGCTGAGACCTTATCGTGCTACAAAAGACGAACTTTTAGTTACAGCAGAAGAACTTGAGAAACAGTATAACGCAAAAGTGAATGCATACTTCGTAAGAGAAGCAGCAGAAGTATATGAAAAAAGAGGAAAACTACGACAAGACTAGTCAAGCTTTAAGGAGAAGGAAGTAAATGAAAATTATTGCAGGAGTTGATATTGGAAACGCGACAACAGAAGTTGCACTAGGTAGATTGAATAATGGCAGAATAGAGTTTCTTTCAAGTGGTATAGTTCCAACTTCAGGAATTAAAGGTACTGAAGAAAATATCCAGGGAGTGTTTTCCTCATTAAAGCAGGCATTATTTAAAGTTTCTATGGAACTGGATCATCTTGATATGGTGAGGATAAATGAAGCTGCACCCGTTATAGGGGATGTAGCTATGGAGACTATAACTGAAACGATCATTACCGAATCTACTATGATAGGGCACAACCCTTCTACTCCAGGAGGAATAGGACTTGGAATCGGAAAGACTATCTATATAGAAGATTTAGACTCATTGAATACAGAAAATATGAAGGATAACCAGTTTATCGTCCTAATCCTGAGCAGTATCAGTTTTCTTGAGGCCGCTGTAAGAATAAATGCTGCAGTCAAAAGGGGAATAAATATTACAGCAGCGATGGTTCAAAAAGATGATGGGGTTTTAATTAATAATAGATTGGAACAAAAAATACCTATTGTTGATGAAGTATTGTTGCTGGAAAAAGTGCCAGTAGGAATGCGAGCTGTAGTTGAGGTAGCTGAACAAGGCGGAGTCGTAACCACTTTATCAAATCCATATGGCATCGCTACAGTGTTTGGACTGACATCAGAAGAAACAAAGCTTATAGTGCCTGTAGCAAGAGCACTTATAGGAAACAGATCCGCAGTTGTTATAAGGACTCCAAAAGGAGATGTTCAGGAAAAGAAAATTCCTGCAGGGAACATTCAGATAGATGGATTAAAGCACAAGGAAACGGTAGAGGTTGAAGCTGGCGCAGCAAAAATAATGGAAGCGGTCAAACTTTCCATTCCCATTCAGGACATCAGAGGTGAGTCTGGAACTAATGCTGGTGGAATGCTAGAGAGAGTTAGGCAGGTAATGGCAAAGCTAACGAATCAGAAGCTAGCTGATATAAAGATTCAGGATCTATTAGCTGTTGATACTTTCGTGCCACAGAAAGTAAAGGGTGGTTTAGCACAAGAATTCTCAATGGATAATGCTGTAGGCATAGCCGCTATGGTTAAGGCGGACAAGCTTCAGATGCAGATGATTGCCCATAAGCTTCAGGAGAAATTAAAGGTTGACGTAGAAGTTGGCGGAGTAGAAGCGGATATGGCTATAAGAGGTGCCCTCACAACTCCTGGAAGCAGTACTCCTCTTGCAATACTTGATATGGGAGCAGGCTCCACAGATGCATCCATAATAAATAAAGAAGGAAAAATATGTTCCATACACCTGGCTGGCGCTGGAAATATGGTAACCATGTTAATCAAATCCGAACTAGGGTTGGAAGATTTGAATCTGGCAGAAGACATTAAGAAATACCCACTGGCTAAGGTTGAAAGCTTATTCCATATTAGACATGAAGATAGTACAGTAGAGTTTTTTGACAACCCTCTGGATTCCTCTGTATTTGCTAAAGTAGTAATACTTAAGGATGGAATGCTGATTCCGATAGATGGTCAGAACTCTCTGGAAAAAATCAAGATGGTAAGAAAAACAGCAAAAGAGAAGGTATTTGTTACTAATTGTCTTCGAGCCTTAAGCATAGTATCTCCAACTGGAAATATAAGAGATATAGAGTTTGTGGTATTAGTAGGAGGTTCCTCGTTGGACTTTGAGATACCACAGCTGGTTACTGATGCCCTTTCTCATTATGGTGTAGTGGCGGGAAGAGGAAATGTACGAGGGATAGAAGGACCGAGAAATGCCGTAGCTACTGGACTCCTACTTGGCTTTAACTTCATTCAGCAGAAGGCCTCCACTTCTATAAGTGGGGGATGAATGCAAAGGGTACTTTGATTCAGTGGGGGTTCAAACCCCGGCTGAATGTAGTTAAGCCTCCGGCGGATATCTCGGATTTTTTTAAGGTAGTTTATCGAGCGAGCTTGATAAAAATCCGGACGCAAATTCGACGGGCGAATTTGATCAGAAATAAGGAAGATTACTGATGAAACATGATGAAACTAGAAAACCAAGAATACATGTATATTACACTCCTGAAATAGAGGATATATCTATTTTCGAAGATGTGCTTTTTGGCATAGAAGAAGAAGGCATTCCCTATGCAGTTAAGGAAGAAATGAACTTGAACTCTTTAGAGTTATGTTATAAGGCTGCCCAGCGGTCCAACTTAGCTGTAGGCATAGGGATAAAGGCAGATGGAGAAGTCACACTGACTTTTAATAAGCTAAAGAAAAATGAACCTTTATTTATTGTCGACTCATGTTGGGATAAAACCATTCTTAGAAATTTAGGGACAAATGCAGGTAGGTTGGTTAAGGGAATAGCATTCAAGTAAATTCTAGGTGTGGTTAGAAGTTCGGAGAGCGTAATAATAAGTCTAGGTAGAAAAGAAAAGGTAAGAGAAGAAATTAGAAAATATGTGAATAACTATACAAATGCTTTGTTCGCAATGGACAGGTTTGAAGAGATGAACTAGAAAGAGATTTTCGAAGGGAGATAAGAATCTTGCAGAAGGTAAATGAAATCAAACAATTAAGCTTAGATATCGTAAAGAAAATGGCTGCCGCAGCTGAAGCAAAGGCTGTTGAAATGAATGTGCCAGTAGTCTTCGCTGCAGTGGATGCAGGAGCAAACTTAATGCTTATGTACAGAATGGAAAATGCATTTATTACAAGTGTAGATATAGCTGTGAACAAAGCCTTTACTTCAGCAGCATTAAAAATAGGAACACATGAAGTCACTCCCAACATTCAGCCGGGAGAGAGCCTTTACGGATTACAGTTAACTAATAACTGTAGAATAGTGCCTTTTGGCGGTGGGTTACCGGTAATAACGGATGGACAAGTTGTTGGAGCAATCGGCGTAAGTGGAGGAACTGTTGAGGAAGATATGACTATAGCGAAAGCCGCATTAGAAATTTTTGGAGAATAGTTAAGGTGAGAAAAGGAGAAATATGATATGAGAATGTATGATTATTTAGTACCAAGTGTTAATTTTATGGGAGCAGGGTGCCTAAGCGTTATCGGAGAAAGGTGTAAAATTCTAGGGGGAAAAAAAGCACTTATTGTTACAGATAAATTTTTAAGAGGCATGGAAGGTGGAGCAGTTGATTTAACTGTGAAGTATTTAACAGAGGCAGGAATAGAATTTGCTATTTATGATGAAGTAGAACCAAATCCAAAGGATACAAATGTAAAAGACGGCCTTAAGATATACCAAAGAGAAGGCTGTGACATGATAGTGACAGTTGGAGGAGGAAGTTCTCACGATTGTGGAAAAGGTATCGGAATAGTTGCAACACATGATGGAGATTTATATGACTATGCTGGGATCGAAACGTTAACAAATGCACTTCCTCCGTTAGTTTCAGTAAATACGACAGCGGGAACGGCAAGTGAAGTTACAAGACATTGTGTTATAACAAATACGCAAACTAAAGTTAAATATGTAATAGTTAGCTGGAGAAATCTACCACTAGTATCCTTCAACGATCCAATGTTAATGGTAAAGAAGCCAGCTGGATTGACTGCCGCTACAGGAATGGATGCATTGACCCATGCGATTGAAGCTTATGTTTCAAAGGATGCAAATCCAGTAACTGATGCAGCTGCCATACAAGCTATTAAATTAATAGCGCAAAATTTAAGACAGGCAGTTGCACTTGGAGATAATCTAGTGGCAAGAGAAAATATGGCCTATGCTTCCTTATTAGCTGGTATGGCATTTAACAATGCAAACTTAGGATATGTTCATGCGATGGCACATCAATTAGGGGGATTATATGATATGCCTCACGGAGTAGCTAATGCTATGCTTCTTCCACATGTTGAAAGATTTAATCTCATCTCAAATCCTAATAAGTTTGCTGATATTGCTGAATTCCTTGGAGAAAATATTACTGGATTATCAGTCATGGATGCCGCTGAAAAGGCTATCGATGCGATGTTCAGACTTTCTAAAGATGTTGGAATTCCAGCCAGTTTAAAAGAGATGGGCGTGAAAGAAGAGGATTTTGAATATATGGCAGAAATGGCATTAAAGGATGGAAATGCCTTCAGTAACCCTAGAAAAGGAAGCGAAAAGGATATCATTAATATATTTAAGTCAGCATTTTAATTGAAGCTTTAATATCAGCAGAAAATTAATCAGGGAATGTCCTAAAATCAATAACAATGATTTTGGGGCATTCCCTTTCTCGTCTTTTTCATATTCTTCCTCTTCAATCCGTGCTCGAATGCTTTTTAGTTCCTTGCTGTAAACCAGGTACTGTTGCTTTGCAGGGGACCTGTCCCTTCGTCCCAGGGACAAGGCCAGCCCTATGTCCCAAGATACTTTTCGTTGCGTGATATCATTTGCAGGTAGCGGTAGACGCTTGATTCGGACATTCCCATGATATCGGCTACTTCATTGATCGTCCCTTTAATTTCAAAGACACCATTTTCTTTTAATTTGGAAATAGCCTGTCTTTTTTGTTCTGGAGATAATTGAGCACCCGATTCGATGATCTCTTTATCGATGACGGAGTAAATAATATGACTAATACTATCGGTCAGTTTTTCCACTGGCTGTTCTTGATCGGTTTTCTGTTCGATCTGCTCGATATCTAAGCTTAAATTAGCCAATTTTAGGACATCCATTGCGACTTTCTTATAGACATCCGCATCGAAATTTATACATAAAAGACCCTGTAATTGGCCTTCCTGGTCCTTAATAAACAGGGTGGAGGAACGATATTTTTTACCTCTTGGTCCTTCTCCAACATAGGCCACAACATGATCCTTCTCCAAATATACCTTTTCATTGATTAGTTTTTTGGCATAGTCGGTTAAGGGACCTCCTAAGGTTCTTCCACTTAAGTCTCCGTTAACGATGTGACCAATCTGAGAACCTCCATCAGGATTCAAAACATGTAAGACTAATTCATAGTTAGCGCCCAAAATCTCTCCGAAATAATTCATAATCTTTTGATAGTGTCGAAAGAGTTCCTGATCCAAGTAAGTATCCCTCCTTTAAAGAGTAATCAATGATTCCTGGATTTATTTAAGGAGTGAAATTCCTTCAAGCTCGTGGGAAGAGCAATACAAACGCTTTTTGATCGACTTCAGATTAGTACCGTAATTATAACAAGGTTTCCGAATTTTAACAGGGGAAAAACGAATGGTCTGTCACGAATCCGGATTACTTATTTTAGGAAGTTAAAAATGAAGAATAATAATTCTGAAAAATAAATCAAAATGAAGAGAAGTTATCGTCATTTTCTTACTAAAATTATAACAGACTACCGTAACGTTGATAATAAATTCTAATAATAATAATTTCTCATTAATGAATTGACAGTATGGTCACCTATGTGATAATTTATGCATGTAGTAATAAAAAATAATTATTGTAATAATTTTTTATTACATTTCCTAAGAAAAAACTAGAATCATAATCGCTTATTAAACAAATTACTTCATCTAAAGTTCAAAATCAGTACGAATAACAATTGATTGTTTATTTTTTTTTGACTATCGTTGAAAACCTTTACATAGCGGTTGCTGTTGTTGCCATTACCCGCATACTCAAGCTGATAATAGCAGGTCATACGGCCACGATTGGGAAGTAGTATTTTTGCAGGGATAATGACAACCCATATGGATGGCTCATTCTAGTAACTGGTATGGCAACTACGAGGAGGAATCGAATATGAACATGAATGTAGTACCTATTAAGAAGAAAAAAGTTGTTAATTATAAAAGCTGTTTTGATGTCATTGGCCCGGTTATGATCGGACCCTCCAGCTCACATACGGCAGGTGCATTAGAGATTGGAGCCGTTGCGAATAAATTATTACAGGGTGTTCCGGAAAAAGTGGTGGTAAAGTATTATGAATCCTTTGCAGAAACGCATAAAGGACATGGAACGGATTTTGCAATTATCGCTGGTATATTAGGCTTTGCTACCGATGATAGTCGAGTGCCTGACGCTATTAAAATAGCAGAATCTCAGGGGATTGAGATTACTTTTATAGAAGAAGCAGGTGATAGTCCTGCTGGTCACCCTAATACAGCCGATGTTTATCTCGAGGGTGAGAATCGAAGCATTCGAGTATTGGGGACTTCAGTCGGTGGCGGATTAATTGAAGTCAAGCACATTGAAGTGGACGGATTTAGCTTAAGCCTTCAAGGTCCATTGCCCATTATGCTGGCCATTTCTGAAAAAGAAGACCTAGAATTCGTCTTACGCAGAATCCTTAAACAACATCATGTGGAAATTAACCACTTTAACACGTTAGAAAATGATGGGAAACATTTATATGCAATTGCATTAGACTCTCAACTAAATAGTGAAGTTCAGCAGGAATTGAAAACAATTAGCACTTCAGCTAATATCATTATTCTTTAACTTCATTCAGCCAATGCTTTTTGTACCGAAAGCTTGCGACAGGTACAGAAGTCCACCACTTCTACAAGTGGGGATTCAAACCCCGGCTGAATGAAGTTAAGTCTCCGGCGAGTCTTGGATTTTTATAGGTAGTTTATCGAGCGAGCTCGATAAAAATCCGGACGCAAATTCGACGGGCGAATTTGATTAAGATAAGGATGTGAAAGCTTATGTACATGTCCATAAAGGAAATTGTGGATGCGGCTAATGAGAAACAAAAACCGATTTATGCATTAGCAATCGAGCAGGAAATCGAGCAAACGAAAGCTTCATACGAAGAGATTTGGAGCAAAATGGAAAAAAATCTCGTGACAATGGAAAATGCCGTAAAGAGAAGCATCGAGGGCGACGGAGTTTTTTCTCCAACCGGTTTAACTGGAGGAGATGCTGTAAAAATAAAAAAATATCGTGAAGCAGGAAAAACTCTTTCTGGAGATTCAATGATGTTCGGAGTCCAGAACGCTTTCGGTGTCAACGAGGTCAATGCAGCGATGGGAGTCATTTGTGCGACTCCAACAGCAGGTGCAAGTGGGACAATCCCTGGAGTACTCTTTAGTATTCAAGATCAATTACAGCTAACACATGAGGATAAGGTCCATTTTCTATTCACTACCGCTTTATTAGGAATGGTTGTCGCGAATAACGCCTGTATTTCCGGGGCTTTTGGTGGATGTCAGGCCGAAGTAGGAAGTGCCTCAGCCATGGCAGCGGCCGCAGCAGTAGAAGCCGCCGGTGGAACACCGCAGCAATCCTCTGAAGCCTTCTCAACCGCGCTTCAAAATTTACTTGGTTTAGTATGTGATCCGGTTGCGGGCTTGGTCGAAATTCCATGTGTGAAGCGAAATGCAGTCGGAACAGCTAATGCCTTAGTCGCCGCGGATATTGCGCTTGCCGGCGTAACGAATGTTATCAATGCCGACGAGGTGGTTGAAGCGATGTTTAGAGTAGGAAGACAGATGCCTCGAGAATTAAGAGAAACCGGTCTAGGCGGAGTGGCTGCCACACCTACAGGAATTGCGATTAAAAGTAAAATTTTTGGAGACAAGTTTATTAAAAAAGATCGGTAATGAGAAAAAGTAATGCTAGAAAATAATTTTCATTGATAGGTAAGAATGATAGACATCAAGAACGATTTCGCTATTTCCTTGTGATCATCCATGTGGATGATTCACCTAGGCTTACCAGGGGTTATCGGGAATCGATTTCGTGTCCTGTCTATCATGATTATTCATATAAGCATAGCTTATTAGTTTTTATGTAAACGCAAACAACTCAATTGGATGAAATCTTAAGGAGGATATCATAGTTATGTATGGGAATACAGCGAGACAACTAGAATATCAAGAGCAAGTTGAAGAAAAAAAATTACCAGACCCCAAAAAGTGGCACAAACAAGATACGACCTGGGCATTGAGCCTTTTTGGAACAGCCATTGGTGCCGGCGTTCTCTTTCTACCGATTAATGCAGGATCAGGTGGTTTATTTTCACTCTTATTAATTACCGTGCTTGCCTTTCCGGTTATGTATTACTCACATAGAGCGCTTGCCAAAATGATTTATGGCTCCAATTCGGCTGAAGAGGGGATCACAGGGACTATTAGAGAGTATTTTGGAAATGGAGCCAGTAAGGTTTTTAACCTCGTATTCTTCATCTCGATTTATACGATTGTCCTGATGTATTCAGTTGCCCTAACCAATACGGCAAGTAGTTTTATCGTGCATCAATTGCACCTACCAGAGCCGCCAAGAGCGATTTTATCACTTGTATTAGTACTTGGTCTTATTGCTATCCTAAACTTTGGTCAAGATATTACGGTAAAAGTGATGAGTATGCTTGTCTATCCTTTTATCATTTCTCTGCTTTTTATCGCCATTTCTTTAATTCCAAAGTGGAATACGTCGATGCTTAGTTTTTCAAGTGTTTCGACTGCGACAACAGGTGCAGGATATTTCAATATGGTATGGTTGATTTTACCGATTATCGTATTCTCGTTTAACCATTCACCTATTATCTCCTCCTTTGTTATGAAGCAAAGGGAAACCTATGGATTAGCGGCTGTTGACGCGAAATGTGCTCAAATTCAAAAGGTATGTTATATCATGACGTTCGCTGTTGTTATGTTCTTCGTATGGAGCAGTGTCTTGAGCTTAACGCCAAATGATTTGATGATGGCAAAAGAACAGAACTTGACGATTCTTTCTTATCTTGCGAATGAGCTGAATTCACCCTTAATCGCGATTGCCGCTCCGATTATTGCTTTTGTCGCGATTACAAAGTCTTTCCTTGGTCATTATGTAGGGGCATACGAGGTTATGCGTGACATGATTATCGAGACGGGTAAAGCACGCGGAAAAAACATTCAAGAAAAAACAGTTAAGATGATTATTCTTACATTTGTTGTCTTAACATGCTGGTATGTTGCTTATGCCAACCCAAGTATTCTTGGGCTGATTGATTCACTTAGCGGACCGCTAGTAGCTGCTATTTTATGTGTGCTACCAATGTATGCCATCCGTAAAGTTCCTGCGTTAGCAAAATACAGAGGGAAATTTAGCAATGTATTTGTTATTATTGTAGGTGTCCTAACGGTCTTAGCAAGTGTGAAATCATTATTCTAATTTAACTTCATTCAGCAAATGCTTTTTGTACCGAAAGCTTGCGACAGGTACAGAAGTCCTCCATTTCTACAAGTGGGGGATGAATGCAAATCGTACTTCGATTCAGTGGGGGTTCAAACCCCGGCTGAATGAAGTTAAGCCTCCGGCGGATGTCATGGATTTTTTAGGGGTAATTTATCGAGCGAGCTCGATAAAAATCCGGACGCAAATTCGACGAGCGAATTTGATTCCTTTTTTCCTGAGCTTGATCAGATTGCTTGTTATAGGCATCTGATAAAGCTCTCTTTTTATTAGTATCCTATTCGCATGAATCCCATGCCATAGTGAAAGATAAGAAAATAATACTTTTGATTTGGTAAAAGAGGAATAGCACGTTCGAACAGTCCCTATTCGTTTAGGCTCTGTTTAGCTTGAAAAAGGGTTATCAGGATGCGGGGAGCCATTTTTTCAAAATGAAAAACGGCTGAATTCATGCCCTGTAGCATTCAGAGCCGCATCATTAGTGCTTAACTTCATTCAGCCAATGCTTTTTGTACCGAGAGCTTGCGACAGGTACAGAGAGCCTCCACTTCTACAAGTGGGGATTCAAACCCCGGCTGAATGAAGTTAAGCCTCCGGCGAGTCTTGCGATTTTTATAGGTAGTTTATCGAGCGAGCTCGATAAAAATCCGGACGCAAATTCGACGGGCAAATTTGATCAATGCCTTAGTTTGAAGGAGTGATACTATGTCTTTTAAAAATTTGCAGGAGTTAGTGGAAACGGCTGCGCGCGAGAATACAACCATTGCAGAATTAATGATAAAAACCGAAGAGGCAGAGAAGGGTTTATCGAGAGCGGCGATTATCGAGAAAAAATCCGAGCTGTTTACCGTCATTGAGGAGGCTGTTCGCAGAGGAACAGAGAGTCCGGTCGTGTCTCGTGCATGCCAAACAGGGGGAGATGGCAACCGACTTTATGTGTATGCGAATGAAGGGAACACCTTTGTCCACTCTAGCACTCTGCAGGCTGCAGCCAATGCACTTGCCGTATCAGAGGTGAATGAGGCGATTGGCAGGATTGCCGCAACCCCAACGGTAGGCTCGACGGGGATTTTACCGGCTGTCCTTGTACATGCCCTTGACAGCGGAAGATTTACTCGTGACCAGATTGTGTTATCGACGTTTACAGCTTCTGCATTGGGCCTAGTAATCGCCAATCGAGCCTCGATTTCAAGGACGGAGGGCGATTGTCAGGTTGAAATTGGATCGGCGACGGCCATGGCTGCCGGTACGCTAGTCGAATTAGCCGGCGGAACACCGGAGCAGGTAGGGCATGCGGTTGGGATTGCTTTAAAACATTCATTGGGATTGGTTTATGCTCCTTTTGAGAGAAAGGCGGAAATTTCGTGTATCTATCACACCGGGCTACCGGCCATTACCGCACTTGCTGCGGCAGATATGGCATTAGCAGGGGTGGTTTGCCACATCCCTGCCGATGAAATCATTCAATTAATGCGTGAAGGCAGAAAACCACTGACTGAATTATTTGGTGCAGGGGGGCTGGAAGGGTCCCAGCGTGAACAAAGCATCCATGAACCCGTCATGGGGGAGCCTTTGAGTGCTCATAAAGCCGGAGCGGCTCGGATTGGTCAGATTGCTTACCAGCTTTTAAATGAAAAGCCTCTATCAGCTAAGTTCACCTTGATGGGGTCTTTTGCCGAAGCCCAGGAGGGGGACGGGATTGATTTAGCCCTTTTAGCTGGCGTTCTCGGGTTATCCGCAACGGATGATGATAAGGTGAATGCGAAGGAAGTGGCCGAAAGAAATGGAGTAGTTGTTGAGTTTACCAAACAAGCTCTCGGAAGCCACCATCCAAACACCGTTTTGATTGAGTTAGCGGGAGAATTACATAAAGTAAAGGTATTGGCCAGCTCTTTAGGTGGCGGTAAAGTGGAGGTTCAGGAGTTTGATGGCTTTCCATTGAAATTTAGTGGTGAACGACCAACCTTAATCATCCGCCACTCTGACCGCAAAGGCGTCATCGCCGATTTATCGTGGATTATTCAGGAAAAAGGCTGTAACATCGCCCGCATGGGAAATGAACGCTCCACCCTCAACGGCCCCGCCCTGACCATTTGCGAAGTCGACAATCCCGTCGACGAAAGTCTCCTAGCCATGCTAAAGAGGGAAATACCGATCATCGATGAGATTTTGTTAGTGCAGAAGTGACAGGCACCACCCGAGTTTTGTCACTATTTGTCGATAACGGGATGCAGGGACAGGTCCGTTGTCTTATACCTTAAATAAGCAAAGCCCTATCCAGATGTTAGCTGATGGATAGGGCTTTCATCATTCATTATTTACTTACATATGTGACTTTGTCCTCCATATGAGTCAGCGGACTGGCCTTCAAATCAGTTCACAAGTTTAAAAAGTTTATCCTTCTCTCCATTTAAATAATGAATAATATTCCAACAGGAGATTTCTTGCAACGCTTCGAATGACGTTGTTGAGTAAAAGGAAGCGTGTGGTGTGATAATGACGTTTTCACGGTGTGCAAGCGGATGGTTATTTAAATCAGGCGTTTCGTTTATTAGGATATCCAGGCCTGCAGCACGCACTTTTCCTTTATCCAACGCATCAACCAGGGCATCTTCGTCAACACTTAACCCACGTCCCATATTAATGAAAATAGGCTTCTTCTCCATTGAATTAAATGCCTTCTTATCAAAAAAACGAATATTACTATTATTTAAATTCATATGATTGGTTATCATATCTGCTTCTTTATAGATTTCTTCAGGGGATACAAGTTCAACACCTAAATCTGCAGCTAAAGATTTATCTACGTAAGGATCATATGCTATGACTTTTTTGCATAAATGTTTAGCTTTAGATGCTACACATCTCCCGATTTTTCCAAACCCAAAAATGCCAAGTGTTTGAGTTTCCATTCTAGGAGAGGGTTTAAAGCTTGCGAAATCCCACCGTGCACGCTGGTCAACATCTGTAATATAATGCTTATGTCCTTTGTTAAGTGCTAGCATGAATGCAAGTGTTCCTTCGGCAACGTCTTGAGTGCAGTATTCTCCAACAGGACAAACACCAATTCCGCGAAACGTAGCCTCTTCAATATCTACTGCGTCATACCCTGTAGAATTTAGTGAGATTACTTTTAAATTTGGAGCGTGATTAAATGCCTCTTTGTCAAACTGGATAAACGCAGTCAGCAGTGCATCAGCATCTCTTAAATGTTCATAAAACTCTTCCTTATTATTTTCATAATACGAAAACACATCAACCTCAATATGATTTCCCAAGCCTTTTTTTAGTAATTCTATTTCTAACTCATGTGTTGGCATCATACATTCAGGATAATCACTAATAAGGATTTTCATTACCTCACTCCCTCTAAGCACGTTTAATTGGGAAGGTTAAACAATGTGGTCCTCCACCACCATGTAACACCTGATCGAAAGGAACCTCAATAACTTCAACTCCTGCTGCTCTCATCTTATCATTGATTGCCTTATTATTCTTAATGGCTATAACCTTATTATCGCCTATTGCTTGTACATTACAGCCATGCTTAAATACATCTTCGGATGGTACATCAATAATAGTAAACCCGCGACGCTTTACCATTTCTAAGAAATGATAAGGAAGCTCTCTAGTTGCAGCTAAGCATACACTTTCAGTTACAATATTAAAAACCATATCTAAATGGAGGTTTGCTGGAGGTACAGGAACACCTACAACAGTATATCCGTATTTTGATAGTTGATCTCTTAAATTAGCAACACCTGCTTCATCGGTACGATCAACCAGACCTAAAGCAATTGTATGCTCATCTAGCATCCAAATGTCTCCGCCTTCAAAGCAGCCTGCATTTACACGTGCAACTATAGGAATTCCTAACTCTTGTAATTTTGCTTCATAGATTTCTGTTTCTTTTTGTCGAGCAGGATGACGAAAATGACCTATAATGGCACCTTCCTTAATCATACCTCCGAAATCTCTGGCAAAAGTCATTACTTCCAGCTTCGGATCTGGTTTCATTTTGATTACCTCGACTCCATTTTCCCGATAGATATCGAGAAAGGCCTCCCATTCTTCAACCATTACATTATTTTTCTCTGTATCTCCTTTTTCCATCCAACTCTTAGTTATTTCATTGATGGCATTAAACTTATAATATAATGGCGAACATACTAGAACTTGTTCTAATTTATTTGTTGCATTTTTCACATAAAATTTTTCTGCCATATTAAAAATCTCCCTTCATATGCCTTTTTAACATAGATAATCAGACTACTATTAATTATGTTCATTTAAATATCTATTAGAAAATCATATTTAAAACTATCAAGCTAGTAATGTTCCGATGTATAGGAAAATACCACTTAACACTAACGTCCCCAGAACAAATTTCCAGGAGTATTTTATCCATGTTGTATAGCTTACATGGGCTAATTGACATCCAGTCATAACAACGATGGATGTAGGCGCAATCATTTTCGCTATTCCTAAAGCTGCCGCATAAGCAGTAATAACAAGGCTTTCTGGTAATAATGCAAATCTAGATAGTGAAGCCATAATAGACATCGTCGCAGCGGCTAATCCGGTAGAGCTTGGTATTAAAGCAGCTAATGGAAGATAGAATAATAAACTCACAACAGCAAAGGTTGCTGGAGATAAATTACCAAGTGCAGTTTCTCCAAAATGTAAAATCGTAGGTGTGATCATTCCTTCATTCATAACAACTTGTATACCACGTGCTAACGGAATAATTAGAGCTGTGCCTACAAGGCTTCCTGCACCCTTCAATATTACATCAATAATTTGTCCGGCCTTCATGTGCATGGCTACACCGCATAGGAAAGTAACAACCAGTATTAACATCGAAAGCTCGTTAAAGTACCATTGACCGAATGGAACCATTTCAGTACCAAGTATAGTTCCAATTATTGGAATACCAATTAACCAATTGTTAAAATCGATAAAGAATGTCCAATTTGAATTCAATGAATCCCATGGAATTAATGCAATAATCATAATGGTAAATAAGGCAATAAACAATTGTAATACTCGCTTTTGCTCTTTACTCATCACAGTATTTTCATCTTGGGATACAGGAAATTCCTTTAAATCCTCTTGTCTCCTAAAAAACTGTGGTGATAATTTTGGGTTTTTCTTCACTTTATCAGCATATCTGCAAATAAAAATAATAGTTACAGCCAAAAATACAACAAGCATGATTGCTCTCATGAGTAAGCCATCACCGGGGCTGATTCCTGCAATCTCAGAAGCTACTCCTATCGCAAATGGATTAATTGTTGAAGCTAAACAGCCTGCTTGGGTACCAAGCACAACAATTGCTAGAGCTACAAGTGGATCCATGCCCATACCGAGGATTACGGGCATAATCATCAGCATATAAACAAAGCCTTCTTCATAAGCGCCTTCGACGGTGCCTAAAATCCCCATAATTATTACTAGTATAGAAATTAGCTTATAGGAATTATGTTGATTTTTCATTGTTATATTTCTTAAGGCAATTTTTATAGCACCTGACCGATCCATCATCTCTAATAAACTACCAAATAACATAACAAATAATGAAATTCCAATCGCACCCGAAAATCCTTCACCACCAATCATACCAACAATCGGTGCCATTAATACCTGCCAAATACCTTGTGGATTTGATTCGACCTGTTGATAGGTTCCCGCAATTGCTTGCCCATCTTCATTCAATTGATATTCTCCACCAGGAATAATCCACGTCAAAATGGCAATAACAACGATAATCGAAAACAATGTTACATAAACATTTGGAGATTTGAAGGTTTTTTTCTTACTTAGTTTTTTTGTACCAACATCTTCTTCTAGAACTTTTGCTGCTTCCATTTCCTGCGTGCTCCTCTCCTATTTTGAAAAGTATATAAGCACTTATATCCCTTTTTATACTCTAGGAATAAATAAATCACCTAAAGTTGCTGCCATAATTGCTTTAATTGTATGCATACGGTTTTCGGCCTGTTGGAATTGTCGGGCATTTTTAGAATAGAAGACTTCATCAGTCATTTCCATTTCGGCAACACCAAATTTTTGATACATTTCCATTCCAATGATGGTATCTGTATTATGGAAGGCAGGTAGGCAATGTAGCAGAATATAATCATCATTTCCTACATATTGTAAAAGTTCTTTATTAACCTGATATGGGTTTAACAGTTTCACTCTTTCTTCAAATTGTCCTTCTTCACCCATCGCTGCCCATACATTGGTATAAATAACGTTTGCTCCTTTTACAGCAGCTTTTACATCAGATGTTACTTCAATAACAGAGCCGCTCTTTTTAGCAAATTCTCTTGCAATTACTTGGATCTCTTCTGTTGGGAATAACTCCTCAGGTGTGGCAATTGTAACATTGACACCGAGGATGGCACCGGTAATCAGCAAGCTGTTTGCAACGTTATTCCGTCCTGTACCACAGTAAACAAGCTTAAGCCCTTCCAACTTTCCGAATTCTTCCTTTACTGTCATGTAGTCAGCCAGCATTTGTGTTGGATGTTCTTTATCTGTTAAACCATTCCAAACTGGAACCCCCGCATATTTTGCTAAGTCTTCAACCACTGATTGTTTAAAGCCTCTAAATTCAATACCATCAAACATAGATCCCAATACGAGAGCAGTATCTCTCACACTTTCCTTTTTACCTAATTGAATATCATCTTTCCCTAGAAATTCTGGATGTGCACCTAAATCCAATGCTGCTACAGTAAACGCAGCGCGAGTTCTCGTTGATGTCTTTTCAAATAATAAAGCAATATTCTTACCATCAAGATATCGATGTGGAATTCCCCTCTTTTTCATCTCTTTTAAGTGTTCTGAGAACTCAATTAAATAGATTAATTCCTCTTTAGAATAATCTTTAGTTGATAATAGACTTCTTTGTTGAAATACTGATGTCATTATTATTCTCCTCTCGGTTGTATAAGTTGATTACAATCGAATTATATTTTAGTTCAAATGCTGTTTGAATTATTCAAAGGTACAATATCTCTGTAAATGAATTGTACTTTGTCACATAGATGCACGTTTTTGTACTAGCTATAATATATGTAGGTGGTTTTTTGAAAAGGTCGTAATAATAACAGAATATGAAACTACAAAATTAAGGGATTTTGAAAGGATGATCTGAGATATGATACCCAACAATGCTGTTCCTGCTTCAAGAACATCTCATGAATCAAAGCCAACAAAAAAAGAGGTATTGCAATTTCTAATTCCATCTTTATGTGGAGTGCTTATCTTTTTGTTTCCATTTCCATGGGGTGGAGAAATAAATGTCCCAATTGGAATTATTTCTGAAAGTCTAGCAGAATTCATCAAACCCATCGCACCCTTATTAATTGCGATCCTAATTTGTTTAAACGCTTTCATTTCTACTGTCACAATATTATTTAAACCAAGATTCATACTTGAGAAAGCATTACTAGCTAAATTATTTTATACAACTCCTTATTATGTAAGTGTAAGGGTATTAGGATCGATTATCACAGTCATGTGTTACTTTGGATTTGGCCCGGCTTTGGTGATTGCTCCGGATACAGGATTAACAATGTTAAATCTTTCAGGAACCTTAATTGCCTGGTTTTTTACGGCCTCTTTTTTAATACCCTTACTAATGAACTTTGGAATAATGGAATATGTTGGAACTTTTGTTAGTGATTATACACGTCCTCTTTTTAAGATACCTGGAAGGTCTGCGGTCGATTTATTAGCTTCTTGGGTTGGAAACTGTAACGTTGGAGTTGTATTAACAACATCTCAATATGAAAAAGGCTATTATACAGCAAAAGAAGCGATTATTATTTCTACTTGTTTTTCTGCTGTTTCTCTACCATTTTGTCTTGTTATAGCAGCAATGTTAGATGTAGACTCTCTCTTTTTTCCATTCTATGCAATAGTGTGTATTACTGGTATTGCCAGTATTATTATCATGACAAGGATTCCACCGCTATGTAAGTACCCAGATGAATATCTTCCCAATGTTGGAAAGCAGGTAAACGAACAGGTTCCGGCGGGAATCAAAAAGTCTGAATGGGCTCTGAAACAAGGCGTGAATAAAGCAAAATCAGCTGCTTCTTTCACTGGTATTTTATACGAAGGATTAGATATGTTTTTGGGTATTATTTTTATCCTTACACCAATAGTTATGTGTTATGGAACTATTGCATTAATTCTTGCAACATACACACCGATTTTTAATTTGATATCTCTTCCATTTGGATATTATTTGGACTTTTTCGGTGTTCAGGAGGCTTTTGCAGCAGCACCTGCAACAATTGCCGGCTTTGCGGATATGATTATTCCCGCAGTTCTTGCAGCAAACATTGAATCATTTGAAACCCGATTCATCATTGGAGCTTTATCTTTAGTACAGATTATTTATATGACAGAAGTAGGCACATTAATTATTACATCAAAAATGCCAATTCGTTTCTTTGGATTGTTAGTACTTTTTATTGAAAAAACCCTTATTGCTGTTCCGCTCATTATACTACTTATGAAGCTATTTGGAATTTCGGGATAATATTCTCGCAATAAATGGTGTCATCTAGAGGAAGGTAATTTTCTACACACCTATATACGCATCAAGATTGGAAAGGTGATAAGAATATGATTCTTACAATTAATGAAATTATGAAACTTAAGGAGTTTAACAATTCATATTTCCTTACAGGCAACGGGAACATATCTAGAAAAGTTACAAGCATAACAATCATGGATATCGCCAATATTGATGAATGGATAAAGCCTTACGAGTTATTAATAGCAGGTAATTTTTTCGAAACTGTAATCGATGCTGAATTTATTAAAAGACTAAGTGAGAAAAAATGTTCTGGAATCATTACGAAAAATAAATTCATAAAATACATATCATCTGAAATATTAACTCTTTCTGAGATGATTAATTTCCCAATAATAATTGTATCTGATGAATATAGCTGGAGTGAGTTAATTACACCTATAACACAACAAATTATTAAGTTGCAGCAGAAAATAATTATTGAATCAGATCAATTTCAAAGTGCGATAATAAATTCGGTACTGAAAAACCATTCCTTTGATAATATGTGTACAAGCATTTCTAAAGCAATTGGACACTCTCTTGCTATAATAAATACATACGATGAAATTATTGACGCATCTTCGGACTTCGATTGGCACAATGAATTGAAGGACTTCGAAATTAACGTAAATTCTAAATTTACGATTGGTTATGATTTACAAGGAGATCCAATAAATGGATATATCCAGTTGGGCTTACATAATAGTTCGAGTTCATTTCAATTTGCTATCTATCCCATACAGGACTCAACTATCCATATAGGTTATATCGTTATAAAAATAGACAAAAACTTAAACATCATTGAAAATAGTTTGATGCTAAAAATTCAAAGCTTCGCCCAAATCCTCGTTTTAAAAAATATGATTTATAAAGATTTATATCAAGCTAATCTTTATTATCGGGAACTAATACTAGATGAGATTCTTAATCTCACAGAACTTACAAGTACACAAAAAATTAGATTTGAGTTATCGATTGGACATCCGATTGAGAATAACTACTATATTTGTATTTTCCAATTACTTGATAATCAGCAAAAACAACTATGGAGTATGGCTGAAAAACACAATATTATAGACTTTCTCAAGAAATATTATTATGATTATTCAAAAATACTAGTTTTTATTAAGGAAGAACAATTAATTATTTTTATTGGGGAATCGATACGTAATTCAGTAAAGTCGATTGGGAATCTACTTTCTCTCTTCCAATATTACTTTTCTAGTAATGATATTTATGCTGGAATTAGCCAATTAAGAAGGTTAGAACAAGCAGCTTTAGGATTAAAGGAGGCAAAGCACGCACTGAATTTTATCTTAAAAAATAACTCCTCAAAAAAGTATCAATTTTATAAAGACTTAGGTTTCTTAAGACTTCTCACAGACAAAAAGGGGGATATTGAAAATATCTATTTTGAGGAATTACTTAATAGCTTTATCAAGCCAATCATAGATTATGATAGTAAGTACAATACACAACTATTAAATACCATTCAAATTTACTTTAAAAATAATTTTTCTAATAAAGAAACCAGCGAAAGTCTCTTTATTCACAAAAACACACTAAGAGCAAGAATTCAGCGAATAGAGGAAGTATTATCAATCAATTTTACAGATAATGACGATACGTTAAATTTACAAATTGCATTGAAAATATATGAAACAATGAAGTGAAATATATCTATGAAAAAGCCAGGCTGATTCTCCTGGCTTTTTACTACTACTTTTAAGCTAACACTAAATATTCTTCCAACACCTTGGATGTCGCAATTACAGTACCAGTTTTTCCTGCTAGTGCGGCGGGTGCATTTTCCAAGGACGTTATCATTGCCTTACCCTGTGGACATGCTTCCAAATAGGTTAAGCAGGCTTCAACCTTCGGAAGCATACTCCCCTTTGCAAACTGTCCTTCCATAATATACTTCTTTGCTTCTTCAGTGCTAAGATAACTTAGGCCTCTTTGGCTTACTGTATTGTAATTTACACAGACTTGATCTACCGCTGTCAAAATTAACAACATATCTGCTTGGATATCAGTTGCCAATTTAGCACATGAAAGATCTTTGTCAATAACAGCTGCAACTCCTTGATACCCGTCTATTCCCTCGATAATAGGGATACCGCCACCGCCAACTGTTATAACGATTTCACCTCTATCTGCTAATTCCTTTATCAAGCCTAATTCGACAATTCTCTCTGGTAATGGACTAGGTACCACTCTACGATAGCCCCGACCGGCATCTTCAACAAATACAAAGCCTTTTTCTTTTGCAAACCTATCAGCCTGATCTTTACTATAAAAAATACCTACAGGTTTTGTGGGGGTTAAAAAGGCGGAATCCCATTGATTTACAACTACTTGAGTTACTACTGTGCACACAGGTCGAAAAATACGTTGTTTAGCCAATTCATTTTGAATTGCTTGTTGCAGATGGTAACCAATATAGCCCTGGCTCATAGCCCCGCATTCAGCAAATGGCATGGATGGAACTGATTTATCATTAAGACTAGCAAAATCAAATGCCAGATTTATCATTCCTACCTGAGGACCATTTCCATGTCCAATAATTATGTCATAATCGTCTTTTGCAAATTCTGCAATCGTCTTTGCGGTTTTCTTAACTAAACTAATTTGTTCTTGAGGGTTTTTCCCTAATGCATTGCCTCCTAATGCAATAACCAATTTTTGACGCTGCATGGTATTTCTCCTTTCCAAATGCAAATAATGATTCTATAAACAAATTATATAGATAATAATTACCCATTTGAATTATCCAAAAGCACAAACCAACACTCATTAAATTGTACAATGGTCTATTATGAATGCGGAATAAATGAAAGGGAGGGGGAGAACGTATATAAGTGACAGGCACCACCCGTTATTTGTCGGTATTTGGAAGAAAGTGACAGGCACCACCCGCTATTTGTCGATAATCCGAATGCGGGGACAATCAGTCCCCGCGTTTTTCATTGATAGAGGTTTCCGCCGGATTGCTTAAATTCTTGAGCTTTGGTCTTCATACCTATTTCAATCGCTTCGTTCGTATCAAGTTTGTTTTCTTTTGCGTATTGACGAATATCTTGGGAAATTCTCATGCTGCAAAATTTGGGCCCGCACATGGAGCAGAAGTGGGCGGTTTTGGCTCCTTCTGCAGGTAAGGTTTCATCATGATATTCGATGGCGCGTTCAGGGTCTAAGGCTAAATGAAACTGGTCTCTCCAGCGGAATTCAAAACGAGCTTTCGATAGGGCATCATCGCGAAGGCGTGCTCCCGGATGTCCTTTTGCTAAATCAGCCGCATGGGCTGCGATTTTATACGTGATAACCCCTTCACGAACGTCATCCCGATTCGGTAACCCCAAATGTTCTTTTGGCGTGACATAACATAGCATCGCAGTACCATACCAGCCAATCATCGCTGCTCCAATCGCCGATGTGATGTGATCATAGCCAGGAGCGATATCGGTTGTCAGAGGTCCCAGTGTATAAAAAGGGGCTTCTTGACATGCTTCTATCTGTTTATCCATATTCTCCTTAATCAGATGCATGGGAACATGCCCCGGCCCTTCGACCATGACCTGGACATCATGCTTCCAAGCGATTTTCGTTAACTCTCCAAGAGTCTCTAATTCGGCAAACTGTGCTTCGTCATTTGCATCGGCAATTGAGCCAGGACGCAAGCCATCTCCTAATGAAAAGGCAATATCATACGATTTCATGATTTCACAGATGTCCTCGAAGTGTGTATATAAAAAGTTTTCTTTATGGTGGTGTAAGCACCATTGTGCCATGATCGAACCACCGCGAGAGACAATCCCCGTTACACGCTTGGCGGTTAACGGGACATATCGTAAAAGAACTCCCGCATGAATCGTGAAGTAATCCACGCCCTGCTCGGCTTGTTCGATTAAAGTATCACGGTAAACCTCCCAGGTCAGATCCTCCGCAACCCCGTTTACTTTTTCCAGCGCCTGATAGAGTGGGACCGTTCCCACAGGCACCGCTGCGTTACGAATAATCCATTCCCGTGTCGTATGGATGTTTTTTCCGGTAGATAAATCCATAATATTATCAGCGCCCCAGCGCGTTGCCCAGGTCATTTTTTCAACCTCCTCCTCAATCGAGGATGAAACAGCAGAGTTGCCAATATTCGCATTAATTTTCACATGAAAGCTGCGACCGATGATCATGGGCTCGGCTTCCGGATGGTTGATATTAGACGGAATAATCGCCCGACCCTTTGCCACCTCATCCCGTACGAATTCAGGCTTCATCTTTTCCCTAATCGCGATGAATTCCATTTCAGGCGTGATGATTCCCTTTCTGGCATAATGAAGCTGCGTAACATTTTGGCCTTTTTTCGCACGTAATGGTTTCCGCTTTAACCCAGGGAACACGTTACGATTGGCGCGTGGATCGTTTGCCTTTAGATAGCCATTATCCTCAGGCTTGATACCCCGACCCAGATACTCCTCCACGTCGCCACGCTCATGAATCCATGGGCTGCGAAGGGCAGGAAGACCTTTCGTAATATCAACGGAATAATCTGGATCTGTATAAGGTCCACTCGTGTCATATACACGAACAGGTGGATTCTCGGATTCTCCGAAAGAACCACTGGTCGGGCTTAACTCGATTTCCCGCATCGGAACCTTCATGTCAGGCCGAGAACCAGTGACATAAACCTTCTTGCTACCTGAAAAATTTGCCTTGATGGAAATTCTTTGTTCGTTTGCAGAATGGTTGGACATGGACATCATAAATCTCTCCTTTTTTTGAAAAATAAAGGACAAGATACCGATCACAACAAGTGGAAAGCTGATAACGCTTATGAAGTACATAAAAAAGCCGGTATCCAATCAAAGGTTGGACCCGGCTAATCTGTATGCAGAAGTAGTATGGCTACAATTATGCTAACTTCCCCACGCTGGTATGAACCAGATCAGGTCCCAAGAGTCAAGAAACTTCAACGCGTTCCTTTCTCAGCCCAACTCATTGGACTCCCCTAGTTATTTCTATTCGATTCGAGATTAGTATACAGGAGGCTTTTTTAAAATAAAAGAAAAAAATGGAAAATAGGAATGGGGACATAGGGACAGGTCCGTTATCCTATGCTGGGGCAAGGGACCTTTGTCCCTCAAAAATCAGCTAACAAACAATCAACTTGTCCAATTCCTTAATAGAATAATACTAATCATTGAAAAAGGAGGTGACACAATATGGCACTCCAATTGATGAAGCTTCTTGTTACTGCTACAACCACCACTGAAATTGTTCCTGCGGATACAAGATTTTTTCATGTCACAAACGCTTTAACAGCGGCCGGTTCTACTTTAACCATTGATGCGGCAAGTTTTTTTGACGATGCAGGTGCAGAAGTTACATCGCTTCCGACATTAGCCGCCAATAATAGCTACTTTAATGTTTACGTGAATGGTGTATTACAAATGGAAGGTATCTCAACCTATACACCTGGTGCAACCGGTGTCGGTTCATTGGCTATTGATGTTCCAGCAGGAGGAGGAGACATTCCAGCAGATACACCAATTGTTGTTGAGGTTCTAAATTATGCTCCGTCTTCTTCTACAACGGTTACAACCTAATGAAAAAGAAAAAGGAGTCTTGCAGGCTCCTTAACTTCATTCATCAGAAGTTCTCCACTTCTACAAGTGGGAGATGAATGCAAAGGGTGCTTCGATTCAGTGGGGGTTCAAACCCTGGCTGAATGAAGTTAAGCCTCCGGCGGATGTCACGGATTTTTTAAAGGTAGTTTATCGAGTGAGCTCAGGTAATCCGGACGCAAATTCGACGAGCGAATTTGATAGAAGAAAGGACAGTTTTTTATGGCTCGTAAATCATCACGTCCGCATAAAAAATTTCTTCGTGATTTTTCACTTTTGATAAAAAATATATACATTCAGCCCAGAGTAACTAGATTCTTTTATCAAGCAAAACATAATATCTGCCTGGAGAAATACCAGGTGATTCCTGCATACCAATTCATCAATGATGCTGGAAAATCCATAAAAAAATTCCCTTATAAAGGGAAAAGCAAATATAGTAATCTCTACATTAATGGAATCATGCAGGAGGGAAAGGCTTATAAAATCAAAAAGAAAAAATTAATGATTAAAAACATAGGAGGAACCATCTATGCTGGAACTCCTATAGTAATTGAAATAGTCGAATTTCGATTGGGATACAGGGACAGGTCTGAACTGAACCCAAAAGTGATCATGGAAAAGGGTAGGAAGTAAGTCATATCTTATAGTGATATGGCTTTTTTTATTACTTATTCTGGGATAGATTTGCTCCTGAGTTCTTCGGTTATTAGTTAGAGGAAACGCTGCAAGTAGAGAAATTTTTGGGAATATTTGGTGGGACGAAGGACCTGTCCTCCTGTCCCAGTTCATAGTGGTTGACTGCTAGTAAAATATTACTATATGATAAAACGTGAATTGCGTCTCTATATGGAAAATTTTGAATAATGGGGTTTTTCGCTGAAAGACCAGACATATAAACGACTCATATTCAGGGAAAGTGAATAAAGGTTATTTCAAATTAGAGAATGAATAATGGAGGTCTTTCATTGGCTAGGTCAAAAAACTATAAGAAATTTATCTCAGCAACAATGGCAACAACGGTTATGGCTTCATCGGTTGCTGCGGTTTTACCAGGTAATACGTTAAATGTAGAAGCTGCTAGTTTTACAGATATAGAGAGTGGTACATATTATTATGAGGCTGTTCTTCACCTAACAGAAAAGGGTGCGATTAAGGGGTATGAGGATGGGACGTTCAGACCATACCAGGCCATCACTCGTGGTCAAGCAGCATCCATATTGGCTCAGGCTCTACAGCTGGAAGTGGAAAATGTAAAAAATCCAGGATTTGTAGATGTTACGACAGATTATCGCTTCTACAGTGCAATTGCGGCTTTAGTAAAAGCGGGAATTGTCCAAGGGGTGACGAAGGATACATTCGCACCTGAAAAAGGAATCACTCGTGCGGAAATGGCGAAGATGATTTCCCATGCCTTTCAGCTGAAGGACAAGCAGGACTCAAAAACTACTTTCACAGATGTACCAGAAAATAGCTGGTATGGGGAATTTGTAGAGGCACTCTATGATAATGGAGTAACCGAAGGGAAAACAAAGTCAACCTTTGCCCCGCATGATCCAGTTAGCCGCGCGCAGCTGGCTACCTTTATCTTTCGGGCACAGCAATCCCAGCAGGAAAACAAAGAGGATGAATCAACCAATCCGGATACTACACCAGCACCAGGTCCATCAACCGGTGGAGGTTCTGGAGGAGGTGGCGTTCCAACCACACCAGCACCAGATCAAACAGTTGCCAATGCAGTAATAGAGAAAATTACAGCTTTACCGGCTGTGGATGCACTCTCATTGTCAGATGAAACGGCTGTAAATGAGGCAAAAACAGCATGGAATGCCTTGACACCTTCACAGAGAGAGCTAGTAAGCACAGAACTTCAAACGAAGTTAATAGAAGTAATTGCTAAAATAAATGAATTATCCGATCAATTCATTCCTGAAGGATATGTGCTAAAGGATGATGGAAAAACAGCAAAAGTCACAACAAATGAAGCGTTTAACTATGCTGTCGGACAATCAGGCGTAGAAAAGATTGAAATAACTGCAGGATTTACCTCCAATTTTAGGGGAATAATCAAACAGGAAATAATCATACCTGAGGAAATTGAAAAAGAAACGATAAATTTCAATCATTCAATTGTACAGAATCTATCTGTATATGGCGATGATATTACAATAGAAAACGCAACGATTCATAATCTGCTTATCGCGGACACCGTATATGATTTAACCCTATTAAATGTTAAGGATGCAGAGGAATCCATGCATACCTTTGATGGTGGTGGGGATCAATCCATTGTCCTAATCGGTAATACAACCTTCAAGGGTGATATTAAAATTACTTCAGGTTCAGCTATCCAGGTAAGAGCAGAAAGTGAAGACGCAGCTATCAATGGAACCGTTTGGATTGAATCTGAAGCGAATACGATTATTTCAGCACCGGTTACAAATGTGATTATTGATAAAGGAAATGAAAATATCCAAATTAATAGTAATATAGAGCAATTGATTATCCGCAGCGATGCAACTATTAAATATGGTGATAATGCCCATATCGAAAAGGCTGTAAAACGAGTCGGTGTTACTGTAGTAGCGGAGGAAGGCCACCCGATTGAATTCACTGAGATACTCGATAATTTCGAATTGCAACGATTGCTTTTGACAGCTGAGAATTTACGTGAAAAGGCAGCCATTGGGGACAAAGAAGGCAATGTGACTCAAGAAGCATTGGACCAGCTAAAGTCAGCAATGGATCAAGCCCAAAAAATCTATGATGAAAATACAAGTGTGGATGAAGAAACACAAGATATGATCGATTCTGAAGTAAGCCGTCTCCAAGCTTCTATCACAGAATTTAGAAACAATATCGTTCATGTCGACCGAAAAGAACTTGAATATGAATGGCATCGGGCGCAGCGCCTTGCTAATCAAGTAACGATTGGTACACAACCAGGTCAATATCCTGCGGAAGATTTTCAAGCCCTTCAGGCTCTGATTGCAGAGGCAGAGGAAATGCATGAGGGATATGGCTACAGCCAGCAGGAAATAGATGAAAAGACAGCGGAATTACAACGCTTTATTACCTACTTTTTAACAACAAAGGTAGAGGATGGCAAAGGTGAGGATTCCATTATAGATGGAAGTATTACCTTTACACTTCAAGGTGAGCATTTTACTAACCTTCCATCTGTAGATGTTGAAATTATCGCTTATCGGGAAAATATGGGTTCCAATACCGCTCAATTTTCGACACCAGAAAAGGTTCAAGAGGAGAATGGATATAGGATTAACGTGACCAATATTGATGTTTCGTTAGCAGATACCTATTACGCCGTTATCAAAACGAATCGATATCTTTTTATTGAAAAATTAACGAAAAAAGAGCTCGAAGGTGGAACCATTAAGCCATTAACGACTGAAAATCATGTTCTTTTACAAGCAGAGGTACCATTCTCTGACGAAACAAAAGAACATAATAATCTAGCGCTTAATTTAACAAATGATAGCGGAAAAGGAATTTTATCTGCTTATGTTTCAACAGGATCCTATGTACCTGTCGGGACCTATAATATTCAATATAATACAGTTGGAACGGATGCGTCCTACAGCTTATTTAAAGACAACTTTACTGTTTCTGAAACGAACAATAAAATCCAGTTCACTGAAGAGGAATTGGCTCTTGTTACATTTGAAATAGAGCAAAGTCAGCCAGTCAATTACAAGTTTGATGGGGCCGCTCCATTATATTCTTTAGGAGATAAATATAATGTAATCTATCACCCTAGAATGCCAGAAGGAATTACTTCTCTTTATTTGACGAAGGGGGAATATGAGAGCATCAGGCCAATCTATTCCATTGAAAAAGGCGAAGAATATTGGAGAATTGCTTTTGATATAAAATCAATCGATATACAAAATAATCAAACCTTAAAAGTTGACGATAAGCTTAAGTTTGATGTTGAATGGAAGAATTCAGAGTTTGAGGGTACTTCAATGGATGTGAATACTCCGTTCGATTATTATTATGATGTTTCCGTAAAAGATTCAACTGGTCAGGAAGTTGATTCAATTGAAAAGGCAGCATTGGATGAATGGGAAAATTTAATCCATACTTCTGAGTATGTTAATGGAAAAATAACCGTTAAAACAGCGGATAAGGAATTTTCCAAGGTAGTGGATCGATTTAATTTTAGGAACTTCACAATCAGTGATATTACCAATGGTGAGCCCATTTCAGGTGAAGCTGAAATCATCTTTTCTGTAGAGGATTCACCGATTGCGATTCAACCATACAGTGAAACCATCACGATTTCAAGCAATGATGAGGGAGTGCCTGGTTCGGGTGAAAATCCTGATGACCAAGGTGCGCCAAAGTTCGTTAATGAGGAAATGAAAGTGGAGGATCAGTCTTACTCAGAATGGTTGACCTCAGCAGGTATTTCATTAGATCAGTATTTTGAGGGAGAGAACCTGCAATATGAAATATCGGTAGAGCGTGAGGATTTAATTCGTGCTGAGCTTAATGGCCATACGATAGAGCTTGAACCGCTATTTAATCAGGAAGAGATGGATTCATACCGTTTAGAACCGATTCTAGTAAAGGTTACGGCAGCAAATGAGCACGGAAGCTTAAGTGAAGAGTTCAAAATTCATTTTTATCCTGAAGCGACTGGATTAGAAACGCATCGAATTGAAGCGGGAAATGTGATTCATTGGCAGGATAGTCGTGTGTCCGAGGTAACAGGGTACAAGGTTTATAGAGGGTTAAATGATCACTTTGAAAATGCTGAGCTTATTTCAGATGTAATTAGCACAGGGACAGAATCTTTCATTGATAAGAATCCAAAACCTGGTGAGAATTATTATTATTTTGTTCGTCCTATTTTGAATGGTGAAGTCGTTCAAAACGGGGATCATTCTTCAAATATAAAAGAAGAGATGAAGAGCAGACTGGAAGGCCGACTAGGGTCGTTGAAATTTGCCTTAGATGATAGCCCAAGTATGTTAGCAGAATCTGTCACATATGCAGAAGAAGAGTTGAATCGGGCGCTAGAGGCTGGCTGGACTCAAGCAGAGATTGAGAGTTTTTCAGGGTATGCAAACTTGCTTCCTGCTCAGGAAAAACTATCTAGTTTTGTACAACTAGCATCCCCTGCAAACCTTGTCACAAATGGTACCAAAATTTCTTGGGATCCAGTTGATCTTGCAACAGGATATGAAGTGATCATCTATCAGAAGAACAAGCTGGATGACTACAGGGATGTTATTTTTACAATCGATGAGCAAGTGAATGAAACCTTCCTTGATTTATCAAATATTGAGGGTCTAAAGTCTGGCAAATATCAGGTCCGAGTAATAGCCATTGGAGAAGGGGACCCGCAGTCCATTTCACGCCTCACTCCTTTTTCCGGTACTGATATCACGTTTGGTGACAAAGCAGCGGACACTCAAGTCAATGAATCAGAAGAAAAAGTAACATTCTCCTCAACATTAACCATGGAAGATGCTTTCATAGTAGAAAACGGCTTTTTAAGATTTTGTCGGTGACAGTGGTCAAGCCCCCAATAAATAGACACTAATAAATTCGACATTATGCTAATTTTTGGTAATTTAAATAGTAATCTTTAGGAGAAATGAATCCGAGTTTATCTTGGATTCGTTTCTCATTGTAATAGCGAATAAAGCTCTTTAAATCCTGCTGAAAAGAATGAAGATTTACCGTATAGAAACAAGGGAATTCTGTTTTCAGTTGAGAAAAAAAGCTTTTAATAACGGCATTATCCCAGCAGTTAGCTTTACGAGACATACTTGGAGTGAACTTTAGTGTTTTAGCCAGTTTATTATGCTCGAAAGAGCGGTAAACGCTGCCCTGATCACTATGGATCACAACGCCCTCTAATGACTTTAATTTTCTTCTTTTTTGAGCAGCTTCAATAGTAGCTTTAATAAGCTCCTGATTTGGACTGGAGCTAATTTGTAAGGCAAGTATTTCTCGGTTAAATAAATCCATTAATGCTGAAATATAAAACTTCTTACCCTCAACTAAGACCTCAGTCATATCTGTTACCCATTTTTGATTTGGATGAATGGCCTCAAAATCTCTATTAAGAAGGTTTTCATAGACATAACCAACAGCCTTCCCCTTGGCTTCTTTTGTAGTTTTGGGACGTCGTACTGTTGCTTTAATATTTGCTTCTCTCATGATACGAGCTACTTTTTTATGGTTAACCAGTGTTCCTTTGGAAGATATATATATTGCGATTCTTTTGGCTCCATAGGTTCCTTTGTGGTGAGAATAAGCACGTTTTATCTTGGTTAGTAACTTACGATCTTTAGTAGACACTTGTGATTTTGGTCGATTTAGATAGGCATAATAACCACTAGTAGATACACCTAATACAGTACAAGGAAGGATAACTGAATAATCCTTCCTCAAGTACGAAATAGCTTCAAATTTCTTGCTTATTCGTTCTCCTTGAGAAAGGCCTGGAACTTTTTTAATATTTCATTTTCCAATTCTTTTTCTTTTAATTTTTTCTCTAACTCTCGTACTTTTTGATTATTATTTTTGGTTTGAGGGGACCTGTGGGAACTTGGATTTTTAAGGCCATCTTCACCTTTCCTTTTATATGCATTGACCCAGTTATTTACTGTATCACGGTGTACACCTAAATCGTCCGCAGCTTCTATAACTGACTTTTTACCGTCTAATACCTGAAGTACAGCTTCTAACTTAACTTCGACACTTGTGTGTTTTTTAGCCATTCTAGTTGTCCCCCCGAAATGTTGGTATGTCGTGTTTCTATCTATACTATATGTCCATTATAAGGGGGTCAACCACAGTGACGCCCCGGAATTTGTCGATGAATTAGCATGGTTATTATGTAGACAAATATCATAGCTATGCTCATTCAGGAAATGGCATAATAAAAATCACCAAGGCAATGACTAAGGTGAGTCTGCCAAAAAAAAACCATCCGGGTGATGAGATGACGAATGATCTTTTGTTGGAATTAATGCAATTGAATGAGGAAGAAAAATTGATTGTCAATCAGAAAAAGAAAAAAGAGGTTAAGAAAGACCTCTATACCACTCAGTCTGCCTTTGTGATTGAGGGTGAAAAGTTCCTGGGCAAGGACAAAATGATTGAGATACGTAAACACACGCGATTTATTGACTTTCCTATGCATCGTCATAACTATATTGAAATCAATTATGTTTTAAATGGAAAGCTCAAGCAAAAGGTTGGTAATGAAAGGATTTGTTTGCAGCAGGGAGAGCTCATCCTGTTAAATCAGCATATTTACCACGAAATTGAGGCCAGTGCAGAAGAGGACATTATCATCAACTTTATTATTCAGCCGCAATTTTTTGAGTTTATCTTTACTTTCCTATCATCAGATAACATGATTAGTAATTTCCTCATTAACAGCATCTATAATCATACACAAAATGGGCAATATCTCTACTTTGCCATTTCTGAAGTTAAAGAAATACAAGACATTATTATTAAAATGATCGAGGAAATCAGGAATTCTTCGCTGCTATCTGATTCCTTTATTAAGCTGTATACAGGCTTACTTGTCGTTGAACTAATCAAGCATTCCAATAAGCTCAAACAGAATGAAGAGAATCCTGCCCATCAATATATTATGGTGGAAACCATGAAGTACATTGATGTCCATTACCAGACTGCGTCGTTGTATGAGCTGGCTGAAAAGCTGCACCAGCCTCATTATGCGCTAAGTAAACAAATTAAAAGTTCTACAAGCTATACATTTAAAGAGCTGATTCAAGAAAAACGGCTGAGTCAAGCAAAGCAATTATTACTAGGGACTGAGATGCCTATTACAGAAATTGTAGAGCGTGTCGGCTATGATAATATCAGCTATTTTTATCGTATTTTTAAAAATAAATTTGGTGTAACGCCTAAAAAATTCAGGGAGAACAAGGTAGATTAACCATTTACTGTGTTCTCCTTTTTTGCAAATAAGGACAATAATTCTTCTAAATGCCGACATAGGAAGTTTGTCAAAATCAAGTATTATAGAGATGTGGAAAGCGATTATATCCACTAGATAAAAGAAGTATATTACGGATATTCAGATTTTTTACATGGGGTTTTTACAGAATGATGTCCTCTTGTGATGAAAGTAGCCGACAGCCACAATTTTGCAAATAAGGATAATTTTTATGAAAACCTATCATAGTACATCCATAACTATTTCGTAATAATTCAAAAAGCGGCTGCAACTGAGAGGTGAGAGTTAAATGACAAAGTACAGCATCGCCGTCGATATCGGAGCTTCCAGCGGAAGACTTATTTTAGGCTATCTTGAAAGCGGTTTATTGCACTTAAAAGAGATTCATCGCTTTGAAAATAAAATAATCAAAAAAAGCGAGTTCTTCTGCTGGGATGTGGATGCGCTTTTTCAAGAAATAAAAAACGGATTAAAAAAGTGCAAAAGAATGGGGATTCAGCCGGATAGTATTGGGATTGATACGTGGGCCGTTGATTTTGTGCTATTAGATGAACAGGATCAACGATTAACGGACGCCGTTTCATATCGCGATCCACGGACAGATGGCATGATGGAAGAGGTTTTTAAGCTGATTCCAAAAGAAGATCTCTATTTCGAAACCGGAATCCAATTCCAGAAATTTAATACCATCTATCAATTATATTCGATTAAAAAGAATCATCCTGAAATCCTGCAAAAAGCCAAATCCTTTTTAATGATACCTGATTACTTCAATTTCTTATTAACAGGAAAAAAAGCAAACGAATACACAAATGCCAGCTCAACACAGCTCGTGAATGCTTTTACAAAAAAGTGGAACGAAGAATTGCTGGATACATTAGGGATTAATAAAGAAATGTTTCAGGAGGTTCAATTACCGAAGACAATTCTCGGGAATCTATCAGAGGAACTAGTTTCTGAGCTTGGGTTTGATATGAAGGTGGTGCTTCCGGCAACACATGATACAGGTTCAGCGATTATCTCGGTGCCTGAAGAGGATGAAACCATTTATATCAGTTCGGGCACTTGGTCATTGATTGGTGTAGAGAACCATTTTCCGATTTGTGTTCCGCAAGCGATGGAATACAACTTCACGAATGAAGGTGGAATGGACCACCGTTTCCGGTTCTTGAAAAATATTATGGGGCTTTGGATGATCCAAGAGGTAAAACGGAACTACCATGATGAGTATTCCTTTGCTGACTTTGTCGCATTGGCCGAAGAAGCTAAGGGTTTTAAGGCCATTGTCAATGTAAATGACGATCGTTTTCTAAAGCCTGACAACATGATAGAAGAAATACGGAACTATTGCAGGGAAAATAACCAGCCTATACCTAGCACACCGGGCGAAGTCGCTAAATGTGTCTATGATAGTTTAGCGGCAAGCTACCAGGCGACAGTTGCAGAAATTGAGATGATTTTTGAAAAGAAATTCGAGCGAATTAATGTGATTGGCGGAGGCTGCCAGAATGAAATGCTGAACAGGCTGATTGCGGAAGTCACGCAGAAGGAAGTGTATGCCGGACCTGTTGAAGCGACAGCGATTGGCAATATTGCTGCTCAACTGATGGCGCTCGGTGAGATGAACGATATTATGGAAGCGCGTTCAGTCATTAGGAAATCTTTTGACGTGAAAAAATATATGCCTCTAGCAGCCTTAATGAACTAATAGAGAGGAAGAAAAAAATGTCTATTCTAGCAAACTTTCAATCAGCAAAGCAAGCCTATGAAAAATGGGGAATTCATGTAGATGAAGTATTAGAAAAACTAAAAAATGTACCGATTTCGATTCATTGCTGGCAGGGCGATGATGTAGGAGGGTTTGAGGTAAATCCAAGTGAATTATCCGGCGGAATTGATGTAACAGGAAACTATCCAGGAAAAGCAAGAACACCTGAGGAACTGCGCCAGGACCTGGAAAAAGCCTTGTCACTCATTCCAGGTAAGCATCGTGTGAACCTGCATGCCATCTATGCAGAAACAAATGGAGAAGCTGTTGAACGTGATCAGCTGGAGCCGAAGCATTTTGAAAACTGGGTGAAGTGGGCAAAGGAAAACGGCCTTGGTCTAGATTACAATCCAACCCTATTCTCGCATCCAAAGGCAGCAGACGGTCTTACTCTTTCACATCCGGATGAAGAAATCCGTGAGTTTTGGATCGAGCATTGTATCGGCAGCCGTAAAATCGGTGAATATTTCGGGAAAGAGCTTGGTACACCTGCACTGACAAATATTTGGATTCCAGATGGTTATAAGGACGTTCCGAGCGATCGTCTGACACCTAGGCAAAGATTAAAGGATTCTCTAGACAGAATTTTTGACGTCGAAGTCGATGAAAACTATAACCTCGATGCTGTGGAAAGTAAGGTTTTTGGCATCGGCTCTGAATCCTATGTTGTGGGATCTCACGAATTTTATATGGGCTATGCATTGAAAAACAATAAATTATGTCTATTGGATACAGGTCACTTCCATCCAACGGAAACAGTTTCAAATAAAATTTCTTCGATGCTGCTATTCAGCGAAAAGCTGGCGCTGCATGTTTCAAGACCGGTTCGTTGGGACAGCGACCATGTTGTCATCCTGGATGATGAGCTGCGTGAAATTGCTCTCGAAATTGTTCGCAATGATGCACTAGACCGCACCATTATTGGACTTGATTTCTTTGATGCAAGCATTAATCGTGTGGCAGCGTGGACGATTGGGACACGCAATATGATTAAAGCCCTGCTATATGCTCTATTAACACCAAATGAGTACTTGAAGCAGCTCCAGGAAGAGGGAAATTTTACTGAAAGATTAGCGTTGATGGAGGAATTCAAAACTTATCCATTTGGCGCCGTGTGGGATTACTATTGTGAAAAAATGGGAGTTCCAACAAAGGAAAACTGGCTTGAGGATGTAAAGTCCTACGAAAAGGAAGTATTAGCACAGCGTACTACAGAAGAGTGTGTCGCTGAACTAGTTTAATAGCATAAGAGCGGGATACCCAAGGGTTCAATGCCTCCAGGGTATCTCCCCTAAAAGAGCAGGAAAAATATTTTATATAAATAAAATGAATGCGATTACAACAAAAGAAAGGAGAACCAGCATGATTAGAAAAGCCTTCATCATGACCGTGTACCCGGACAAACATGAAGAATATGAGCAGCGTCACAACGAGATTTGGCCTGAAATGGTTGACGAGCTGCATAAGCATGGAGCCAAGAATTATTCGATTTTTTTAGATAAGGAAACAAGTAAGCTGTTTGGTTATCTGGAAATTGAAGATGAAGAAATATGGAGTCAAATGGCCGCTACTAGCATCAATCAAAAATGGTGGGAATACATGGAACCGGTAATGGAAACAAATCCGGATAAAAGCCCGGTTTCATTAGATTTAAAAGAAGTTTTTCATATGGACTAATTTATTATTCATAGGAGGAAACATCATGGCCAATGTATCAAAGCTAGGAGCCAAGAAGACAACGGGCTGGAAAGCCACCATCTCCGTTGCGATGGCTAACTATATTGAAGCAGGTTCGATTATTGCAGCAGCAAGCAGTTTAACACTTTGGCAGGCTTATCTTGGTATCGATAGTATAGCAGTCGGTTTATTAAGTGCATTGAGTGCGAATGCGTTTGGTGCCGCAATTGGTGCTTTAATTGGCGGGCCTTTAACAGATAAGTATGGAAGAAAGTTTATTTTTACCTATGACTTGTTAATGTACATGGTAGGTATTCTACTCATTGCGGTTTCCGTGAATTTCCCAATGCTCTTAATCGGTACCGTCATTACAGGTATTGCGGTCGGCGGCGGGGTACCGGTTGCATGGACCTATATTGCTGAAGAATCTCCAACAGATAAACGTGCAGCCCACGTAGGTGCCGCGCAGCTTGCTTGGTCAATAGGACCGATGATTACCTTTGCTTTAGCGGTTGCGTTAGCGCCACTTGGATTACTTGGATCTAGAATTATCTTCTTTCACCTCTTAGTTGTCGCCGCTGTCACTTGGTATATGAGACAAGGCTTAGACGAATCAAAACTTTGGGAAGAGCAAAAAGCACAAGACATTAAAAATGAAGCTCGTGGGATTGTACAAAAGAGTTCTTTTAAAGAATTGTTTTCACTAAAAGTAAATCGTCAAGCATTATTTATGCTGATTGGAATCTACATGTTCTGGAATTTAACAGCAGGAGCAATGGGTTATTTCATGCCTTATATTTATGAAAATGTCGGCGGTTTGACAACAGGTCAGGCAAACATGCTGCAGGCCTTCCTATGGATGTTAACAGTAGTGACTACGTATGTTGGATTTATGAAATTAGCAGATAAAGTGAGTCGCAGTCTTCTATTCGGTATCGGAGCTGTGATGGGTGTCGTTGCATGGATTATCCTAACGTTCATGCCAATGACTTGGCCGACATTAATTGCATTTGTTATCCTATGGGGTTCTGCTGCAGGTATCGGAGCACAAGCCTTCTATGCATTATGGACAAGTGAGCTATTCCCTACTCGCTATCGTGCCAGCGCACAGGGCGCCATGTACTTTATCGTTCGTACCGGTATCGCGATTTGGTCCTTCATCCTGCCAACATTAATGCTGACGCTAGGATTTAAGGTGGCTGGAATTGTCATGATTGCGTTCTTAGTCATCCACGCAATCATCGGTATTGCTATGGCACCAAATACGCAAGGTAAAACACTACAGCAGATTGAAAAAGAACGTTATGGGGATTTAGAAGAATACAAGATTAGCAAGGCAAGTAATAGTTAAGGTGTCAGGCATCATTACATTTTTTAAGAGATTATAAGGTACTTATTAGCATTATTAAAAAAAAATCCGACTCTATCATTTAGACTGTGGATGATAGAGTCTTTCCATTAAATACAGTAAGGAGTGCATGAAACATGATCCCAACAATTGAAAGACAATTTATTTATACAGCTCCATTTTTACAAGAAATGGTTGAAACAACGTCTAATCTTTACCGCTTAGGCTGGGATGAAAGAAACGGCGGAAATATTAGCTATCTATTAAAAGAGGAAGAAGTTCGTCCGTTCCTAGATGTTAACCAAGCGGTTCGAACTATACCGATGAATTTTGATGCTTCTGAGCTTGCAGGGAAATATTTTATTGTGACAGGTTCTGGGAAATATTTTAAAAATGTTGAGAAGGATCCGAGTACATGCTTGGGAGTCATTCGGATTTCGATGGATGGAAAAAGCTATGAAATCCTTTGGGGTTTTGAGGATGGCGGAGTGGCGACAAGCGAGCTGCCAACCCATTTAATGAACCATATGGTGCGCTTGTCTGTAGACCCAAATCATCGAGTGATCATGCATTGCCATGCGACCCATCTAATTGCCATGACCTTTACGCATAGCCTAAAGGAGGAAGAGATGACAAAGACCCTATGGGAAATGTGTACAGAATGTCTTGTTGTATTCCCCGAAGGTGTTGGCGTGGTTCCATGGATTGTTCCGGGCACCAATGAAATTGGTGAAGCAACGGCTAAAAGAATGAAGGATGTCCGTCTTGCTCTTTGGCCGCATCATGGTGTGTTCGGCGCTGGTACAACCATGGATGAAACCTTTGGTTTGATTGAAACAGCTGAAAAAGCTGCAGAGGTATATACCATTGTTTGTGCTCAAGGCGGGAAAAAGCAGACCATCACAGATCAGCAGTTGCAAGACCTTGCGGATGCATTCAACGTGGTTCCTCGGGAAGGGATTTTGAAGCTGTAAGACTAGAAATATATTAATAGATTAGTAATTAATAGAGAGTATTTAAGGGACGCTTTTGTCCCTTTATTTAAACATATGGTTGTGAAAATCTGAACAATTTGTAAGGAGGAAAAATAATGAGTCATGTATTTTATGTGCCAAGCATTAATTTAATGGGAAGAGGCTGTCTAAAGGAATTAGGTTCACAAATGAAGGAATTTGGATTTAAAAAGGCTCTTGTTGTAACTGATAAGTTTTTAAATCAATCTGGAGTAGCGGGAAAAGTAACAGCTCAGTTGGATTCTATTAATCTAGATTACATCGTCTATGATGATGTAAGGCCAAATCCAACGACTGAAAATGTTTATGCCGGCGTCGATGTATTTAAAACTAATAACTGCGATGTACTTGTGTCCATTGGCGGCGGGTCACCGCAGGATACAGCAAAAGCGATTGGTCTGTATGTCACAAATGGCGGGGACCTAAGGGATTATGAAGGTGTGGGTAAAACAAAAAACAAAGCGGTACCGATTGTAGCGGTGAACACAACTGCAGGAACGTCAAGTGAATTCACGATTAACTATGTGATTACGGATAAAGAGCGCGAAGTGAAAATGGTGATGGTTGATAAAAATTCTTTAGTAACCATTTCTGTAAACGATCCAGAGCTAATGGTAAACAAACCAGCGGCATTAACGGCTGCAACGGGAATGGATGCACTCACGCATGCCATTGAAGCGATTGTCACACCGGGAGCTTATACCGTAACGGATGCCACTGCCCTTGCTGCTGTTGAAATTGTCTTCAACTATCTGCCTCGTGCTGTAAAGGACGGATATGATATTGAAGCGCGTGAACAAATGACCTATGTCATGTTCTTAGGTGGAATTGCGTTCAATAATGCAGGCCTTGGCTTTGTCCATGCGATGGCACACCAGCTAGGCGGCCTTTATGACCTGCCGCACGGTGTATGCAACGCGATGCTTCTGCCAATTGTAGAAAGGGAAAATGCCAAACGCGACCCAAGAAAATTCCGTGCCATTGCCAAAGCAGCAGGCATTGATGTGGATGGAAAATCAGATAAAGAATGTGCAGAAGAAGTTATAGAAGCCATTAAATCACTATCCAAGGAAGTAGGAATTCCAAATACACTATGCGAACTTGGCGTAACGGAGGTTGATTTAGATAAGCTGGCTGACAATGCCCTAAAGGATGCCTGTGCTCCAGGCAACCCATTCGAGCCTACCAAAGAAGAAGTTATTAGTATGTTTGAGGAGATTTTATAATTTAGCGGTCACTGTGATCAAGCCCCCAATAAATAGACATTTTTAAAATACGACATTACTAAAAAGAAAAATAAATAGATTTTTTTCATTGATTATTACCAGTTTGGTCATTATCTGTACATATGTGAATAAACCATGTAAACGCTTAGAATGATAGAATTAAGTTGTGATTTATTTCACATGAGACTTTTCACTTTTCGCACTTTTACGAAGGAAGGGTGGGTCTTATCACATGAATAACAACTTAGGAGGAAAAACCAATGCAGAAGAGAAAAGTCAGTATTTTATTGTTGTCCCTCATGTTGATTCTAGCGATGTTTTTAGCGGCATGCGGAAAATCAGAATCAACTGACACAGCAGACACATCAAAATCTGAAGCAGAAGGCTTTACGCCTGGTACGTATACCGGTGTTGGCAAAGGAAATAACGGTGAAATCAAAGTAGAAGTCGAAGTAGACCGTGAAAAGATATTGGCAATCAACGTATTGGAACATAAAGAAAGTGAAGGCATTTCCGATGCAGCCATCAAAAATATTCCACAATCCGTCCTTGACGGTCAAACATTGGCCGTTGACATCGTTTCAGGTGCAACAAACTCTTCTAAAGGTTTAATCGCTGCGATTACAGAAGCCATAAAGGCAGCTGGTGGAAATATCGATGAACTAAGCAAAAAACAAGCAACAGCTAAGAAAGAAGATAAAGAGTATACAACAGATGTTGTGGTAATTGGTGCAGGTGGTGCCGGACTTTCAGCAGCCGTTTCAGCACATGAAAATGGCGCGAAAGTAGTTGTTCTTGAAAAAATGTCCCAAGTAGGCGGAAATACGATTCTATCAGGATCTGCTTATAACGCAGTGGACCCTAGCAGACAGGAAGCACAGGGAATTGAAGACTCTGTGGACCTGCACTTCCAACAAACCTATGAAGGCGGAGACAAATTAGGAAATCCTGAACTAATCCGTACGTTAGTTGAAAATGCCTATCCAACTCTTCAATGGTTAGAAGGCAATGGAATGGAATTTAAAGATGAAGTCTTTACCGTTCTTGGTGGCTTATGGCCACGTGCCCATAAACCAGTGAAACCACTAGGAACTGGTTATATTGATACTTTCATGAATTACATTGACGGAACAAATGGTGAAGTAGAAGTACTAGTTGAAACAGAAGTAAAAGAATTAATCATGGATGGCGATCGCGTAGTCGGTGTTCAAGCAGAAGGAAAGAATGGTAATGTAAAAGTAACTGCAACAAAAGGTGTCATTATTGCAGCCGGTGGTTTCGGTGCGAATGTTGAAATGAGAAACAAATATAATGAAACATGGCCTGATCTATCAAGCTTAAAAACAACTAACCACACTGGAGCCACAGGTGACGGTATGGTAATGGCAGAAGCAATTGGTGCGAACCTAGTTGATATGGGACAAATTCAATTATTACCAATGGGTGATCCGGAAACAGGAAGTCTTAGCGGTAACATCGAGCAAGGGGTAGAAAACCGTATCTTCGTTAATAAAGACGGTAACCGCTTTGTCGATGAAGGCGAAAGACGTGACGTGATGACAAAGGCTCTTATGGAACAGCCAGAACAATTTATGTGGACAATTGTTGACAAGCATTCATATCCAACTGGAGATACAAAGAATAACTTCAATGAATCTATTGATGAACTAGTGGCTGCAGGCCGAGCTTATCAAGCGGATACATTAGAAGATTTGGCTAAACAAATGGGAGTAAATCCGGAAAACTTTGTGAAGGCTGTTGAAGACTTCAACAAAGCGGTTGAAACAGGAGAAGATGCATTTGGCCGTTCGTTATACGACCAAAAAATTGATACCGCTCCATTCTATGCTGGTAAAAGGGTACCAACAGTCCACCACACAATGGGTGGAATCCAAATTAATACAAATGCCGAAGTATTAAACAAAGAAGGCAATGTCATTCCTGGATTATTTGCTGCCGGCGAAGTAACAGGCGGAATCCACGGTGCCAACCGTCTTGGCGGAAACGCGTTAGCTGACATTAATACATTTGGTAGAATTGCTGGTAAAAATGCAGCGTTAGCTCAGTAATTCAGAACACAGAACACAGAACAGGTCATTGTGACCGCCCGAAGTTATAGCCAAAAAACTCTCACCTAAACAAATATAAAAGCAAAAAAAGTGTGCCATTGATGTATTGATTTACTACGAAATCAAACATCACCATAATGGCACATTTTTCTTATGTTATTTTTTTACAATTATTTTGAAGCATCAGAAGAACCGTCCCCGCGTTTCTCCTTTCATGCATTCAGCTTCTGTCCTAGTCATTTTACACCGGCTGTAAAACTCGGCTTTCGCGTTGTTCAATGCTGCGGGCTGCGTCATAGGCATCCCAAATGGCCTTCATCACACTTTCAGGCCTGTCGGCATCGCCAATCAGATACACGTTTTCAGCATTCACTTCTTCGTATAGTCGGTTGTCGCTCTCATATCCTGCAGAAACAACAATGTGGTCAGCTTTAATTTGTGATGGCTGTGGCATGCCGGCGGATCCGATGGTAAACGGCCTTTTTGCCCGGTTGGCAGCATTTGGATAATTTTTCACCGTCGTCGTTACATAGGCGATTCCATCTTCATATTTTGTAACGTTCGAGGATTTCAAGACATTGACGTCATAGTAATCCAGCATTTCCATAAGCATATTATAGTTGGCCGCGGATAAGCCAAATGAATTCAGAATCGTATCCTGTGCTTCAACGACCGTCACGTTTTTGCCCTTTTTACCCAACTCACAGGCCAGTTCAATTCCTGTTAAACCGCCGCCTACGACAACGATATCTTCTCCATCGATTGGATTATGCAGCAAGGTATCGACTGCATAGGTTACCAGATTAGAATCGAAGCCAGTGATAGATAGCTTTCGTTCCTTAGCGCCGGTCGCAATGAAGATATCCTCATAATCATTTTCCGCAATCCATTCCTTTGTCACCTCAGTGTGGAAATGAATATTGACGCCTAAATCATTCATTTGTTTGATATACCATTTGAGTAAGCGGCGGTCATCTTCTTTATAGTCAAAAGCAGCTGCAGCAATAAAGGCGCCGCCGAGCTGATCTGTTTTTTCCACTAAATCAACCTGATGCCCTTTGAGTGCACAGACACGGGCAGCCTCCATTCCCCCGAGTCCGCCGCCGACAACTAAGACCCGTCTTGAACGCTCGGCTACTCCAATATCATACGTATATTCTCTGGCACAGGCTGGATTCACGGCACATGAGATGTCTTTTCCTTGAAAAATGGCAGACAAGCAGCCGTTGTGGCAGCCGATACATGGACGGATATCATCCAAAGCGCCGGCAGCAAACTTGTTGGCAATTTCTGCATCAGCCAATAATGGACGACCCATGCCCATCATATCGATATCACCATTCGCAATTGCTTCATTCGCTAACTCAGGGTCATCAAATTTACCAGCGCAAATGACAGGAACGTTTACATGTTTTTTCAGCATTTTAACATCCTCTAAATTGCAGGCCTTTGGCATATAAACGGGTGGATGCGGCCAAAACCAAGAGTCGTAGCTTCCGTTATCGCAGTTCAATGCATCATACCCAGCCTCGACCAGTTTTTGCGCCACAAGGAAGCTTTCCTCATAATCCCGGCCAAACTCTTCAAATTTTTCCCCTGGGAGTGCGCCTCTGTTATAGCCTTTCATATAGCTTTTTATACTGTAACGCAATGTGACTGGGTAATCATCCCCGCAGGCCTCCTTAATCGCTTGGACAATTTCAACCGGGAAACGCAAGCGATTTTCCAAACTGCCGCCGTATTCATCGGTTCGATGATTGGCGTAGGCCATTGTAAATTGATCTAATAAATAGCCTTCATGAACGGCATGAACCTCGACGCCGTCAATTCCAGCCATTTTACATGCTAACGCTGCATTTGCAAATTGTTCTATATAACTGTGGATTTCCTCCTTCGTCATTTCCCGGTTCTTCTTCGTCGGATCCCATACATTTGGCAATACACTTGGAGCCGGGTCCTCTGGATTGGTGCTTGAGCGGCCGGATAGGGCAGTGATTTGAACGATGACCTTTGAACCATATTTATGTATGCCATCTGCTAAATACTTTTGCTGCTCAATATATTTATTAAACCCTTCCCCTCGGTCGCCGGGTCCATGGCCCTTTGGAAACCAGCCGACAGGAAGCAATCCAGTAATAATTAACCCGGTGCCGCCCTTGGCTCTTTCAATGTAATAGTCAGCGCCTTCTTTCGTGTACGCTCCGTTCGGGCCCATCAACCGCGGACTAAAAACCCCCATCGGCATCATCGCAATACGATTCTTCACTTCCATACTTCCAATTTTAATAGGAGAGAACAAAGCTGGATAACAGTTAGCCATCTTAAACATCCCTTTCACTAGATAGGTAGTAGAAGCACTTACCTCTCTATTATAAATATTTCCAAAAATGGAATCATTGCATATGTTCGATATTTCACAAATAATTCTTAATTGAATTAAATTGTTCGATTTTGTGTAAGGAAGCGTGATTGAACTAAGGTTGTAGCCTTAGGGGGTGGAATTCCTGCTGAGTATTGAAGATTGGAATCAAATGTTTCTTAATCAAAACCAATATTTATTCCTGCAAAGTCCTCTCCCTAAATAAGTTCTCAAAATGCTTAATAAATCACAAATATTACTATTGTATAATAATAATAATAAGATGAAATTTTCAAATTTTAATAATATGTAAGTTATATAAGGGGGATTGGGTGATGGATATTTTGCAATTGCGATATTTTATTTCGGTGGCAGCCTATGGCTCTATTCAGGTTCAGTGACAGGCACGCCCCGAGGGTTGTCTTTATTTGTCGAATGAAGTTCGGAAGGGAGGTCCGTTGTCCCGAAGGAAATAGTTGAAGAGAATGAGAAGTATGCCCTATCTCTAAATCAGAGAGATAGGGCTATTTTTTGTAAAATAATGAACTGGGATGAGGGACTGACCCTTGTCCCAGGTGATATAAATCATAGAAATAATAAGCCTTTTAACCTAAAATTAATAAATATGTAGCTATGGTTATGGATAGAAGAGTTACAAAAAGACAAAATATTTACAAAAAAGGTGCTCATTCAAAAACTATTATAAAGAGGTTATTCGTGTGAAAAAAATCTTCAGTCGTATAAGCCGTATGAGAATCAGTCATATTAGAACAAAATTAACTTCAGCCTTTAGCCTTATTTTAATTATTCCTATTCTTATTGTCGGTGGGTTGTCTTATGTAACTGCCAAAAATACGGTCCAGGATGAAATTTTGGCAGGAATCGATGAAAATCTAAATTTAGTCAATTCATCTATTAATCAAGTGATAGAAGCGAAGGCGAAAAACGTAGAGTACTTTGCCGAAAATGCTCCGACTTCGTTTGATGAAGAAAGCACGGCAACCGATTTACTGCAAAGGTTTGAACAATATTATAAACTCAATGATGAAGTAACGAATATTTATATTGGTACGGAAGATGGAGCATTTCTTGAGCAGCCTATTACCGATTTGGACCCGGATTATGATGCAAGGGAAAGAGATTGGTATAAGGAATCGATGGCACAAAAGGGTCAGGTGGTGCTTTCTGAACCCTATCTTTCAGCAGGACTAGATGAAATGGTGGTCACGCTTTCCCAAACAACAGCTGATGGAAAAGCGGTTATCGGTATCGATATTGATTTGGCTTACCTGAAAAAATTAATTAACCAGATTAAGGTGGGTGAGGGAGGATACGCCTTTTTATTAGATGCCAATAAGAAGTACCTTGCACATCCCGTGAACCCCGAAGGAAGCGAGGCAAGTGAAGAGTTTTTCGATAAAATGTACGTAAAAGATCGAGGAGAATTAACCTATGAGTTCGGCGGTGAACAGAAAATTATGAAGTATATCACCAATGACATAACCGGCTGGAAATTAGGCGGGAATATCGTCACCGCAGAGATTAGTTCACACACTGCTTCCATCCTTAAGGTAACCGTTATCGTCATGCTGCTTTCTGTTTTCATTGGTTCTTTAGCCATATACTTTATTATTCAATTTATTATTAAGCCGCTAAATAGGATTAAGGAAAAAGCGATTACGATTAGCCAGGGGGATTTAACGGAGCCGATTGACATTAAGACGAATGATGAGATTGGGCAGCTGGGCAGGGCATTTAATGAAATGCAGGACAGCCTGCGAAACCTTGTCCAGAAAATCGAACGAAGCGCTAAGCAAGTGACAGATGCATCTGAGGAGCTATCAACCAATGCGGTGCAGACAAGCACGACAACGAAGCAGGTGACGCTGGCGATTCAAGAAGTGGCAGGAAGTGCGGAAAAACAAACACAAAAGGTAGACGAAAATGCGCTAGCACTTGAGAAGGTGACAGAGGGTGTGATACGGATTGCCGAGAGCTCGACGAAAGTCTATGACCTTTCCCATCATGCGATGCGATATGCGGAGGATGGCGGGCAAGCGGTGCAGGATACGGTAGCGCAAATGCAATCGATCTATGATTCTGTTACAGAATCGAACCAAGTGATTAAATTATTAAATGAGCGTTCAAAGGAAGTCAATTCTATCTTATCCGTCATTACGAGCATTGCGGATCAAACGAACCTGCTAGCTTTAAATGCCGCGATCGAGGCAGCCCGTGCAGGTGAGCATGGCAAAGGCTTCTCCGTCGTAGCGGAAGAGGTGCGGAAGCTTGCGGAGCAATCTCAGCAGTCAGCGAAGGAAATCTATAATATTATTGAGAGAATTCAAGTAGATACCGGCAACTCTGTTGCGATTATGGGCCGTGTTATGGAGGATGTCCAGAGTGGGGTCAACGTATCCAATGATGCCATTGAAAAGTTTAATGACATCATTCAGTCGACGAAGGAAATGACACCGCAAATGGATGAGGTATCCATGGCCGCTCAGCAAATGGCCGTTGCCATCCAAGCGGCGACGACGATTTCAACTGAGCTATCCGCCATCGCACAAGAAAATGCCGCCACATCAGAGGAGGTTGCCGCCTCTACAGAAGAACAGCTAGCCGCCATGGAGGAAATCACCACTTCCTCGAACACTCTTTCAGATATGGCTGAGGAGTTGAATGGATTGGTAGCGCAGTTTAAGTGGTGACAGGCACCGCCCGAAGTTTGTTGGTATTTGTCGAATGAAGTCCAGAGGACCAGGTCTACACAGTCCCATTGATAAGCACTGGAAGAGAATATGTATTAACCCTATCTTGTCATTCGGTGAGATAGGGTTTTTTATTACTTTTAACTTCATTCAGCAAATGCCTTTTGTACCGAAAGCTTGCGACAGGAACAGAAGTCCTCCACTTCTATAAGTGGGGGATGAATGCAAATGGTCTTCGTTTCAGTGGGGGTTCAAACCCCGCCTGAATGAAGTTAAGCCTCCGGACGCAAATTCGACGGGCGAATTTGATTAATAGAGTAAAATTTTCATATGGAAAATGAACTTTTTACTATATTCTTTAAGTAGGGCTTACAATAAAAAATCAGAAATGGACGGTCGACTGTATATGAAAACATATCATGTGAAGATCAGAATGGTAGTCTTAATAGGGGTATTTCTGCTTTTAGGGGGATGTAGTTCGAAAACGGACGCCATCTATCAGGAATCGATCCAAAAAGGACTCGATGCGATTGCAGAGGATGATTTCAGCAAGGCTGAGGGACTATTCGAGATGGCGTTGGAAGCGAAGGAAGATGATGTGACGGCAAAGGCGTATTTGAGCCAGGTCCAATTATTTTTACAGGCGGATGATTTTATTAAACAAAATAACATAGATGATGCCGTACATTCGCTAGATAAGGCGATAACGGTCAAGGAGGGATCAAAGGTAATTGCCGCTAAATCACAGGCAAAAAAGGAAATAATTCTTACGTACCAGGAAAATCAAAATACATATCTTTCACTACTCAATGATGCCAAAGGTCTAAACGAATCCGGCCAATATCAAGAATCTAACAATAAGCTTGACGAATTACTGAAGGTAGATTTAACCCCGTTTACCGCAATGAAAGATGAAGCTGTGAAACTAAAGGAATCTAATAATGCAGCTATTAGGAATGCCGAAATTGCACAAGCGCAACAAGAAGCTCAGGAGAAGGTTGCAGCAGTGGAACAGGAAGCACAGAAAAATTCAAAACCCAATACTCTTTCAGCTGACGATGTAGTGATACACTACTCGATTTCTAATGATGGTGAATTAGAGCTCCTTATACGCTCTATCATACTGAAAGTTGGGCAAAGATTAATCCTTACAAGGGATGATAACAGCAATGTAAGCGAACGTACATTATTTAGTGCAAATGGTACCATTGACATCTTTGATAATACGAAGGGGATGATTGCAGTAGCCCCTGGAACCACAGACATTACTATTATTCCTGGTGAGGACTGGGATAAATCTAAAGTAATAGAAGTAACTGTGATTAATTAATAACAACCTGTAATCACTAGAAGTAACGATAAGAAACAGACTAGGAGAGAGGTAAAGTGACATTACAAAATTTAAAAATGCTCATGATTGTCTTTAGTGTAATAATCATGGTTCTTGCAGGCTGCAGTTCAAAGACAGATGAATTGTATCAAGATTCAATCCAAAAAGGACTCGATGCGATTGCAGAGGATGATTTCAGTAAGGCTGAGGGACTATTCGAGATGGCGTTGGAAGCGAAGGAAGATGATGTGACGGCAAAGGCGTATACGAAACAAGTTCAATTGATTTTGGAAGCGGAGGATTTCATGAATCAAAATCAAATAAATGAAGCTGTACAAGTGCTAGATCAGTCAATAAAAGTAAAAGAGGGTTCAAAGGTAATTTCAGCTAAGGCGGAAGCCAAAAAGGAAGCGCTAGTCCAGTTTCAGGAGAATGAGAAGAGTTATAACGCTCTGTTAACTGAAGCAAAAAACTTAAACCAATCGGGTGATTTTTCACAATCTAATGAAAAGCTGGATGAATTACTTCAAAATGATTTATCAACGTTTGTAGCCCTTCAGGATGAAGCGATGAAGCTAAAGGATTCAAACCATGAATCGATTAAAAATGCTGAGATTGCAAAAGCGAAGGAGGAAGCCGACAGGCAGGCTGCGGAAGCGAAAGCAGCTGACCCATTTGAATGGGCTCCTGGTATAAAAGAGGAGTTTGAACGGTCTGTTGTGGACGAAAATGGTTATATCGATTCACGAGATAATATTATTTATAAAAAGGATTCCGTTAATGACAACAATGAAGGTTTTTATGCGGTATATACGATGATGGACGGTGAAGAAGTCTATGTTGTTTATGTGAATTGTAAGACAGGATGGTATCACGGATAAGGGGTAACTTCGATGCAGCTAGACGTTTCCTATTGTATAGGTGGCTCCCGAAAAATCTGTTTCACGGTGTTCCAAAGGAGAAATAACCGAGAAGAACAGGATGTATGCCCTGTCTCATAGAGAGGTAGGGTTATATTTTTTAGCTAAAACTCAGGAACAGCGATGTCCCGGAGTCCTATTAAGGCATGGCCCGTAAACAGAAATCTCCATTCCTCCCTGCTTTTATTAGACCTACATTCAATCTAGAAAATCCAGGTCCACAGGCACCCCTCTCGTAAACATAATTAATAGTATTCTTATATTAATAAATATATTATCGCGAATATATGGTACAATTATACCGATTAAAATCCGAGAAAGGAGGTATTATTAGAGGGCTTTACCGAACTAAACAGTCGTATAGGAGGGAAGAAAATTTTTTATGAAAAAGACGGTCTTAAGAAGGGTTTCTTCTATATTTCTGAGTCTGCTATTAGTATTACAGGCTGTACCGCTATACATAGCTGCAGAAGGAACTCAGGATGATGAAGGGTTTAAAGATGCAGAAGATTTCGTCAAATATAACCGAGAGATTAATCAATTAGTTCAGCTAGGCATTATCCAAGGATATCCAGACCAGACATTTAAACCGGATAAGTCGATTACTAGAGCGCAGGGTGTAGCAATGATTATTCGTGAAATGAAGCTGGATACATCAAATCGTCAAGATCCACACTTTAAGGATATGGATCCAGGCTATCGATTTTACGCTGAAATAGCAACTGCAGTACAAAAGGGCATCATTGATGGTTATCCCGATGGTACATTTAGACCTAATGAAGAAATGACTCGAAGTCAAATGGCTAAAATCCTAGTAGGTGCATATCATTTACAGCTGAAAGAGTCAGAGACTAACAGTTTCAAAGATGTACCAGCGACCTATTGGGGATATGAGTTTATAAATATATTAGCTTCTAATGGTGTCACTCTAGGGCATACAGATGGTACATTTGACCCTACAGGAAAGTTAACCAGACTGCATTTTTCTCTTTTCCTCTCACGCTATATTAATGAAGTAAAGAGTGAACAACAAGATGCAGAGGTTGAACAATTAAAGCAACAATTTGAGCTCAAAGCCGATCAAACGAAGGTTTCCAATGGGCAGACGGTTTCACTAAACCTTCAAGTGAGTCAACACGCTGAGGCAAATTATAAGACGTCTTGGAAAGCAACAGCTGGAAAATTAACTGTGGCTGATGATGGTAGGAGTGCTACATGGGAAGCGGAACCTAATAGTACAAAGGATTACACCGTTACAGTAACCATTGAGGCTACCTTAAAGTCAGGGGAAACGATTACTTTTGACAAAACGATTGTCATCTCGACCACTAATACAGGTGGAAGTTCAGGCGGTGGGGGAAGCCCTGCTCCAGAAGGTGATGATACAGAGGTCATAACAGATCCATCTGAGGAAGAGACAGATGAGAATGACGGTTCGGAGGATACAGGAAATCCTGACGATTCAGGGGATACAGGAAATCCTGACAATCCGGAAGATACAGGAAATCCTGACGATTCAGAAGACTCAGGGGATGATGAGCATCCAGAGGATACAGGGGATGATGCGGATTCTTCAAAAGAGGTTACGTATGAAGAAAATGTTTCCGAAATAACGGATGAACTTCTCTCCTCATTAGAAGCTGTAACGTCAGGTGATGAGCTCTACTTCTCAAATGAGGCTGACCTCTCTGCCTATCAAAGTGGAGATATTCTGTTGTTGCCACCATCAGAAGAATTTCCTAATGGACTAGCGGCAAAATTAGGTGAATTGAGCACGAAGGACGGTTTTCAGGTATGGAGCTATACGAATCCAAAACTTGAAGAGGTTGTAGTGGAGCTGGATATTGATAAGACGGTCCCTGTTACGATTGATCATATTCTCCCGCTTGAAGGGGTAGAGGTAGAAGTAGCAGAAGCAGAAGCGGAACCACAGTCTAGTTTTCGGATTGCTTCTACTATAGAAGATGAGGTGAAGTTTGGTCAGGATATCATTTTTAAGTTTAATAAGAAGCTATTTGAACGGGATACTAGTTCAGGAACCTCTTCCTTAGACTTAACCGGTGATTTAAGGCTTCATGCACCAACAGTATATGCAAGGCTGAAATATGATGGCCTATTTTTGGAAAATGGTGTAGTCTCTTTTTCAGCAAGTCAGGAAGCAAACTTCTTATTAGAGGGCTCTGTAGATGTAAAGAATGAATACAAAATACCGCTTGCCCAAATTTCAATCCCTGTGTATGGGGCCTTCACTGCGAATGGCACAATAGATTTCGTTGTTTCCATAGAGGGTGAAGCGCACCTTGAACTAAACATTCATGAAGAATTAGGCTTTAAGGCAGGGGTTGAGGTGACGGGTGTAAGAGATGAAATTGGATTCGTTCATTATGAAACGAATACCTATAGTTATCCTACGGCAGAAATCAATGTGGAAACAGCCGAGCTTTCTGGAAAAATTAAGGCTGAAGCGGGACCTGTAGCAGAATTAAGTGTTGGTTTTAAGCAAATAAATATTGCCGGAGTTGAAACTAGCGCGGGAGTAGAGGGTTCGATTGAGGCGAATGGAGATAGCGGAGAAGCCTGTATACAGACTGAGGTTTATAAGTTTGTGACAACCGACTTAACCTGGGGTTTCCTAACTTATGAAACCATACCGCTTATCCCATACCGTGAACTAGTATCTGAAAGTTCATCCTGTACAGGGGACGATGTCTCGCCGGACCCAGAACCTGAGCCAGAACCAGATCCTGTTGAAGAAACACCCTTTCTTCTTTGGGAAAAAAACTTCATCGGTACTTCAGGTGTACCGGTAATCGGCCCTGATCACAATATTTATGTTAATGAATCGGGTGGTTCATTAGTTTCCTTGACTCCACAAGGAGAGAAACGTTGGCAGTTTAGTACACCAACTATCCTGGGTGACCCTGTTATCTCTGAGGACGGCATTATCTATGCGAAAAGCTTTAACGATCTATATACGTATAACTTAAACGGTGAAGAAATGGGGCAGATTCCTTTTCAGTCAGAAAAAGGAGATGTCGGAAACCCGATTCTTTTCGAAGATAAGCTGTATGTTCCAGTTTCTTCCTTAACGCATGGAACTTGGATTGCTGCCTTTACAAATACTGGGGAACGATTATGGGAAAAGCAAGTCTCCGATGATTATATCCATTCAGCCCTTAGTATCTATCAAGGAAATTTATATTTAACGTCTGGAGGAAGTTTATACTCATTTGACCTACAAGGGAATCAGGTTTGGAAGTCAGAGGACCTTTATTTATGGGGAAAACCATCCTTCGGTGAAGATGGATCTGTCTACGTTGTCTCGCCTACCTTATCTAAGGTATTGGCCTTTGATCAAACTACAGGTGATAAAAAGTGGGAGATAAAAACCGATTATTTATTTGCTGGTGACTCAGAAGTCACAGTTTCTCCAGAGGGACACCTCTATGTGAACGGAGCAGATAAAATTTATGTGATTAGTGCAGAAGGGCAATTAATCGCCACCTACTTTGTAGAATATTGGACAGCACCTGTTTCATTTGATTCATCAGGAAATGTGTACGTTGTGACAAGCTATTTTAACGTATCAAAAGTGATTAAATATGACCAGAATCATAATGAAAAACAGGTCTTTGAGTATACAGGTGATGGACGGATCGATAACCGTCCAACAATAGGAGAAAATGGAGTCGTGTACGTAGGTGGAACCAAAACGATGGCCATTCAGTTTTAGGTCATTTTTGGGTGCCCATTTTTGGGTGCCTGTCACCGCCCGAAGTTTGGCGTTATTTGTCGACATTAAGGAATAAGAGAAGCTCAGTAGTCTAAATATTAGAAATTAAATATAATCTAAGCCCTATCCTCTAAATTTGAGAGATAGGGTTCTTTTATTTAACTTCATTCAGTGGGGGTTCAAACCCCGGCTGAATGAAGTTAAGACTCCGGTGGATGTTACGGATTTTTTTAAGGTAGTTTATCGAGCGAACTCAGGTAATCCGGACGCAAATTCGACGGGCGAATTTGATAAATATAAGAAGTAGATTTCATTAGTAGCTCACACCGTTTATTGGTGTTTCACTGTGGTCGATAGTTGTTAATCACTTTTTCCAAATAACGATGAAACTCCTGTTTGAAAATACCGCCGTCTACAATTTGGGCATTTGCTCCTAACTGTAAAATAAAACGATAGGCGTTCTCCACATTTGGAAGCTTCAAGTCTGCATAGTAGGTGTCATCATCACACGGTGTAATCACTGAGATGCCAAAGCGTTCAATAATGATATCGCGGACCCGCATATTCGCTTTCAACCGAACCGGATAAACTGGAGGGAGCTTATCCTTTGGAATTTTGTCGATGACGCTATAATCTCGTGCCTGAAAAGTTTCGTTTGTAAATTGCAAATTCGACATGCGCGCCAAGCGAAAGGTGCGAAAATCCTCTCGTTCATAGCTATAGCCCTGTAAGTACCAGCGCTCCCCTTTATACATCAAGTGATAGGGTTCAACTTTGCGAGAGGAGTGTGTGCCATTTACATCATAGTAGTCAAATTGGACGATAATCTGATCGCGAATGGCCTCTTGTAAAGACTCAGCGACCGCCTTCAATTCCTCTGTTCCTGGCCACCCGGTAAAATGCAAAGAAAAATCCAGCTCATCGTTTTGTTGTTCCGTTTGCATAGCACGGATTTTCGTGATGGTTGATTTGATTTCCGGACTTTGAATCAACTGCTCCACACCATGTAAGGCCGTTAATATATTTTGTAAATCCTTTGAGGTTAACAGCTTTTTATCCACCTTATAGGTAGACATGAGTCCAATTCCACCATCTCGACCCGGAACCGTATAAATGGGAATATTCGCCATGCTAAGCGTTTCGACATCGCGATAAATCGTCCGTGTTGTCACCTCAAACGTTTCTGCTAGTTCAGTGGCCGAAACTAACTCCCGCTTTAATAGAATCATAATGATAGAAATTAATCGCTCGATTTTCATAAATATCTCCGTATATATGACAGACTGCTGTCAAGGTTTGTTGGTTATAGTATAAATACAAATGAAGAAAAGAGGAATGAATGATGACAAAATTAACAATCAAGCATATCGATGAATTACAATTAACTGGCTATAGTACGAGCGTGCCACTCCCAACAATGGAAAATGTGGAGGAAGTATCGAAACAAAAGACCGCACACTTCGGGTCCCTTGCCAAAAGTGGCAAATTTGGTGCGCTAATGGCTGGCAGCAGAGATAAAATCGGTTATGCGGTTGGGACAACCAGCAGTGATAGCTTATCCTATTTCGCAGGAGCAAATACGACGACCGTTGTGGAAGATGCGGAGCAATTAATTCTGCCGGCTAATGATTATGTCGTGCTTACGGCAGAAGGAGGTCAAAGCCGAAAATTATTCGACCAATTAATCCGCCAATTTTTTGGAGAAATATTACCCAATCATCCAGAGCTTGAGTATGAAGATACGTATGTCATTGAAATGTTAGTAAACGGAAATCCAATGGATGCGGTTGTTGAATTAGCCGTCCCGGTGACAGGCACCGCCCGAAGTTTGTAGAATTATGTCGACCTTTGTAAATTAAGAATAAATACAGTGACAAGTACATGTTTCCCTGCTTTTTGGATTCAGGTACTTGTCACTTCTATTAAGTCAAATTCATCTTGCTTATCTGGATTTCAGCAATACTCATGAAATTATGATTCTGATTCCCTATAAGTCATCATCGGTTTCACTATATGGAAGTAAATATTCATCAATTAGGCTTTCTTCCCCTCCTACAATTTTATAATTACTATATAAAATGGAGTAAATCACTATTGAAATCTCCCCCTCCTTTTTCAAAAACGTCCCGCCCTCATCACCATCCTCAGTTTTTCAATTGCTCCTTTATATAACCTCTTATTTCCGAGTGGTTTGTGTATAAGGTAATACTATAAAGAATCGTCGAGGCCGCTATGGTAGACCAAAGAATCCAATCTCCTGAACCAGTCAGGAAATGAGCAAGTTCAACCATTATGGATTCACCACCATTTTTAAAACCAGAGATGATAGTAGAAAAGTTAAAAATAAATATAACGATAAACCGACCGATAATCAGCAGAAGCAACCCGATGATATAATTAATTCCTCCGACCGTACTTAATTTATGCTCATGATACATGACTCTTGTTTTCCGTGCCTGAATGTTGCCAATGACCGCACCTAATGCGAGAAGAATGATTAACTCGAACAGCATGGTCGTGCTCAATGTATTCGGCAAACTGGAATAGGTTTTATATAATGCCAAAATAGGCAGTCCGATAAAATCAAAGCGATTAACTTCCTTCGGGATAAATTGCCGAAATATCAATAGGCCGATGGCAATGAGTATAATGAGCGAGATTTTATCCATTCGGTACTGTCCCCTTTTTATTACTTAAATAGTATTCGATTAATCGGTCTACCTTGCTTTCCGTATAGAATGCCGGACTTTGAAGTACATGGATGACCATGCCATCGATAAAAGCATAAAGAGTTTCAAGCTCTAATTCTACCTCGGCTTTTTCATCCACATATCCTAAATCTATCATCAGGTTCAACATCATCTGCACCATATTCCTTGAATAACGATCCATCCTTTGCTGTAATTCGAAAAGTGTCGGATCACTGAAGGAACGCCCTAAGAATGAGATCCATACTCTTGCTTCCATTAATTCCTCATCATCAGTTGGAATAAGGAAATTCATTAACCCTCTTAAAGTTTCTTCCTTTGTTCCAGTAAATGTTTGGGACCTTGCCTTTGCCCGTTCCTCCATCCGATTTAATACTAAATTCATCGCATAATGTATAATTTTCTCTTTCGATGAAAAATTATGCTGTATTAAGCCAACTGACATTTGGGCTTCCTCTGCAATGTTTTGTATTGATGCTTTATCAATTCCTTTATTTAAAATCACTCGCCAAGTAGCAGCAGCAATTTGATTTTTTCTTTCAACAAGATCCACTTTTTTTGGCATGCAATAACACTCCTCTCTTTTAACAATATGATTATATTGTATAAAAAGTATTTTGGCAATACAATTATATTGTAAAAACAGGCCGGGTGACAGGCAGTATCCAAAAGTGCGAAGTGACCGGCGCCATCCCAATATTATCTACCGCACGAAAAAGCCCTATCCTCCAATTGGATAGGGCTAACTTTGAATAATCTTCATTCATCCACCTGAACTAGCGTATAAAATTTTTGAAGCATGGTTCGTATTCTTAACTAGCAGATGTGTCCACCTGTTTTTTAGTATTTAAAACCTTCGCTCCTTGCTGATTGGCCAAGAAAACAGCTAATGCGGCAATGACTCCTGGAAGAGCAAATACTAAAAAGTTTACCTGTAAAGTTAATTGTGAAGCGAGTAAAATACCGCCAATGGTTGGTCCAAGGATTCCGCCAATACGTCCTACGGCTAATGCCCATCCTAAAGCGGTTGAGCGCATCGTGATTGGGTAGAATTGAGAAGTGTAGGAATGTGTAAGGTTTTGTGTTCCAACGGTTGCGGCACCTGCAATCGCTACCAAAATATACAATAGAACCATATTGGTTGCATATCCTAAGCTTGTAATCGAAATAGCGGCAATGACAAAGAACAGAATAAGTGCTTTCCCAACACCCCAACGGTCCGCTACCCATCCCATCAGAATGGCACCGACAGTCGCGCCGACATTTAACGCTAAAAGGAAGCTTAAGCTTGAACCAAGCGGGAATCCAGCTTCGGTCATGAATTTCGGCAGCCATGTATTTAATCCATAGATCATCAATAGGGACATAAAGTAGGTGACCCAAATCATTACGGTTAAAAGGGCTCTGTTTTCAGTAAATAAATTCTTAACAGGAGATGAATCTTCCTTTTGTTTATTTAAAATAAATCTTTCATTTTCTGTTGGTTGATAAGTGGAATTTAATTTTACAAGAATCTTCTGTATTCCTTTGTAGTCATTTTTAGAAACTAATGTTCCGACTGAGTCTGGTAATGACTTTACGAGGAACGGCAGGAATAAAATAGGAAGGGCACCAAAGAAAAAGACGGACTCCCAACCAAAATTAGTAATCAGAACCATACTTAGTAATGCAGCGACAACGCCGCCAATGGAATATCCGGCCATAATCGTCGCAATCATCCGGCTGCGCAATCCTTCCGGGGAATACTCACTAACTAATCCAATTACATTTGGCATCATACCACCTAAGCCTAAGCCAGTAATGAATCGGAACACTCCAAACATTTCTGGAGTTGGGGCTAATCCTGAAAGAAGCATAAAGAGACTGAAGATAAAAACACAAATCAAGATAATCTTTTTACGGCCTAGTTTATCTGCCAATGTTCCAAAGATTAAGGCACCAAACATCATGCCGAATAAGGCATAGCTCCCATACATCCCTGCTTGAACAGCAGAAATTCCCCATTCTTCCATTAACGTAGGGACAACTGCACCATAGATGGTTAAATCAAACCCATCAAATAGCATTAATATGGCACCCCAAAATAGTAACACACCATGAAACTTGTTAAATTTTGTCTTCTGAACGATTTGTTCAGCATTCGTTGTTACTTGCATTGTCTTTTTCCTCCTTCGATGTCATTTCCTTTATAAGTGCAAATGCTGATAAAAAATACATTAATATCATAACCACTATGCATATAGTGTTTATTGAATAAAAAAATGAGAAATACTATGTTGCGCCTTTTGAAAGTGTGGCGACAGTATTTCTATTATTCTTGGGGTTAATATGTTGTCTGGGTTCAGTTTAGTAGTATGCGCTTTCATAGGTAAGAAAAATTATCGCTATGAAAATGGCAACTTACTAGACTAGAAGTGTGGCTAGCAGTCCATTTTATATTAGGAAAAATAAAAAATTTTTTAGATAAATAAAATAATTTAAATGTAAATATAATTTAATGTTTTTCTGGCAAAATGTCTAATAAATATTATCTTGTATAAATCGCTAAAAACCAAAAAAAAATTAGGGTGGTGAAAACTGGCATAAAATGGAAATGTAAAAACTAGCATAAAATGGAAATATGGAAACCAGAAAGACAAGTGGTGTGGACTGCGGATCGAGGTGGTAGCTGGCATCGAAATCCTGGGTAATCCCTATTGCTCTAATCTTAGTCACATTAATTTGGCGGATAGTTCAATATAATAGGGCACTTATATTATTCACCTTTTTTTATACTGAATAACCTATAGGGATGGGAGATTTGTTTGTTTTGGTTTTGGGATAAGATCATTCAAAATATTTAAAAGGAGAATGTGGAGTGTCTCAACCGAATATTCCTAATATTTCGCCTAATATCACAATTACTCGGGACGATGTGATTAATTTATTGCTTGCATCTATTGCAATGGAAGAGTTAGGGCTTGCCCATATCATTAATGCTGAGGGAGAAAAACTTCAATATGTTTTGGGAACATTGCCAGGATTAACATTGCCTGCTTCATTGGAAGAGATTTTAGAAGTCAATGAAAGTGTGAAGGACATGCTTGAGATGGCAATGAAAAAGGAATTGCTGCTTGATAATAAATTGAAACAAGTTGCAGGTATTACAAATAATAGTGGTATTCCCGGGCCGCCTGGTCCAGAGGGTCCAGCCGGTCCAGAGGGTCCAGAGGGTCCAGCCGGTCCAGAGGGTCCAGAGGGTCCAGCCGGTCCAGCTGGTCCAGCTGGTCCAGAGGGTCCAGCCGGTCCAGAGGGTCCAGCCGGTCCAGAGGGTCCAGAGGGTCCAGCCGGTCCAGAGGGTCCAGAGGGTCCAGCCGGTCCAGCTGGTCCAGCTGGTCCAGAGGGTCCAGCCGGTCCAGAGGGTCCAGCCGGTCCAGCTGGTCCAGCTGGTCCAGAGGGTCCAGCCGGTCCAGAGGGTCCAGCCGGTCCAGAGGGTCCAGCCGGTCCAGAGGGTCCAGCCGGCCCAGAGGGTCCAGCCGGTCCAGAGGGTCCAGCCGGTCCAGAGGGTCCAGCCGGCCCAGAGGGTCCAGTCGGTCCAGAAGGTCCAGCCGGCCCAGAGGGTCCAGCCGGCCCAGAAGGTCCAGCCGGTCCGGAGGGTCCAGCCGGCCCAGAGGGTCCTCCAGGAGCCGGTGCCATCATTCCGTTTGCTTCGGGGACTCCTGTTACACTTACCACACTTTTAAATGGCTTAGCGGGTACGGGAGGCCTTATTGGATTTGGAAGTTCAGTTGCAGCTATTAATCTAGCTGGAGGTACGATCGACCTTACAGGTGCAGCAGGGACCCTGCTCAACTTTGCATTTTCAGTACCACGAGAGGGAACGATTACTTCAATAGCCGCTTATTTCAGCGTAACAGCAGGACTTTCCCTTGCATTAGGTTCGATGACAATTAGAGCTCAACTATATCGATCCACTACACCAAATAATCTTTTCACGCCCATTCCTGGTGCCGAAGTTGTGTTAAGTCCAAATTTAACTGGTTTAATCTCATTAGGGGATATTGTGAATGGGAATATATCTGGACTAAATATCCCTGTATCACCTGAAGATCGTTTATTATTGGTATTCTCCGCTACTACTAGCGGTCTGGCTGTCGTTAGTACGATTGCAGGGTACGCAAGTGGTGGTGTAGCTATTAGTTAATGAGATATTTTGGAAAAAGAAAGACTCCTGTTGGGGTCTTTCTTTTCGTTTGGATTGGAAACCATTAAGAAAAATAAGCCTCCATAACCATCAGTAGATTGCTTTTTGGGCGTACTAGCACCTATTGTATAGGCTTGAATATATTAGCGAATAGATAATTAGGATTGCTTGATGTTTTTATTGAAAAACAAGTCTTGCACTTTGAAGAGAAAGCGGTGATGAGCATGTCGATGCCAAATATCCCCAATATTACACCTTTAATCTCTTTAAATCGTTGTGACACCATTAATCTGCTTTTATCCTCAATCGCGTTAGAGGAGATGGGGTTGTCTCATCTATTAAATGCAGAAGGAGAAAAACTGCAGAAATTTATCCAAACCTCGCCTAAAGGATTGAATGACTATTTACAGATGAACGAAAGTGTCAATAAAACACTGCGCACGGTGGTGAAATCACAAATCTTATTGGAAATGAAGCTTGAGGATGTAGTGGAGTTAACTAAATGTACATCCTGTGATGAGAATTGTCGTTGTCACGGTCACCATGATTGTGAAGAAAACAATGCTGATGACGGATGTAATGATTGTGAAGAAAACAATGCTGATGACGGATGTAATGATTGTGAAGAAAACAATGCTGATGACGGATGTAATGATTGTGAAGAAAACAATGCTGATGACGGATGTAATGATTGTGAAGAAAACAATTTTGACGACGACTGCAATGATTGTAAAGAAAACAATGCTGATGACGAATGTGTTTATTGTAAAAAAAACAAGGCAGCAGACCGCTGCAATTATTGTGATGAAGAACTATTCTGATAAACCATACATGTATTTATACATGACGAAAAAATAACACTAAATGAGTTTCTGTCAGTCATTCTCGCCGGGTCCTGCTGCAGGGGTATTTCATTTTTTTACAGGTGCAATATTGCGAAAGGAAATTTTCCAGAGATGAGAGTGAATCATAGAGAAGATCAGAAAAGGAAAGAACAGGAATTTATCCATTTTACCTATTCCTTTATCGTATTTTTACTTCAGTTATTTCAGCTTCTGGATGCCCACGAACCGCTTTCACGGAAAATGAGAATACAAATGGAACACAATATCATGACCTCTATATCGATTTTATGGAAAGTACATGTATCGATTTTTTCAAAAAAAAGGTTGTATATTCAAATAGACCGCACTTTGCGGAAACGGGAAAGCTTTTATTTCAATTACGAGCAGTCAAAGGAGCTTCAGCCGTTCTTTTTACAGTTAAAAAATGTGGTGGGAAACTATTCGTTTCTGCTTGAAACGGATCAAATTCAGTGTCAAAGCATGCTAGAGCAGATTTCTCAATATTATGATTTCCGTTCTTCCTCCAGTCCGATTAGTGTAGAACCAGAACACTCTGCCCCTCCATGGCTGGCTAAGTCATTGTATTTCAACCCCCGACAGTAAGGAAGTGATTCAATGAGTGTTTTTCCGACGATTACCCTTTGTATGATTGTGAAGGATGAAGCACACTGTATCCAGACATGCTTAGAAAGCGTGAAAGAGCTAGTTGATGAGATGATCATCGTTGACACGGGTTCAACAGATGCAACGATTTCTTTATGTGAAGCTAGCGGGGCAAAGGTCTTTGCTTATGAATGGAAGAATGATTTCGCGGCCGCACGAAATTATGGTTTATCCTTTGCGTCAGGTGATTGGATTTTATGGTTGGACGCTGATGAAGAAATGGACGCAGAGGGAATAGATAAGCTCCCAACATTATTAGCGAATACAACTGCCGATTTTCTGTCTTTGCCTGTCATGAATTATTATGGAGAATCATTCGATCGACAGCATGCCTATTTACTGTATCAGCCCCGGTTGTTTCGTCATCATCAACAGATAAGGTTTCAGCAGCCGATTCATGAAACGCCCCATTTACCAGGTGATGTATCAGAGGATAGGCTTGCGAATATTCCCGTTGTGATTCATCATTACGGCTATTTAGATGAATTCGTGAAAGTGAAGCAAAAGGGCCAACGAAATATTCAGATTCTGGAGGAAAGTGTAGCAACCGCTGACCATAGTCCGTGGATGGAATATCATTTAGCTAGTGAATATTATCGGCTGAAAAATTATGAACAAGCCTTCCAGTATGTCAATCAATCAATCGTTCTTTTTTTACAGCAAAAGCAGCTGCCACCTTCGTTTCTCTATAAACTAAAATATGCGATACTCATTGAAACCAATAGTCTTGAGGGGGCATGGCCGAGTATTGAAAAGGCCATTCTACTTTATCCGGATTATGTCGATTTGTATTTTTATAAAGGGTATATACTATACGAATTGAAGCGCTTTTCAGAAGCGTTGCAGGCCTTTCATAAATGTCTGGAATTAGGTGACCATCATACAAAATATCTTATTTTACAGGGAGTGGGAAGCTTCAAGGCCTGGCATTATAAGGGATTATGTCTCGAGCGCTTGGGGAAAATGGCGGAAGCGCAAGAGGCGTTTCAATATGAAAAACAAGCAAGAGAGGAAGCGAACAAAAAGTAAGGGATTTAACTAACCGTTGGTGAGCTGCTTGAATAGACTGTTAAGAGAAGAACCGATGAAATGGGTTAAATGATTGAGGGTTCTAATACAGAAAGAAAGAGTGAGTGAGGTTATATGTCCCAAGCGAATATCCCTAATATTACACCGGAGATATCGATTAATCGAGAAGATGTGGTCAACCTGCTTTTAGCGTCCATCGCCCTGGAGGAACTTGGGCTTGCGCATCTTGTGAATGCAGAAGCGGAAAAAATTCAATATGCTCTTGGTACCTTGCCAGGGTTATCTCCAGCCGCCACCCTACAAGACCTTCTACAGGTAAACGAAAGCGTCCAAGATATGCTAGACCTAGTCATAAAAAAAGAACTGCTATTAGATAATAAATTAAGACAAATTATGAATTCCATTTAAGATAAGAGAAGTGACAGGCACGCCCCGAGATTTGTTGGTATTTGTCGTTTTATAATATTTTTTATGGCTCCACCGAATCAAATAAAAATGCAGGGACAAATCGTCCCTGCATTTCCATTCTGCCACATAGAGCATTACTGCATCCCTTTACTCCATTTATGATGCTTCAGAGATTTCTGGTTGCTGGTATACTTTTCCTTCGAAGTCACCTGTGATTTTACTTGTTAGGATTCCAGTTGTCATACTGCCGCTAACGTTTAGGGCTGTACGGCCCATGTCGATTAAGGGTTCAACTGAGATTAATAGACCGACGATGGCAACGGGTAGGTCCATGACAGATAGCACGATTAAGGAAGCGAACGTTGCGCCGCCGCCGACACCGGCAACACCGAATGAACTAATCATCACGACGACAATTAGTGTAAGGATAAAAGAAATACTTGTCGGGTCAATCCCTGCCGCTGGTGCTGCCATGACGGCAAGCATGGCTGGGTAAATTCCGGCACAGCCGTTTTGACCGATCGAAAGACTGAAAGGACCCGCAAAGTTGGCAATCCCTTCTGATACACCGAAATCATTGACCTGAGTTTTTATATTTAATGGCAATGCTCCCGCGCTTGAGCGTGACGTAAAGGCAAACGTCAAGGTTGGTAATCCTTTTTTAAGATAAAGACCCGGGTTTAATTTTGCCAGCATTAATAATAGTAAATGGACAACGAACATGAGAATCAAGGCGACATAGGAAGCCACCACGAACTTCCCTAAGCTGACGACCGCTTCATAATTGCTCGTTGCGGCCACTTTTGTAATTAACGCCATAATTCCGTACGGAGTTAGACGAAGAACGAGTGTCACGACCCTCATGATAATCGCATAAAGAGAGTTGACGATTTTGGCAAAAAGCTCTGCCTCTGCCGGCTGCTTGCGCTTAATGCCGATGAAAGCAACACCGATGAATGCCGCGAAGATGACCACAGCAATCGTCGAAGTTGGACGGGCACCTGTTAGATCAGCAAACGGATTGCTCGGAATCATCTCAAGAAGCTGCTGCGGGATGGTCAGGTTTGCAGCCGTATCCACTCTGTCCACAAGCTCTGCATTACGAGCTGCCTCGGCTTCCCCCTCTGTTAACTCAAATTTATCCAAGCCGAATCCAAGTGTTGAGCCGATTCCAATGACTGCCGAAATCCCCGTTGTTGCCAGAAGGATTCCGATAACAAGGAAACTGATTTTCCCAAGGTTTTTAGTCACTTTTAATTTCGTAAAAGCTCCCACAATTGAAATAAAGACGAGCGGCATAACCACCATTTGCAACAGCTTCACATAGCCGCTACCGACAATATTCAACCAACTAATTGTCTCAGATGTAACAGTCGACTCCATTCCATAGATTAGGTGAAGGATATAGCCGAATACAATTCCTAAGCCCAAACCAGTGAATACACGCTTTGAAAAAGAGACATGCTTTTTTTGCATCTTAAACAAAGCAAAGGTTAATAGTAAAAAAATAGCAATATTAATGATAATAAGTACTGAATCCATTACTTTTGTCCTCCAATTATAGTAGTAAGCACGATTAAAAGAGTACATAACCAATTCCGACTTGTCAAGTAAGGATTAAAAAGTAAGTATATTGAAATAATAAATGGATAATGGTTTGTGTCATAAAAATGGGAAAAGGAAACAAATAGTTTGATGCTCAGGTTTTATTGATAAGAAGGACCAGAGGGAGAGGTTTTTTTGAAGAGAATACAAATTAAACGATACCTGTCTAAAATAACAATTTATTATTCATACTAAATAAAGTATAGTCAAAAAGAATAGAACAATTATTTCATTAAGGTTGTGTCAATATGCGTATTAATAAATATATTAGTGAGTCTGGAAAAGCATCTAGGCGGGGTGTGGATAAGTTAATTGTCGATGGAAGAGTTACGATAAATGGCAAACGTGCAACATTAGGCTGTCAAGTTGAGCCGGGAGATGACGTTCGGGTCAATGGGGAATCCATCCGAGTGGCGAGGAATCATGTTTATATTGCCTTAAATAAACCTGTCGGCATTACTAGTACAACAGAAAAAGGTGTAAAGGGAAATATTGTTGATTTGGTCAATCATCCCTTAAGAATCTTTAATATTGGGCGCCTGGATAAGGATTCAGAGGGCTTAATACTTCTTACGAACGATGGTGACATTGTTAACGAAATCCTGCGTTCTGAAAATAAGCATGAAAAGGAATATATTGTTTCAGTAGACAAACCAATTACACCTGACTTTTTGAAGAGGATGTCTGAGGGCGTCAAAATCCTAGGTACCAAAACACTTCCTTGTGAGGTAGTTCAATTATCAAAATTTGATTTTCAAATCATTTTAACCCAGGGGCTAAATCGTCAAATTCGCCGTATGTGCGCTGAATTAGGGTACGAAGTATATCGATTGCAAAGAACCCGAATCATGAATATTCATTTAGGCAATCTTCCACCTGGACAATGGAGAGACTTATCCAAGAAAGAGCGAACACAATTATTTAGAGAATTAAACTATGAGCCAAAAGAATGGTAATTGGTGCCTGTCACCACCCGAAGTTTGTCGGTTTTTGTAGATTTTTCTTTGTATTCCTATGTTATGTGTGATAAAAATCATAGGAATAATAGCAGCATTTAACCTACAATTATTAATTGTGATAAGGTTATAAAAACTATGAACTATGTTCGGAAGGTTACCAATTAGTAGGTTTCAATAAGAATAGGCTATTTTATGAAAATGAAATAGCCTATTCTTGTTGGCTTTTAAGATTTTTCCATCACTACCTATCATCATAAACACGTAAACTATTAACACATTGAAAGGAGCATTTTTGTGGAAGTGTTAAAAATAGATCGGCGTTTACAGCTGCTAAAGAAACAGTTTCAACTAGATGCATATCATATTTTTCAAACCGAAACGTATCAATCGCTTCATCGAATTTTAAATTATGTATATCTAAATACTGATATTGTCTATATTCAATTTATCGATGAAGAAATACTCTATGGTTATATGAACTATCATAGAAAGAATCATTTTATAGAGATTAGTTTTTCACAGGTGATGAAGGATATTAAAAATTATCTTTCATTCCTCGAAAATGATAAGCAAATGAAACAATGTATACCTAAGGTTGATTTGTCTTTAAGAAATCATCCTCTATGGACTGAATTGTAAATGAAAGCGGAATCAATAATGGAAGAAAAATTTTACAAAAAAAGAGGTTAGTCCTGTGAAAAAATTCCTTAGAAGTGGAAGCAGTATTAGATTCAGTCACATTAGAACAAAATTAATATCAGCCTTTGCCCTCATCTTAATCATTCCGATTGTGATTGTGGGTGCTTTATCTTTTTTAACAGCTAAAAATACAGTGGAGCAGGAAATGCTAGCTGGTATTAATCAAAATTTAAACCTGTTAAATTCATCGATTAACAATGAAATAGAATCAAAAATTCAAAACGTGGATTATTATGCTCAAACGATTCCGTCTGATTTGATGGATGAGAATAATGTAACAGAATTACGGAAACAGTTTGATCAATATGTTAAACACCATCCTGAGATCGCAACGATTTATGTCGCAACAGATGAAGGAGTATTTATCCAAGAGCCTAATGTGGAGGTAAGTGCTGATTTCGATGCGAGAGAGCGTGCCTGGTATAAGGAGGCTAAGGAAAAGAACGGGGAAGCCGTGATTTCGGACCCTTATGTATCCGTCAGCACCGACAGCATGGTGTTGGCTATTTCACAAACAACGAAGGACGGTAAAGGGGTAATGGCCGTCGATATTGATTTAGCCTATCTGCAAAAACTAACCAATCAAGTGAAGGTAGGCGATGGGGGTTATGCATTTCTTTTAGATGAAAATAAAACATACATCGCACACCCGCTGAACGAAGCAGGAAGTGAAGCGAGCTTAGATTTTTATAATAAAATGTATGAACAGAATCAAGGTGAATTCACCTACGAATACAAAGGTGAACAAAGGATTATGAATTTCATCACCAATGATTTAACAGGGTGGAAATTAGCGGGGAACCTTGTCACTGCTGAGATTAGTTCCCATACTGCAACCATACTAAAAACTACGATTATTGTTATGCTGCTTTCTGTTTTCATTGGATCCATAGCTGTCTTCTTTATTATTAAATCGATTATTACGCCTCTTAATAAAATTAAGGAAAAAGCGATTACAATTAGTCAGGGTGATTTAACCGAGCCGATTGAAATCAAAACGAACGATGAGATTGGGCAGCTGGGAAGGGCCTTCAATGAAATGCAGGATAGTCTTCGAAATCTTGTTCAAAGACTAGAAAATAGCGCTAAGCAGGTGACGGATGCTTCTGAGGAATTGTCGGCGAATGCTGAACAGACAAGCTTAGCCACCGAACAGGTGACCTTGGCGATTCAGGAGATAGCAAGCAGTGCTGAAACACAAACACATAAAGTAGAGGAAAATGCTCATTCCTTGGAAAGAGTGACAGCGGGTGTGTCCCAGATTGCCAAAAGCTCTACCAAGGTATCAGCGCTTTCTCATCACGCCATGCAGTATGCAGAGGATGGCGGTCAAGCGGTGCAGAATACCGTAGCACAAATGCAATCGATCTATGATTCTGTTACGGAATCGAATCAAGTAATCAAATTATTAAATGAGCGTTCAAAGGAAGTCAATTCCATCTTGTCTGTCATTACCAATATTGCCGACCAAACGAATCTATTAGCTTTAAATGCTGCGATTGAAGCAGCTCGTGCAGGGGAACATGGCAAAGGCTTTTCCGTCGTGGCTGAAGAGGTACGAAAACTAGCTGAGCAATCACAGCAGTCAGCGAAGGAAATCTATGAGATTATCGACAGAATTCAAATTGATACAGGCAACTCTGTCACCATCATGGCTCGTGTTATGGAGGATGTTCAGAATGGGGTAAAGGTTTCCAATGATGCCATCGATAAATTTAATAATATCATTCAGTCGACAAAAGAGATGACACCGCAAATGGGGGAAGTGTCTGCTGCAGCGCAACAAATGATAGCAGCAATCCAAGAGGTGACCGAATCCTCCAATGAATTAGCGGCCATTGCTCAAGAAAATGCAGCCACATCAGAAGAGGTTGCGGCTTCAACCGAAGAACAGCTGGCTTCAATGGAGGAAATCTCCAGCTCCTCTAAGTATCTTTCAAGCATGGCAGAGGAATTAAATGGGCTGGTTTCTCAGTTTAAATACTGAGTGACAGGCACCCCCCGAAAAATCTTGTTTCACAGATTGTTTCACACGGGTTATTTATTAACTTAAATGAATCTACGGTGAGACAAAAAATGTACCCTATAGGTAGAATTGTTTAGGTGTCTACTCTAGAGGGTACATTTTTTTAAAGGTAGTTTATCCGAGCGAGCTCAGGTAATCCGGACGCAAATTCGACGGGCGAATTTGATTCTTTTATTTCCTTTTTCTTTTAAACAAATCAAAAGCTACGGCAATACAGATTATCATCGTTAAGATACTCCAAGCTGACCAGCCTCCAAAACTCATTATTCCATCATCCAATCTTTATATTTTTTAGGAACTCCCTCGTACTAAATTAATGTGCTTTCATCCCCGATTTTCCCCTCAATATTTGCTAATATTATTCTAGTTTATCCAATCTATTATTAATTTGCTGGATTCTTTTGTTGTTTATATAATCTATGAGTTTTAATAAGCCGAAGGATCCTGAAAACGACACAATCCATACAATAAATATTTCAAGTCCAAATATATATTCTTCACCATTTATGATTTGTAATATGGTTAAAACAATCGTAATGACGATACTGTTGATGAGGCTTGTAACGAGATGTTGCTTATTGGTTTTTTTACTGTCTTGCACATAATGATTTCCTTGAAAGGTATTTCGGAAAATAATATAAAAGGTTGTTCCGAAGAAGCCAAGAAATTCAATCATATAGTCTTCAAAAGGTGCCTCTAACACAAATTGTTTGATTAATTTCGGTGCCTGTCACCGCCCGAAGTTTGTCGAATAAGGGCATATCTGTTGCCTAGTGCCGCTCGTTAAGTAGTCACACTTGTCTTGTTTTTTCGTTTGAATTAGTTTACAGTCTCGCCCCCTCTTGCAAGCGATGCTTGTCTTGCTCTAATATTATTTTAAGATAATAAAAAACGCGTGAATGAACCATCCCCGCGTTTGAGGGGGAAACCAATATGGATACTTCTATTGAAATGTTGATTCGTTTGTTTGAACGGGCGACATTAATCTTAATATGCTTATTCTTTTTGCTGAGGATACCCCGGTTTCGGGCCACGCTTCAAAGGGACAAGTATTCACCATTTGAACTATTTATCATCACTTTATTCTTCATTTTATTTGCCATTTTTGGAACGTACTCAGGAATCGAGGTAGAGGGCTCGCTCGTGAACACGCGAATTATTGCGGTGGTTTCCGGCGGGGTCTTATTTGGTCCATGGGTGGGGATTACGACGGGAATTGTTTCCGGTCTCCACCGATATTTAATTGATATTGGGGGAGTAACCTCCATCCCCTGTTTAATCACCACTATTCTGGCAGGCGTTCTCTCTGGCTATATTCATCAAAAAACGAAGAAGTCCCTGCGTTGGATGTATGGCATTTTAGCAGGGGTGCTTTCGGAAGTTCTCACGATGCTGCTGATTATTGTCATGGCAGACTCCTATGAAGTGGGAATGAGCATTGTGTCAAAAATTGCTTTTCCGATGATTATGGGAGAAGTAAATATTGGCTTTATTGTGCTCATGATCATGAAGGTAGAAAGTGATAAAGCAATCGTTGCTGCCAAGCAAGCCAAATTAGCGCTTAATATTGCCAATAAAACACTGCCATATTTTCGTTCGATTAATAGTGTATCGTTGGAAAAAATTTGTCTGATTATCAAGGATGAAATAAAAGCGGATGCGGTAGCTATCACCGACACAAACAATGTACTCGCCTATGCGGGAGTGGGTAGGGAACGCTATAAAATTGGCGGAGAAATTATTAGTGAAAGAACGATATCGGCGATTAAAAATGGAGAAATAACTTTTTCAAAAAATCCTTCGAACTTGTACAATCTGATTATTCCTTTAAAAATTCATGATGAAGTGACAGGTACGTTGAAAATTTATTATCTGAAGGAATACAAGATGACGTATCCGTTACAAATTATGGCGATTGGTTTATCACAAATTATTTCTACACTCATGGAGGTTTCACGGGTTGAACAGATTAAAGCAGAAGCGAAAAAAGCCGAATTAAACGCCTTACAGACCAAAATCAATCCCCATTTTCTATTCAATGCCTTGAATGCCATTGCGTCAACCACACGTAAGGACCCGCAAAAAGCGAGGGAATTGATAATTAGTCTTTCGAGCTATATGCGCTATAACCTAGAATTAACGGATGACATGATTGATATGGAAAAAGAATTACAGCAGGTAAAGGATTATGTCGTGATTGAAAAAGCTCGTTTTGGCTCACGATTGCAGGTTGAATATGATATTGATGAGGTAGACTTGAAGATTCCGAGTCTACTGATCCAGCCTCTCGTCGAAAATGCGATTAAGCATGGGGTGTTAAAAACGAAGGAACCGGGAGTTGTGACCATTTCGGTCAAGGACAACGGAGGGGTCATCCGAATAAGCGTGAAAGATACTGGGGTTGGAATAGCGGAGGAGGTCATTGAGAATCTCTACCAGCAAAATGTCCCCGCGAATAAAATCGGTCTTTTTAACGTCTACCAGCGAGTGAAGCTTATCTATGGAAAGGAACTTGTCATCCATCGTTTGAATCCAGGGACCGAGGTTTATTTTGATATAGAGAGGGAGATTTCATGAAAGCGATAATCGTTGAAGATGAATTACCAGCTCGCGAGGAACTTCAGTATTTAATCGAAACCTATAGTGAAATTGAGGTGACGGACTATTTTGAAGACGGCCTCGATGTGTTGAAGTTTTTACAGGAACATGAAACGGATGCTATTTTCTTAGATATCAATATTCCTTCCTTTAATGGAATGCTGCTGGCGAATAACATCAGCCTGTTTGAAAAAAAGCCCTTTATTATTTTTACAACTGCATATAAAGAACATGCAGTCGAGGCCTTTGAGCTGGAGGCCTTTGATTATATTCTGAAACCCTATGATGAAAAGCGGATTGCTGCGATGCTACACAAGCTTGAAGACGTTTACCGTCGTAAGCAATTGGAAAAAACGCAGCTGCCAGCTGCGAACGTAAAGGAGTCACAGGCTCAAGAGGACGACCAGTTTGGAATGTCCCAACGTATCAACCTGCAGAAGGACGAAACAATTATTGTGGTTGATGCCAATGATATCTATTATGCTGAGGCGAGCGAGAAGAACACGCTTGTGTATACCATCGAGGATATGTACACGATGCCTATGAGTATATCGGCGTTTTATTCTAAACTGCCTCCTAGCCTTTTTTACCAAAGTCATCGTTCTTATATTGTCAATCTATCTAAAATCCGTGAAATTGTCCCGTGGTTTAATCAAACCTATATCTTGAGATTAACGGATTTGAAAGCGGAAATCCCAGTAAGCCGAAGCAAGGTCAAAGTGTTTAAGCAGATTATGAAGCTATAGATTATTTAAGAGGCAGTGGACCCATCTGAGTTTTGAAGGGCGCTGCCTTTTTTAACTTCATTCAGCAAATGTTTCTTGTACCGAAAGCTTGTGTTTATTTTTCAAGCGTAGGGTTATCGACCTGCTTACAATCAATTACTGTACTTTAACTTAGCCAGCATAATAGAAAGCTACTCCGAAAATCATTCTACCTAGAAGGTCATTCATTCCCGATTTTAGTCATCTCATGTTGAAACCGATTTCACACTTTTTTTGCGGTGCTATACTTTGTCCATAAGCTACTTACTAGTAAGAAATAACAAACTACAAAATATAGATGAAAAGAGGAATCGATATGAGAGATAGCAAGAATCGCTGGCTCATCGTGTTAGGAACCATTATCGTCATGATGGCATTAGGGACCATTTATACATGGAGTTTATATAATCAATCACTAGTTGATCGTTTCGGCTGGGAGTTAAGTTCTGTTTCGACGACCTTTTCGATTATGAGTTTATCATTGGCTGTTGCCACTTTGTTTTCAAGTAAGCTTCAGGAAAAAATCGGTCTTAGACGGTTAATCCTGTTTTCTGGTTTCGCGATGGGATTAGGATTGATCATTAGCTCGCAAATGTCATCTTTATGGGGATTATACTTATTCGCTGGAATCGTTGTTGGGGGCGCAGATGGACTTGCCTATATGACCACCCTATCCAATGCACTGAAGTGGTTTCCAGAGAGAAAAGGGTTAATTTCAGGAATTTCTGTTGGTTCGTACGGTATGGGAAGTCTATTTTTCAAATATATAAACGGCGCCATTCTTGAAGCAGTGGGGATTACGCAAACCTTCTTATTCTGGGGCATCATTGTCATCGTGATGATGGCTGTCGGCTCCTTCTTTATTAGAGAGGCAACGGTAAAAGCTGGAGCGTCGGCTGCCCAATTGCCTGTTGCAAGGAATTACTCTGTAAAAGAAATGCTTCGTACAAAAGAAGCCTATCTCTTGTTTATTGTGTTATTTACAACTTGTATGAGCGGATTATTTGTAATTGGCATTGTAGCCGATATTGGGGTAAGTATGGTCGGCTTGAGCGCAGCTTCAGCAGCAAACGCAGTCGCTATCGTCGCCATCTTTAATACACTTGGTCGGATTGTTCTTGGATCGCTATCAGATAAATTGGGCCGTATGACTGTCGTATCAGGCTCAATTATCGCCATGACGCTTGCTGTTGCCGCTCTAAGCTACCTCGACTTAAATTACGGCTTCTATATCGCCAGTGTCGCCATCATCGCTTTCAGCTTTGGCGGAAATATAACGATTTTCCCTGCCATCGTTGCTGATTTCTTTGGCTTGAAAAATTCCGGTCAAAACTACGGAATCATTTATCAAGGTTTCGGATTAGGTGCCTTAAGCGCCTCCTTCATCTCCATCCTGCTTGGAGGATTCGCATCAACGTTTAAACTGATCATGGTGTTAAGTATTATGTCAGTCATCATCGCCTTGACACTTAAAGCACCAAGGGCTAAGCAAGAAAAAGGAAAAGTCGTCCTCAAAAAATTACAGCATAAAGCTAGCTGAGTGACAGGCACCGCCCGAAGTATGTCGAATGAGGGCACATCCTGCCATTTAAATCCATAATAAAAAGCAATCCCTGTAAGGCGAACCTTCCACAGGGATTGCTTTTTCGTCTATTGTTAGCTATCTCAACGTCTAGAGTCAAACAGTTGAGTTACTATTTTTTGAAAAACATTAGGTTTCTTAGCCAGCAACTCCTCAAGCTCTGGTCGATAGAATTGGAAATTGGCTTTTCCTTGGCTTTTCGCGTAGTACATCGCCTTGTCAGCGTTATTGATGAGTGTGTCTTGATCTTTTCCGTCTTTTGGATATAAGCTAATGCCGATACTTGGTGTGACAGTCGCTAGTTTTCCATTTAATTGATAAGACTGCGAGATTTCATCTAAAAGTCGCTCAGCGGTCTTTTCGATATTTCTTTGATTGGTTGCTTCAAATACAATCAAAAACTCGTCCCCGCCAAGACGGGCAATGAAATCTTCCTCGCGAACCGAATCATTCAGCCTGTTTGCGACTTCTTTTAATAACAGATCACCGATTTCATGTCCCATTGTATCATTGACCTTCTTAAATCCATCTAAATCCACAAACATGATTCCTAACGTATTTTTCTGCCGCTTGGAGCGGGCTAATGACTTTTTAAGCTGTCGTTCCATTAAGGAGCGATTGGCCAAATTCGTTAAATCATCATAATAAGCCATCTGCTTTAATTGAAACTCAAGCTTCTTACGATCGGAAATATCAATCACATTTCCCTGAACCCTAATCACTTCGCCCAATTCATTTTTTATCGGGATTTCTCTTTGAATGACCCAGCGTGTGTCACCGTTAGAAAGCACAACTCGATATTCGGAGGTGATCATTTCACCTGAAAGTAACCGCTGATCTTTTTCATCTCTACCAGCGATATCCTCATGATGTACGGCATGTCTCCAAAGGTGAGGATTACTCATGAGTTCTTGATGTGTATAGCCAAAAATATGTTCAGCACCCTTTGATATATAAATTTTATTTGTAGTCACGTCAAAGGAAAAAATTGCAATATCAGTTATGTTATCAAGGTTTTGTTCAATCAACCTGATATTTTGCGATAGTTTTTCGTTTTCTTTCTCTAATACGTCCATTCGTTGTCTGTACGCTTCTATTTCTAATCTCTGTATTTCTTCCCTTTGCTTTTCTTCTTCTTGATAGACTAATTCCTGTTTTTTCCATAATAGCCATAGAAAAGTCAGGATGAAAATGTAGATAATCATTGTTGTGATGGATATTTTGCCAATCAATAAATAGCTATGGGTAGCGAACGCTAGTGTAAAAAGCACATATGTTAGAATGAGGACATTTTTTCTGGTAAAAGCCATTGTATTCTCCTTCCATCCTGCTGCTTGAATGCAAGTAAACCAAATTCATGATAGATAGACTTCATGCTTTTATAAAAATTTTTGTTCTGCTTGTGATTGAATATGTTCTGCATGTGGGGTAATGAATTTTCCGTGAGCGTGACTAACGAAGTAAAAAACGGTTAAACGATTGAAAAAAATAGTAGCCTTTTCTGTTATCAATAAAGGCTATTCGACTAACTTTGACAGTATATAAAACGCCGGAACTATTTGAAATGGTATCCGTTTTTATGACATAAAACGAATGATATATCAAAAGTCCCGGCTTATCAACCCTAATTCTGAGGGTTAACAGAGAAATATTGCTGCTTCGATTCCTGAAGAAAATCACTGTTCGGTAAAAATTGTTTTTTATTGACTTGAATGCTCAATCGATTAAAAAGAGGGGCTAATTTATCTCTATCGATTCTGCTAATTTGAAATTCAAGTCCATATTGAAAGAGATTATCGACTTCCATTTTCCAGACAATGACACCGATAAATGTAACCGACTCATTTAATATGGTCGTTGTAAATTGTAGCAGAATATCCTTTTGAACGGGTAAGTTAATATTTGTTAGAAAGCGTAAACCACCAAGGCTTATGTTTTCAATTAAGGCATTGGAATAGCCTAGGTTTGTATCCTTGTCCTTAAATTTAATAATCGTCATGTCTGCACATAAAGGATTCTGAAAGGCTAGACGATAATATTTGCGTCGGTTTTCCACAATCGATTTTGGTCTGCGTACTTGTACAGGCTTTAGGATTTCTTTTTTCATCAGCTTAATCAGCTGGTTGGCCTTAACCGGCTTACTAAAAATATAGCCTTGAATTTGATGGCATTCCTGCTGCTGAAGAAAGCTTAATTGCTCTTGAACCTCGACACCCTCGGCAACGACTTTAATGCCTAAGTCCTTGGAAAGAATGATAAGACTTTTTATCACACTTTCATTCACTGGATTAATCGAAATCCCATCAATAAAGGATTTATCGATTTTAAGGATTTGAATGTCAAAATTGATTAAGTCAAATAACGAGGAAAAGCCTGTGCCAAAATCATCAAGGGCAATGGAAACACCATAGTGATGCAAATCAGTTATGATGTTTTTGGTCGTCTCAGACTGTTGAATAATCGATTGCTCCGTTAACTCTAGCTCGATTAATTCTGGTTCAATTCCCGCTTCTTCAATGGTGTCTTTTACAAACTGGGTGAAGTCTGTCTTCATCAATCTTTTGGGAGAAACATTGACGGCAATCGGAACGATGGGTAAGCCCTGCTCCTTCCAGTTTGCAATCATTTTGCAAACTTCCTTAAATACCCAGTCGCCAAGAGTACAAATATATCCATTTTCTTCTGCTAAAGGGATAAATTCACCCGGTGAGACAATTCCCCATTCTGAATGCTTCCAACGAATCAGGGCCTCGGCTCCTTCTATCTTACCCGTTCGTATTATAAGGTCAGCCAGAGAAATCTGGTTGACTATTTTTTATTCAATTTATAGATTGATAGTAGCCGGGGTAGAACGGACGCACCCGTGGGACTTGATCCCGACAACTAAACTGTTCGCCCTCTACTTGTTAACACATGATTAGGCTGGTTGGGACATTGAGATCCCGTATAACAAGCGAATATATGAATGACAAGCTAGATAGAGGTTACCGGTCAATCCACTACACTAGGAGGAGATAAACTATGAATCCAGTTGTTGGTCTGGATGTCGCTAAAGGTGAAAGTCAGATTCAAATGTTCTTGGATAAAAAGATGCCCTATAAAAACAGTGTGAAGGTTGAACATACGGTGGAAGGTCTAAAAGAGTTACACTCTTATTTACTCGATTTAGAGCGTCAAGCAGGGATGAAACCACCTGTCGTTTTGGAGTCAACAGGTCACTATCATGCCCCAGTTGTACAGTTTTTAGAAGCAAGAGAGTACATTGTGATTATCGTAAATCCATTGGTATCCTACCGGGCAAAAAGTTCTAGCTTACGAAAAACCAAAACAGATGCCATTGATGCTTATCACTTAGGCGAACTGTATTACAAGGAGGATTTAGAGCCTCAGAAAAAGCGTGGTGTTCAGTTATTAAATCTTCGGCATCTGACAAGACAACATGAAAATATGACGGGAATTATGGTTCAAACAAAGCTTCAATTTCAAGCTGTGTTAGATCAAGTATTTCCAGAGTATAAAGGTGTTTTTGGCGATTTGTATGCCGAGGTTTCATTAAAAACTTTACAAACCTTCCCTACCTCGGAGTCCGTCTTAAAAGCTGGTGTGGAGGAAATTGCACAATTTATTGATAGGCATTGTAAAGCACGTTCATTTAATTGGGCGCATAAAAAAGCAGAAGGATTAATCGCAGCTGCAGAACGCAATCCATTTCAGTCAACGCTATATCAAAGCCTTCTAGTCAGTCTGAATATGTATATTGATTTACTTCAAGCGTACCACCAACAACTTTCTACGTTGGAGCGTGAGATTGATAAGTTGGCGGTACAACTTGAAGAATATGAACTACTCCAAACAATTCCCGGTGTAGGTGAAAAAATCGCTGCCACGATTATTTCTGAAATCGGAGAAATTGATCGGTTTAGTCATCCCAAAAAGTTAGTTGCCTTTGCAGGACTTGACCCTAGTGTTTTTGAATCAGGTCGCTTTAAAGGTACGAAGAATCATATTACTAAACGAGGCTCTGCAAGGCTTCGCCACATGCTTTTTACAGCAGTTCGGTGTTCCATTCGAGATAGTCGTAAAAAGAAAACAACTGATGAAACCATTGCACGAAATAAGCGATTACGTGCCTTCTACGATTTAAAACGTGAAGAAGGTAAGCCTTATAAAGTAGCCATTATTGCATGTGCTAATAAACTTTTACACTGGATTTATGCGATGTTAAAAACGAAAACACCATTCCAAGAAACTATTTAATAACAGCATTTTCAAATAAAGCAAAAACCTTCCAAATTAAGTTCGGAGGGTTATTTGAGTTGCGCATTTTTAGTATAGCATGAAGTTGTTTTCGATTTAAAAGATTTTTCTTGACAATCTATTAGCTGGTTTAGTGTATTGACCTTTGGCTGGTATTCCAGATACATTTCGTTATTCATCAAGGCTTTTCGCAAATCCTTTTCTAATTGAAACTTTTTAAACGATTCAATGTTCATTAAGGATGAATAGACTTGCCAATGACTTTGTCCGATTTCCTTTATATTGTGTAAGGCAATTGCGGCTTTTTTTAAAAGAGTATGAGAATCCTCGCCATCAAAAGGGTAATAACAAATCCCAACGCTTGTGGTTGAATAGATTTCCTCCTCCTCGAGGTAAAAAGGCTTCTCAAATTCCTGAATAATCTTTTTTGCCACTTGGATGGCATCCTCTGCTTCGATAATATTTCTGACATAGATGGCAAATTCATCTCCTGCAATACGGGCAAGAAACGTATCCTCGCCCACGAGGACACGATTTAACCTTTCAGCAATACTAATAAGCAGCTCATCGCCTAATTGATATGAAAAGGTATCGTTAATCGATTTTAAGCGGTCAATGCCTAGATATAAAACAGCAAATTTCTCTGCATGGCTTTGCGACTGAATATGCTCGGTTAAGACCCTTTTAAAGTAACGACGATTCGGAAGTCTAGTTAAAGAATCGTGGTCTGCGAGAAACGAAAGAGCATCAATATACACTTTTTCCTCGGTAAAATCCTCGACAAATCCATCTATTTGCATCACTTTTCCGGTGTGCTCAAAATAGGGAATCATTTGGACGCGAAGGCATTTTTCAATTCCTTTTACATTTCGAATCCGATACTTATGGGTCACTTCTTTTCCATTGATTGCCTTGTCTATGTTTTCAATAACAGAGGGTAAATCATCTTCGTGAATGCTGTCGGTCCATAATAAAGGCTTCATCATTAGTTCAGCTTGATTTAACCCATATATGTCCTCTAAGCCCTTGGAGCAGAATATATGTCGATTTTCGTTTAAACTATAGGACCAAATCCCAACCTGTAAACGATCGGTAATCGATTGTAGCATCTGTTCATTTTTGTTTAACTGATTTTCAATTTCCCTTTGTGAAGTGACATCCTGAACGGTCCCTATTATCCGAATCGCCTTTCCTGTCTCATCAAGCATGATTTCAGCGCGTTGATAAAGGGTCCTTTGTTCCCCGCTATTTTTAAGAATTCTCGTTTCAAGCTCATAGCCTTCGCCGAAATGCTTGGCTCTACCTAGTGTTTTTTCAACCTTCTCTAAATCATCCGGATGGATTAATTTTGCTATCGATTCATTAGCAGGGATAAAGTCTGGATCCTCGATTCCGAAAATTTGATAGGTTTGCTGTGACCAAAAGGCTTCATTTTCGATTAAATCATAATCAAAGCTGCCGATGTTTGTTCTTTTTTGGGATTGCTGTAGATGATCGGTTAGGATTAGAATCCCTTTTTCGTATAATTGGGTGGTTCGCAAATCCTTACAGACACAATAGGTGAGTATACTTTTATCCTTCTGCACGCTTGGAATGACTGATATCTCCACAGGGATTCTATACCCTTTTTTATGGATTAACTGACAGTCAAAAGAAGAAGGGAGGTTATGAAAGGCTTTGTGGATATGGTATTGAAATTTCTCAAAGTCATGTGGGGATATCCATTTATCTATATCTTCCAAGACATCCTTAAGCGAATGTCCTAATAGATGGGTGAAAGCCTTATTGATTGATAGTATTTGTTCATTTACATTCATCGTAAAAATGGCGTCAGGGTAGTCTAAAAATAAGGATGTGTTTTCCAAAAAATTACCAGCTGTAGATGTTTTGCTATTTGTCCATTTGTCCCAAAAAAACATTAAAGTCCACCTACTCTTCATTTCCGCATATTTGTTCTCCATCTTGAAAAAAAGAAAACTCACATTCATACCGAAAGTGAGCCAAAAAGCATTTATTTTCGGTAACCTGGCTGGCATATCCATACAGACGTAGCCCCTCTAGTTTTGCGTCCCATCATTTCCAATGGTTTGCCATTTCGTATAAAACATATGTAATTTTCTCGTGATATTGATTATCATCTAATATATTATATAAAAATACTAAATTCTGTCAATTGATGGTATAAAATTCATACAATTACAATTAGAGTGACAGGCACCACCCGAAAAATCTTGTTTCACAAAATGTTCCACGCTGAGTAATGGATGGTGCCTGTCACCCCATTCGATTAACCTGAATTATTAGAAATGCGCGAATTATATTATTTGAGCGTTTAAATATACAAATCAGATTGAGTATATGGTACTATGTTATCTGGATTTGGTTACTACTGTAGTGATAGTAGAAAAAGGACTTAGATTACTTTTTGTGAATTTCTTCAGCCACTTATGACTATTCACATAAAAATGGACTCAACCCGAAGCCTCTGTAGGATAACTCCTAAACACTCTTCGAAAGAGAAATATCTATAGAAACGTACTTCCTTCGTTTTTCAAGGTTCAATAATGGACTTTATGACTTATGTTTTTACATACATCATGTGAATAAAACAACTAATTTTTACGAGCTTATTCTAATTAATATTATTTTTTGAATGAGATTTTTGTTCTGAACTGACCAAAGCTTTTTACTTTTTAGATGGACTTGATACGGGTTCATAGCATGGTAACTATATTTTTTTACAGGAGGGTATAATCATGAACTTATTATTAAAAACAAGAAAAATTAATGCTCTATTACAAAAAGCTGCAGGTAAATCTGTGAATTTTAATGAAATGTCAGAAACACTAAGTGGAATTATTGACGCCAATATCTTTATCGTAAGCCGGACGGGCAAGCTGCTTGGTTTTGCTGTATGCCAACAAATTGAAAATGAGCGGATGAATAAATTGATTGAGGCGCGTCAATTTCCTGAGGAATATACGAAGCATTTATTTACGATCGAGGAGACGTCTTCCAATCTGGATGTGAACAGTGAATATACAGCCTTTCCAGTGGAAAATAGAGATTTGTTTAAAACAGGTCTAACCACGATTGTTCCCATTATTGGGGCGGGTGAACGCTTAGGAACGTTAATTCTGGCAAGATTAGATAAGCCATTTCATGATGATGACCTCATTCTAGCAGAATATAGCTCAACAGTGGTTGGCATGGAAATCCTTCATGCAAAAACGGAGGAAAGGAATGAGGAGGTACGTAAAAAAGCCGTTGTACAAATGGCTATTCATTCATTATCGTACAGTGAGATGGAGGCTATCGTTCATATATTCGATGAGCTTAACGAAGAGGAAGGGTTAGTGGTCGCTTCAAAAATTGCCGATCGTGCCGGAATTACTCGTTCAGTGATTGTAAATGGTCTTCGTAAACTTGAGAGTGCCGGGGTTCTCGAATCGCGTTCATTAGGAATGAAAGGAACCTATATAAAAGTACTAAATGATAAATTTTATCATGAAATTGAACAGGTAAGGTCAACCAGTAGGATAAGTAACCTAAAAATGAGGGCCTAATCTGGGGCAGGATATGTATCTAGTTGAACCTAAATGTTAGTCATTTTTTTCAGCAAAAAAGGATTGTTCTCTGGTTTATACAGGGGCCAATCCTTTTCATTTTCCTCAGATTTTTCATAACAGTGTAGTCTTTATATGTTTAGTTTATAGACCAAGGGTCATTACTACAGTTTTCCCAAGAAATGGAGAGTTATTGTTAATGTTTAACAAAGTAGATTCTTTAGAGCACGTTGTTGCTATGATTCCTATATTAAAAGCGGCCGTACCAGCTGATTTATCAATCGCTTTATGTGATTTAGAAAAATTTATTGCTTATTTTCCCGGAGAGACTATTGATTTAAAGATTCATGTGGGACAGCCATTACATTCCGAAGAGCCACTCGCACTGGCACTTAAGCAAAATAGACGTCTGCAGGCTGAAGTGCCGGCTGAATTCTATGGCTTTGAATTTACGGGAACCGCACTTCCTCTTCATAACCAAAAGGGTCAAGTCATTGGTGGAATGGCGATTCAGATACGTAGGCAAAGCGAATTAAGAGCCATTTCCAATCAGATTGTCGAATCCTTATCATTAGCAAATGAACAACTTAGCTATGTGGCCAATGGCTCCAATTCACTTGCCGATTTTTCTCAAGAGCTTCTAGTACAATCTCATCAAGCAGGGGAGGATGTAAAAAATACAGATGAAGTATTAACGGTAATCAAAAGAATGGCGGATCAGACGAATTTGCTAGGACTCAATGCAGCGATTGAGGCAGCCCGGGCAGGTGAAAAAGGGAGAGGCTTTGAAGTGGTTGCAAAAGAAATTCGCAGGTTTTCAAAGGAAACCGCTACTTCAACACAGGATATACGTGATAAAATGTCGCAAATCCAATCTGTTACGAAAGAAATGGGAGCTTCCATTGAACAAATCACTTCTGTAGGTCAAGAACAAGCTGCCTCCATTCAACAAATATTAACTGTTATTGTAGAGATTGGAGAATTATCTAAAAAACTAAACGAGTTTGCTAATAAATTATAGGGGAGTGACAGGCACGCCCCGAAGTTTATCGGATTTTGTCGATTTGATGATAGGCACGGTACCACCTGTAGTAGGTTAGTACATATTCGTTAGTGGTCTCGTGCGTGTTCAAACGGGAGTGCTGACTATCGGCAGTAACTGTATGCTTGAAAAATAAATGGAAAAATGGACTTCCTACCTCTCCATCTAACTCAAATGATAATAATTCCTAATCTTTGGAAAGTGAATTGCTACTTTTGTATAGCTGTTTTCTTCTGATTCGATAGTGATGTCATGACCAAGTTTGTTGGCAAGCTGCTTGGCAAGATAGAGCCCGATGCCTGTCGATTTAGCGTGGCTTCTGCCGATGGTGCCGGTAAATCCCTTTTCAAAGACTCGGTGGATGTCTTCCGCTTTAATTCCAATTCCATTATCAAGAATATAGACTCTTTTTTCCAGAGAATCTTCCTCAAGCTGGATAGTAATCTTCCCACCTTCGTTTGTATATTTGAGGGAATTGGCTAGAATTTGGTCAATCACAAAGCCAAGCCATTTGCTATCACTTTGAACATATTGATCCGCAAGGTCCATTTCAAACTGGATTCCTTTATTAATAAACAGCTTAGCGTATTTCTTCACGCTGCTATTCACAATCTGATTCAGATGCACCTCGGTAATGAAATAGTCCTTTGAGAAGGAGTCGACCCTTGAATAGTAAAGGGCCTGCTCCACATATTGGTCAATTTTGTTCAGTTCATCCTCCAATTTATCGGCAAGCCATTCTGCGGAGCGGCCTTCACTGTTTTCTATCAGGAGCCGGCCCGCGGCAATCGGCAGCTTCACTTCATGTATCCAGGAGAGGATGAATTCCTGATGATCAAGCTTTTCATCATATAGCTGCTGCAGCTTGTGAAAATGGTCCTTTTGCCTTTTTTCTAAAAAACGTAGAAACAGTCTTTGCTCCTGGCTGGAGGGCTGCAGTATACTCACAAGCACTCCGTCCTGTTCACTTTCAGTCCACTCCATTAATTCGCGATAAAATGTACGATGATAAAAATAACCGATGGTGATATAGAGAAGCACCAGCAAAAAGCCGCTCAAATTGATATATAAAACATTGGCAAACGCATACGGCTCTTCCACACTGACCACTGTCATTATGGAAATAAAGGCCATCAAAACCAAATAGAAGAGGAAGAAGAATCTTTTATCCTTTAAGTAATGATGAAAGCTCATTGAATCACATACCCCTCGCCTTTCTTCGTTGTAATGAAATGTTCCTTGCCGATTTCAGCGAGTTTTTTGCGCAGACGATTAATATTGACTGTTAATGTGTTGTCATCGATAAAGCTTTCGTCCTTCCAAAGCCTTCGCATGATTTTGTTCCGACTAACAATGGTTCCTTTCTGCTGCATGAGGAGATGGAGGATGATAAATTCGGTTTTGGATAGATTGATTTTTTCATCTCCATAGTATACCTCCCAGTCATTCTGGTTTAAGATGATTCCATCATGCTCCAGCACATTGGATGGAGCTTGGATGTACGAATAGGAGCGACGTAACAGCGCATTGATCTTAGCCATCAGAACATTTGTATCAAACGGCTTTTGAATATAATCGTCGCCGCCCATGTTCATGGCCATGATCATATCCATTGGGGTGGTGCGGGAAGAAATAAAGATAATCGGCACCTTCGAGATTTCTCTAATCTTATTGCACCAGTAAAAGCCGTCATAGGCCGGCAGGTTAATATCCAATAGCACCAATTGAGGATTTTCTGTCGTCAATACGTGAAGGATCTGGTTAAAATCCTCTACCTTCACAATCTCAAACCCCCATTTCGCAATCGATTCCCCTAGCATATCTCGAATCGTAATGTCATCTTCGACAATCATCATTTTCATAGAAGTCCCTCCAGAAACCAAGTGTGCTATATAGTAGATAGATTTCTTGCCTCCATCTTATCTAAAATAGAGAAGAATTGCATCATGGTGACAATACTGTAAGGTTGAACCCCGGAACTGTAAGTTTGAATCATGATTCATTCGTTTAGAATAAAAGTATCAGTTATTCAAGATTCATAACAAATGGGGGAAATTATAGAATGAAAGCAATTGTAGAAGCAAAGCGATTGAAAAAAATATATGGTTCGAAGGGTCATGTTTTTACCGCACTGGAGGAAATTAACTTAACGGTTGCAGAAGGTGAGTTTGTCGGGATTATGGGACCGTCCGGTGCAGGGAAATCCACCTTGTTAAATATATTAGCTACCATCGATACACCTAGCTCAGGGGAGGTTAGAATCGATGGGCAGAGTATCCTGAATATGAACGAAGAGCAGCTATCAAATTTTCGCCGCGAACAATTAGGGTTTATTTTTCAAGATTATAACCTGCTGGATACGTTAACGGTTAAGGAAAATATTCTGCTTCCGTTAGCCTTGGCGAAAATGAATATAAAGGAGCTGGAGCGGCGCGTAGCTGAGGTGGCAGAAAAGTTTGGGATTCGCTCGATTTTGGAAAAGTATCCATATCAAATTTCAGGCGGTCAAAAGCAGCGAACGGCAGCCGCACGGGCGATTGTAGCAGGGCCAAGCCTGATTCTGGCTGACGAGCCGACAGGGGCGCTTGATTCCAAATCGGCAACTGATTTATTGGAAAGCATGAAGCAGCTGAGTGAGCATGACAAAGCGACTATTCTGATGGTGACGCATGATGCCTATGCTGCCAGCTATAGCGAAAGAGTCTTATTTATCAAGGATGGCAAGCTGTTTACAGAGCTTGTCAAAGGGAAGCAGTCTCGAAAGGAATTTTTCAACAAGATACTGGATGTATTAGCTGCGCTTGGGGGTGGAGTGCATGACGCTATTTAACCTAGCCTGGAAAAATATGAAGGGGAATTTTAGTCATTATTTGGTCTATTTTATTTCATTCGTTTTTAGCATTGTCATTTACTATACCTTTGTTTCCTTACAATATAACGAGAATATTAAAGAAAGCATTTTAGTGTCTGATACGATGAATTTTATGTTTATGGCATCGTCTCTTCTCTTAATTTTATTCGTGGGCATATTTATTTTATATTCCAATGCTTTTTTTACAAGAAAAAGAAAAAAGGAAGTCGGCTTGTATTCGATGCTTGGCCTACGAAAAAAGACGATTGGAAAGATGCTCTTTTATGAAAATCTATGCATGGGTCTCATCTCATTAGTGGTTGGAATGGTGCTGGGAACCTTTCTTAGCAAGCTGTTTACGATGATTCTGATTCGCCTAATGGGGTCCACGACAGGGGTTGATTTTACTATCTCCATCGAAGCGGTGCTGCAAACGGTCATCGTATTTCTGATGATTACCTTGTTTACTTCGCTTCAAGGCTACCGGCTAATCTATCGTTTTAAGTTAATTGAATTATTCCATGCAGAGAAAAAGGGGGAAGAGAAGCCAAAGGTTTCTGTCATCTCCTCGATGCTTGGGGTCGTACTGCTGGCTGTGAGTTATTGGATGATTATGAGGCCATTTCCCGAGGAGCTAACGACCTCTTATATTTTTACCAATTACGGGATTGCGCTGATTCTTATGATGGCTGGTACGTATTTATTTTTCCGCTCTGTAACGGTGTACCTATTAAAGCTGCTACAAAAGAATAAGCCGCGTTATTACAAAGGAACGAATCTGATTGAAATCACGCAGCTTTTTTACCGAATGAAAGGGAACACCAATACATTTACACTGATTGCGTTATTAAGTGCCGCCACGATTAGTTTTTTTGGGGCAACCTATAGCACCTATTATGGAAGTGAGAGACAGACGCTGCAGGATGTGCCGTTTAGCTACACCCATTTATCAAAGGGCGATGATTTTGATACAAAAATACACTCGATGATTGTCGAGGACCACGAACATCCGATTCGTGAACAGGTTGAAATTCCTGTGCTCCATATGACAGGAGAGCTGTCCTTTGAACTGGATTATGTAACAGAGTCCATGAAGCTTGTTCCGGAGAGTGCTTATAATCAAGCCGCAACGGCGTTAGATCGAGCGAACCAGCTTACTCTTTCGGAGAATGAGGTGGTTATCATTAAGCCGCGACTGACGGAGTTTACTGATTCTGATTTTGCGGGGGAGAGCCTGACGCTGCAAATGGCAAATGAACATCAATCCCTTTCGATTGTGGGGATGGTTGAAGGAAGTATTCTGCCGTTTGATTATCCGGATTTCTTTGTTGTCGTATCAGATGAACTTTTTTCTATCGTTTCTGAAAAAATGGAGCCGTTCATCTATCAGGCCTATGAAGTGGAGGACGAGAAAACGACTGAGGCTACGGCGTTAAAGCTTGAGCCCTATATTGGAGAGGACTTCCAGGTTTCTTCCTCCTATTATATTGCCTATAAGAAGGGGAAGGAAGGTAACGCGCTCAACCTCTTTATTTTCGGATTTTTAGGGTTAGTCTTTTTAGCTGCCACCGGGAGCATTATTTATTTTAAGCAGCTGACAGAGGCCAATGAAATGAAGCCAAATTATGAAATATTACGGAAAGTCGGTGTCAGTCAAAGGGAGCTACGGAAATCGATCAGGAAACAAACACTCTTTGTGTTCGGTTTACCATTAATTGTCGGCTTATTGCATGGAGGTACAATTCTCTACTTTATCAGTAACTTTATCTCCAGCTTGATTGGCGCGAATATGTTTATCCCGCTATTCTCCGCGATGCTTGCGTTTATCATCATTTATGCCATCTATTACATCATGACCGTGAAGACCTATACAAGCATTGTGAATAAATAAGGGGAAGGTAGCTGTTGTCTAGTATTTTGGTGAAATACTCGGATTCGGCTACACCTCGCTTTTAGTGAACATGGTGAATGCTTCCATGCGCCGTTCATCCAGTATGAAATGACCCTCTTTTGAGAATATTAGCTCATAAGGGAGGTGTGTTTAAAGTGGCAAAGGATGTAAAATGTGAAGTGAATAGCTGTAATTACTGGGGAGCAGGAAACCAATGTCATGCCTCTTCGATTTATGTGGTGAATCGTACATCAGAACATGCATCTACTTCTGAAGAAACCGACTGTAAAACATTTGAACCTAAAGTGTAATACCTCGAAAGGCAACTATTTAAGTTGCCTTCTCTTTTTATAGTATAACCGAGAATGAGAATTATTATCACGAAAAGTGACAGGCACCACCCGAAAAATCTTGTTTCACAAAAATGTTTCACAGCCCATAGGGTAAGAAATACCAAATGGATTATGAAACATTGTGATGATACAGAACGATATTAAGGTGAAGCCGGTGACTTGTCCATATGAAATAAGAACGTCACTCACTCCTGCGACTTCCTATTAAAAAACCACTTACTCTCTGGTCTTTCTCTAGGCGTTAGATTCATAATGAAGTATCCAATGATTAAGACTAATATAACGATAGAATATAATAATGTATTTAATGGGTCCTTGTGATCAACAATGATGAGGCGTATCATGGCCGTGATGCCAATATAAATAAAATAGCGAAGCGGAAAATGGTAATGCTCTTTGAAATATTTCACAATCATCGTGATAAACTCGAAGTAGAGAAAGAAGATCAGAATGTTCTCTAGGAATATTTTAAAATTATTATTTTCATTCTTGATTAATAAGAGTACAAACGACACAAGTTCCTTGAATAATAGGAAGGATAAAACAATAGCTAATAATATTAATGAAAGATTTAGCACCCATTGAAGCACCTTGGGGATGACATGAGATAAATCGGACGTCACTTTTTTTATTCCAGACATATAATTAGTTCCTCCGTTTCCTTATTTACTTATTATTATACCGTAATGCTCTGGCGGTAGATATGTACTCGGAAAATCTCCATTCATTCTGGCGAGGGAACTTCAACACTGCTGCCACAACATACGCCTGCTAGTTTTATAAAAAAGCCTCGTATCAATCTATTGCAAAAAAATAGATAGGTTATCCCTAGTTTCAATCTAAAGAATGAATGGAATAGGTAGTAAGTGTAATGATAAAATTTTATGTGTATGTGAAAAAAAGAACATGGTGCTACTGCAAGGAATTGTGCTGTCTATTGAAAAATTAAACTAGCTTGAGTAAACCAGTGAGGTGGAAAAATTGAAAAATAAAGTGATTTTACTTTCGTCCGACCAGCTTGGTGCAGGAGAAAAGGAACTGGGAGAAGGGATATTAGAAACCTTCTTTACTGTTCTTAAGCAACAAGAAGAGCTGCCTGTGGCTGTTTTTTGCATGAATAGAGGTGTCTATAGCTTAACGGGCGAATCATTTGTCTCTCTTCAATTAAAAGAACTGGAGGAAAAAGGCGTTGACATTCTTGCTTGTAAAACATGTGTCGACTACTATGAGTTAGGTGAGAAGCTTGTAGCCGGTCAAATCAGCGGGATGGCGCAATTTGTAGAATTAGCCTCAAAATATGAAGTGTTAACCATATCATAAGCGGAAAACGTAAAAAGTGGTGACAGGCACCGCCCGAAAAATCTTGTTTCACAGAATGTTTCACATGGTTAGCTATTCGAAGTGAATATATGAAGTAGACCTGGAATCAGAGCATTCCAGGTCTATTTTTTTATACTCCTAGTGATTACAAACTCTTTGTCATCGTTTCTATTTGGACTTCCTCTACTTTTTTTAAAAATCCACAAAAAATATAGTAATAAAATGAAAGAATAGTTGATTAGAGCCATTTTGAAATCAATGAAGTTACCTATTTATAATCTAGATTTCCCTGGAAATATCGACATTAAATCGCAAATGGAAAATTTAACCACAACTTATCAGTATTGAGAACAAAGATTAATAATGTTATATTTTATTATAGGAATATAGTGCCAAGATATGTAATTTAAGGATGTGACAAAATGATGTATTCAGCAAAAAAATTCAACCTTTTAGCGCAGACGGTTAAGCTTGCTATCATATTCATGCTTATTGCCGTATTTGCCATTCCCACGCCTTCTAGTGCTGATTTGGCGAATGAATTTGCGCTTGAGACCGATTACCTAGATGTTAAATCACCGATTGTTTTAGAGTTTGATACACCTATTAAATGGAACCCAGATGAGGACCTTTATCCTGCCGCTCCGAATGAATCGATGAAGAATCATCCAGGTATTTCATTAATAGAAGATGATACAGGAGAGCTTGTTTCCATTAGCATGGAAATTGATTCTGACAATCCATATAAGTTAATCATTACTCCTGATGAAGGGGAGCATTGGAAAAGTAATCGATACTATACACTCTCAATTACCGAACCGATTGTATTAGACCTATCGGATAATGAAGTTTTTACACATGAAAGCTATGGTTTCGGTACATACAGTCTATCTTTTACAGAATTAATGTTTGCGGAAATCGAGGCAGATCATCCAGATAGTGATGATACGAAAACAAAGGTTGAGGAGCTTATCGAAGATTTTTCACCAAGAAATATTAAAGTAACTGCACCATTACGTTATATAAAAGAGGTTGAGGTTATTCACAAGGTCGAAGAGGTGACAGATGATACGACCATTTCATCTTCCATCACCAATGTTGATACGATTATTGATACAAAAGGTATTGAAAATGGCGAGATTGATAGAATAGTCGTGAATGTATTCAAGCCAGGAGAAACAGCTGACGATGCAGCGACGCTTATAGATACAAAATCATTTGAAACTTTAAGCGCTGACAATAAATTATATGATGTTGGCTTTACAAAGCTACCGGATCATGAAAAATATGATGTTGAAGTCATTCTTTATGGTGAAAATGATTACGAATTGGAAAAACGAGTGGTTCAAGTACCTGTCAATAAAGATAAACCTGTTGTGAATAAAAAGCGCTTCTCTAGCGCAGGTAAGAGCTATTCACTTTATGATTTAATGGAGAAGCCTAAAAATCTTCAAACACTACTCGAGCAAAACAGCATGGATGAACTGAAAGTACAGGTGGTGCACCCATGATGAAAATAAAAAAATGGGGGATTCTCTCCATTTTATGTATAATCACACTCTTTATGGTCGTTCCTAACTCAGTCTCAAGCGCTGAAGAGAATGTGAGCACTTGGAAGTCTAAGACCATCACTGACAGCAATAAAGTATGGACGGTTGCATTCAGTCAGCCTTTAAAGGAATCATCTGTGACGAAAACGAACATAAAGGTTAAGGATGAAAATAATCGTACCATCTCAACAGAGGTTACGCTTTCGAGCGACAAGAAAGCAATCATTGTCACACCGAAATCAGCTTATGAGGAAAATAAATCCTATACATTGAATATTTCCAGCAAAGTAACATCTGCTGATGGGGAAAAGCTAGCAAAGGGTATTGTGCAGCCATTTACTTTAGATGCCATTCCTGATGCAAATGAGCCGATTAATCATGTATCACTCAAACACAATACCTATGTAACATCCATCACTGCTAGCGGCAACAACTCCGTTATCAAGATGACTGCAAATAACAAGGAAATGCATTATGAAGGCAATAATACTTACAGCTTGGGCTTAACTGGGTTAACCTCCGGCGATTCTATTACAATTAAAGCCTATGATCAAAATAATAAAGTCATATTTACAAAGGATTATCAGGTTCAATAACACTGGAGGTTCTAGGCAATGAAGAAAGTTTGGCTTTTAATGCTTGCGGCTGTCTGTGCGGGTTCTATTGTTCTTGGGTTTACCGTTACAGCGCAGACAACATTTCATGATATCCCAGACCAGTATTGGGCAAAGGGAGATATAGAATATTTGTCAGGCAAGAAGGTTATTAATGGATACAAAGATGGAAGCTTTGGACCGAATGCAACCATTAAACGGGTAGACGCGGCGACGATGATTGTAAGAGCGCTCGGCTTAGAAACGACCAATCGTCCGGACCCTAAGCTTCAGGATGCCAGCAAGGAATCCTACGGATATGATACGATGGCAACGGTTATCGATGAAGGCATTTTTCAAGGTAATGGCGGCTATTTCTACCCTGACAAAACGTTAACGAGAGCGGAAATGGCTGCTGTCATCAACCGCGCCTTCTCTTTAGCAGAAGAAAGTACCACCATTTCCTTTACGGATATTGATTCGAACCATTGGGCCTATTCTCATATCCAGGCTTTAGCGGCCAATAGCATTACAACCGGATATCAGGATAACAGCTTTAAACCAAATCAAACCATCACAAGAGCAGAGTTCTCTGTTTTTATGTCCCGTGTCTTACAAAATAGCGATAACGACCAAAGCTTTGAGGTCATCGATATCTATTAGGGTGACAGGCACCACCCGAAAAATCTTGTTTCACAAAATGTTTCACAGGGTTAGATAATCGAAGTGAATATATGAAGTAGACCTGGAATCAGAGCATTCCAGGTCATTTTTTGCGGTTGCACATTGGCATTGCTTACAGCTTTTTCCGCAATAACAGGTATTCCGGCCCGAAAGTAGGCTGGAAGCTTTCGTCAACATCACAGGGATTTTCACTTACCATTTTAACTTTTTCTGTAAAGCCCAATCTCGTATATAATCGAACATTAGCCTCTTGGTCAGGCTCCACGCCAATGGTTGCGTAGCTGATGCCCAGCTCAGTTAATCTCTCAAAAACTGTGTTCATCAGCCTGGTTCCGAGCCCTTTTCCGCGCATGATTTCTTCGGTTTGGAAGCCATAAAGATAGGCGGTGGTCTTCCCATCTGCAAAATCAGGATCCTCCAGTGATTTGAAAAAATATAATTCCCCAATCAATCTCGCGTGATGCTCAATTGCCCAAAACTCCGCATTCCCACTCTGCATTTGCGCTGCAAAGTAATCGGAGGTGTGAAATTTAAACCAAAGTGCTAGCATCTCATCGCTGGTAGCTTGTCTAATTAACATATCCATCACCTTAATAAAAGTAGTTAAACCGCATAATTCCTTGCCCAGGAGCAGCTATTTTTACAAAAATCCCTATATCAACCCGCCGAGCTTTGGATACGAACAGGATTCATGATTCTGATGAAGTGTGGGAGAATTCTTTCAGAAGGGTCCATCACGGAACTAGAATCACTGAATCATGCTCCGTGAAACATTTTGTGAAACAAGAAAATTCGGGTGGTGCCTGTCACTTTTTTCAGCTACCTTTCAATCGTTTGAGCTCCCCGATTCCGAGCATGACGAGGGGGAGAATGACTTGAAAGGGGAAGGCGTAGTAGGAGTAGATTTCAAATGCCCAGGCTCTCATTTCAAAGATGCTGTCGTATAAGGTATAGGAGAAGTATACCATTAATAAACCGGTTTGAATGACGACTGAACGATAGTCATGTAATTTAAATACCTTGGCTATTCCCATGCTGGATACTAACAAACAAATGCTGGCTTTGATGAAAACGCCAAATATTAGGACAACCGCTACCGTGACTTCAATTCTTTGCAGGAAATGGCCGATGCTGATTCGAGATACTGCCACATGTGACGGAAAATATAAATTGGGTAGCATTCCTCCCAATATAAAAATATTCCTGAGCGTAATAATGAGCAAGAAAAACCCAGCAATCGCCGTTCCTTTTAGGAAAATTTTATAAGCGGAATGGTTTGTTTTTAACGAAAAAAAAGCGCCCAATAAGACAACCGATTCTGCAAAGGGAAAGGAAAAAACCGAAAAGCCTCCCTTCAGAACGGGGAGAAACCCATTAGCAAGTATGGGTTTAACATTCTCCAAATTCCAATTGGGCAGACCCATAATTTGAACAATGAAGATGATAAAAAATATTAAAGGGAGACTATAGACACTAATTCTGCCAATCACTTCAATTCCCGACCTTACAGCCGCAATGCAGACCAACCCTAGGCAAAGCATCGGTATCAATAGAGGAGTTTCCGGCATCGTAGTCGTATTAATGTATTGTCCAAAGTTTTGAATCACCAACGCCCCAAGGTGGAAGGTATACCAAATATATAAAAATGCCACACATTTTCCGATGATTTTACCAAAAACCAATTCAAGAATATCAAATAAGCCTTTTTCGGGAAAAAGGGCTAAGAGCCTCGCATAGACAAATAACATCGGTGTAGCTAAGATGACCCCCAGAATAACGCTGATCCAAGTATCATTTTTGGCCCCTGCTCCAGCACCTATAATAAACGTACTCCCAATATAGAAAATAATTAATAGGTGGGTTGCCTGTTTATCCGTGATTCTTTCCTTCTGCATGATAAAAGCCTACCTTCAAAAAAAGTATTCAATCATTCTTTGAATGAGCTTTGCCGGGCTCGGTACCTTCCATCTAAGTGCAAGCATGACAGCAAACGAGAAGGAGGCGAGCCCTATAACCGAATTGACCCAAAGGTCGCGCCAAAGCTTTTGTTTATACAATGGGACAAACTCATAAATCACTAATATAAAATAGACAAAGACTGGAATAAAAATCATATTAATCACCCATTTTTAACGGTTCAGCAATCATTCCGCTGTTGATGATCCTTACATTTGCCGTTACCTGTACGTTTAACTCTTTAAAATACTCTTCCCAATTCTTCTCGACCTTTTTCCAGGTTTTCGGTTCATTGGCATGTATTTTGGCGCCAAAACCAAATATATCTGTCCCATACTCGTTTTGGATGAATGAAATGAGCTTTTCTACACGCTTACTTAACAGCTCTTCGACTTCCTTCTTTAATTCCAGGAGGCTTTGTTCATCCGTTTCGATATCATTTCCAGCTATTTCACCTAATCCAAGCTTGGTATCGATGTTTATTTCCATTTTAATGCCGTTTTTTTCAATCAAAGGCTGCGTCTTTGTGTTGGTCGTAAAGATTTCCATTGAAAGCGGAGGATGGGATTCATTTGCTTCGATGACAAGAATCCCACCTTTTATTTCATCTTTTGTAAAAAGAAGCGTTTGAGTTTCTTGGCTATTAAGAAAGCCTGCCAGCTTGTCTTGCTTTAAAATAGCAGTACCCGTGTTTTGCGCCAGGTCTTTATTTAATTGAATCACTGGTAAAATGGCAGAAATCCCGGAAGTCGCTATTTCATTTATGACCTTCCAAATTTCGATATCGGGTGCCTTACTCAATGCATCCTGACTTGTCAGCATTTCGGCTAGCTCTAAACCTTTTATTCTGTTTTGTGCTTTTTTTGCCAGCAGGATTTCCTTGGCCGATTTTCCTTTGGAAATAAAAATCTTGATATCGTCTCTTGTTTCAGAATCACGATGAAACCAATCGAGAAATTTTATGATTCCTTCCTTTGCTAACTCTTCGCTAATGATGACGGACTTTGCATGACTCCAATATAATCTTTTTCCGGTTAAGGAAATTTCGTTCCGGACCGCATCAAACATCGTTTTTCCATTCATGGAAAAAGATTTAGAGGCGACCTTCGCATCAGTTCCACCCTCAATTTGAATCGTTTCCACGGTGATGAGGTATTGGTCCTGTTCTCCTTTATCAATCGCGACTCCACCCACAACCAATAAATCTTCTATTTCCCAGTAATTCCAGCATGCCGTCAGAACTAGGCAAATAGTCATGGTAAAAGAGCATAGTAAGCACATTTTCTTGTTCATAGGATCCCTACCTGTTTTTTCGGCTCTGCCTAACAAGATTTTTTGCCCCGATTAATTTGGGTCTTAGTGTCATCGACCACCAGGGAGCACGCACCCAGATATCCTGTCCATTATGATTTTTCACAGAGGTTAAGCCAAGCACATATGGAATTCCAAAGGAGCGGAGATTCAGCATATGAAGCACGACTAAAATCATGCCAAAGATATATCCATATATTCCTAAAAAGGATGCAGCTATGATCAATAGATAACGGACTAACACAACCATCCCAATTGTGACCGGACTCAGCATCGTCAGCATCCCTGATAAGGCGGTGACAATGACCACCGGGGCACTGACCAGCTTTGCTTCAACAGCGGCCTGTCCTAAGACTAGCGTACCCACAATGTTAACCGCCTGACCGATAGGGGATGGCATGCGAATCCCCGCCTCGCGAATCACATCAAAGACTAGGAGCATCCCACTCAGTGTAATCACCGTTGGAAAAGGAACGCCCTGTCGCGATGCTGACACACTAATTAATAGGCGAGTCGGCAGTAATTCCTGGTGAAAGCAGGCAAGTGATAAATAGATGGCAGGTAATCCCATTGCTAAAAAAACACCAACGAGACGAAGTAATCGATAAAAGGTTGAATAAATATATTTACTATAATAATCCTCATTAGCTTGTAGCCCTTCAATTAAGACATAGGGAACGGTCAGCACAAATGGACTTCCGTCGACAATGATGGCCACCCTTCCCTCCAACAGCTTTGCAGCAACCACATCAGGCCTCTCACTATAGCCGACGGTCTCAAATAAGGAAAAGGGCGCATCGCTAATCATTTCCTGTATATACCCGGAGTCAAGAATCCCATCAAGCGTAATGTCATCTAAACGCTTGTCCAGCTCCTGCAGGATTTCCTCGAGGGCCAAGCCTTCGATATAACAAACACAAACCTTTGTGTGGGTTCTTTCGCCAATTTCTTTAAATTTCATCTTTAAATCCTGATTATTGATGATTTTCCTAATTAAACTAAGATTGGTCATGATAGCTTCTGTGAAGCCTTCTCGAGGACCACGCACAAGTCTCGAAGACTCCGGCTCTGTGATCGCTCTAGACAGAGATACCTTTGAATTGACTACTAGGCAATGGTCATAGCCATTCACCAATACTACTGTATGACCACGTATTAAGGAGTTGATAATACTGCTGATCTTGTTTTCTTTTACAACCTCATTCGAAACAATGACATTATTATGCAGCTCCTCTAATAGTGGAAGGGAAGAATGTCCACCTGCAAACGGATGGTTCATAATAGGCTGAATGATATTTTCATTCACTAACTCAGTATTTACCATCCCGTCAAAATAAAGCGCACAAAACCTAGTTTCCGATAACACTCGATTACGCAGCTTCCTCAATTTTAATGTTTCATCGCCCTTGAAAATCTCCTTCAACGTCTCCACATTGGCTTCCAGTGATCTCGCTAAAGTACCGAAGTCTTTATCCTCTGTTTCTTTATTACTAGGACGATCTTTTTCAGAGCCCTTGTTAAAAATCATCAAGCATCACTCACTCGTAGTTGGTAAAATTAGTATGACCAATTTTAGAATAAAAATGAGTAGGGGGTGACAGGCACCACCCGAAAAATCTTGTTTCACAGAATGTTTCACGGACTTGGAGAGAGTACTTAATAGATTAAGGAGAGCCAATGCGCTCTCCTTCGACAAATTTCGGGCGGTGCCTGTCACCTATTCTTACCTATTCTTTAATCTTGATCTTCCGGTTCTTAAACGAGCCAGAATGTTCTATGGTAATCGAAGCATTCATGTCTTTAATGCTATTGTCCCGTATAAAGGTGTCCTGATTCTGCTTCTTCAATCTTTCCCAGTCAGAATTCCGCTTTCGGTATAGCTGATGCTCGAGGTTCAGAAAATCGATATTATGCTTTAGTCCTAATCTGTATAGGTCTCTGATTTCCGCTAGGATGGTTTCTTGGGTGTAGTCTTCCATTGTCTCAATGTTGACCACATTATTTTCCATCCGATTACTGATTATACCGGTCGCCTGATAGGTTAAATTAAACTGAAAGTGATCGCCGCTTTTAACCGGCTGAATATGAAACCGCTGCTTTTTAAGGACAGCCAGGAATTCTGGTTTATTCCTTTTTGGCACGAGCAAGGCAGTACGTTCCGTTCCGGGCGTAATCCAACGTATTCCTTTAATCTGCTCCCAAGAGAAGAAGCCCTTAAACTTTTCCTCCTTAAGAAAAAAGGCGCCATCTATTTCTAATTTTGGCTCTTTCTTCTTGTTGACCTTCCACTGCTTCTTATTAATAGAAAGGGAAGGCAAAGCCGTGGTTCGACCCGGCTCGAAGACTTCTCTGCCAAACTGGTTTAATTTCAGTGGCATAATCGTCGAGCTTTGTTCATAGGAGCTATCAGGATTATGCAAAATCGTATATAGAGAGCTTTGCTGAAAAAATCCAGTGTTAGTCAAGATGTCTTCGATGGAATCCTTTGTACCAAACACCCATGGAGTCGGACGAAACTCATAATATCGGGTGATTCCATCGAAAATATTTTCTAAGCCCTGCTCTAAGGCGGATTGAGAAATAAGAATTGCTGTCACATGTGCCCATATTATCCGTTCCTGTGCCGTATGATACGCTTTAAAAAAACCATCGATAAAGGTTTTTCCCGTTGTTTTCGAAACGTATACCTTAGGAGAACTTTTATCACCACCCTCACTTTTCGCAATCGACTCTAAACCAATCATTTGAATATAAATCACGTATTCTCCATTCTCATAGTCCACCCCGATGGCGGTTGCATAGTTTTGTTGTTCAATTTCACCGATATCATTACTACATGAGGTAACCACCAGTAAACATAAGCAAACCGTGATAGTCAAAGATTTGAATGTGTGTCCGATCATATCATTTTCTCCGTCTCTGTAAAAAAGAAGTTTTCCCTGTTTTTCGGTTAATCGAATTCACAACAAACGCATCTGCTATTTTCTTCATATTCAAGGAGATAAAAGGCTCAAGATATGGCAGTTTAAAGGATTCCAGCTTGGATAAATAAACAAGTGTACTGAAATAACCTATCAATAGCCCGTATACGCCTAGAAAGATGGAAAGAATCAAGATGTAAATCCGTAAAAGGGTAACTGTTCCAACTAGGGACTGATTGACAAGCGTGTAGCTAGAAACTGCTGTCAAGGCGATGACGACAATCATTGTCGGTGAAGCTAAGCCTGCCCGGATGGCGGCATCTCCAATAATCAACCCCCCGACAATGGACACGGTTTGTCCAACCACTGCAGGCATTCGAACGCCAGCTTCTCGTAAAAGCTCAAAAAGCCCAAGAATTAACAGGGCCTCTAGCCCAATCGGTAACGGCAGCCCTTCTCGGGAAACGATAACTGTAGCCAGAAGAGCAAAAGGAAGCTGATCCATATTAATATTGGATAAGGCGATCCAAAACCCGGGCAGAAAGATGGAAATCATTAAGCCGATAATGCGAAGCATCCGTCCAAAGATGACAAAATAATAAGGGAAATGAATATCCTCAGGGGATTTGATTAACTCGATAAGAGTAATCGGACCAACCAAAACAGACGGTGACCCATTTACAATTAGGATAAACTTTCCCCGCAGCATGGTTTCAATCGCAAAATCAGGACGAGTCACATAATCGATTAACGGAAAGAGGGAATAGGTGTGGTCAGATACCCATTGCTCCAATTGGCCGCTGCCAATCACACTTTCTGAGTCAAATTCATCCAAACGCTTTCTTATCTCTGCAATGACCTCCGGTTTGGCTTTATTTTTCAAATAGAGAAGCGAGACCTCCGTTTTACTAAGGGAACCAAGTTCAAAGGCTTCACAATAGAGCTGTTCGGATTTCATTCTTTTTCGAATCAAGGAGATATTGGTATAAATCTCTTCTGTAAAACTATCCTTTGGTCCTTTAATCGAAACCTCTGTACTAGATTCCTCCGGATTGCGCTGCGGGACCTTGGCAATATTATATACATGGAAAAAAGGCGTCCCTTCCCGAAAGAGGATGAGAAATCCTGAAAAGACATGTTGCAGCATCTCTTTCATCGTGTGCACATGCTTTACAGGTGGAAGCTCCTCGGATTGATATCGAGTATGATCATCTGTACTGATGCTCAGCAGAATGGGATTAAAATATTCATTTAACTGAGTGGTATCCAGCATGCCTTTACAATAGTAGACTTGAATGTTTAAATCACTCTCAATCGACATAAATTGAATATCACTATAATTTTTGAAAAAATCATTGATTTCCTCATTAGAAAGCTCCCCTTTTTTTAACAGAAAATCCAGTTCTTCTAGTTGGTTCATTGGTCTTGTATGCCTCGCTTCATTGGTAAATAACTAATCAAAAACAGGGAGAACGTAAAGAACATACTGCAGATAAAAGAAATCGGGTAAAAAACCTTTCCAAAGAAAGCTCCCCTTTTTTTAACAGAAAATCCAGTTCTTCTAGTTGGTTCATTGGTCTTGTATGCCTCGCTTCATTGGTAAATAACTAATCAAAAACAGGGAGAACGTAAAGAACATACTGCAGATAAAAGAAATCGGGTAAAAAACCTTTCCAATCGCGATTTGGACCTGCACATCGCTGGTAGGCACCGTTGTAACGATGGTTAATATGAGAGAAAAAACCACAAGTAGAGTGAATTTTGTACGCTTAGATTGTGTCTTAATGGAATCTAATAGAAGGAATAATCCTAATGAGACGCGGATAAACACTCCGCTTAGCAATTGATAAACGGCTAAAAAGTCAACATGTGAAACATATTCCCCCAGTGTGACAAGCCTCCACTGCTCAAAGGCAGGAAAGCGCATATCTGCTGCAATGCTTGGTCCAAATGAAGAAAGGACTCCGAGCGTTGGACCGAGGATTAACCAAACTAGAATCGTGATAAGGGTAAAAAGATTTTTATAGCTAAAGGTATTCTGCATATGATGCTGGATGAGTAAAAGGATTAGTAAATCAGCGCTGCCGCCAAGGATGATGATGACCCCTTTAAGAACCGGTTCATAGCCATTTGTTAGAACGGGGAAAATATAGGAATAATCCTTTTCTTCCATTGTAAAAAAGGCAACAAAAAAGCCTAATATCCATACAATTGGCAATATAATGGTAGAAGTGTAAATAATCGATTTCATCCCGCTATAGGCCGCCCACGCACAGATGATGAGAAAGGGCAGCATGACAACAAAGGACGGGGTTTCTGGGAGAAAATAAATATTCACCGATTGAATTAAATCATAAAAAGAAACGGCGCTAATGGTCAGGACATAAATGATGAAAAAGGCCATGATGAACCGTGAAACCATCCCGCCAGCACGTGCCTTGACCCAATCCTCCAATCGGAGTCTTTCTTGGTTCCGTTTCATAATCAGATAAATAAGGAAGCCCCAAAAAAGTAAGAACAAGTAAGCAACCAATGCACTTATCCATGCATCACGCTGTCCCGTTGTTAACAGGTGGGGCATGATTAATACATGATTCGAAATACCGATAAACAAAAGCAGCACAAAAAACATCTGCAGCCGCGAAAATTTCATCCCAACCAACACCACCATTGTTCACTCAATACAAAGTATTTTTTGGATAATCCTGCAGAATTATACAGGGTGACTATACAGAGTGACAGGCACCACCCGAAAAATCTTGTTTCACAGGATGTTTCACAGCTCGTTGCATCAAATTAAATGTGACGGAAATTTCCAGAAAGAGAATGAGTTTGTTACGGGAATTTCTCCTTTTTTTACAAAATGATTGTCCGCCCTTGTTAGCGGTCTTAGGGAGATGTATAGACGGGTAGCCTAGGATTTTTTTATAATAGAGAAATAGTCAAAATGAGTAGATAAAGAGAAATATAAATGTGGGGATTGTGTGATGAATATAAAAATGCTTGTGTTAGATGTCGATGGAACGCTTACGGACGGTAAAATCTATATGGGTTCACATGGGGAAATGATGAAGGCTTTTAATGTGAAAGATGGATTTGGCATTGTTAAGCTTCAAGCTCAAGGGATTGTTCCTGTTATTATGACAGGGCGTGTATCCGAGATAGTAGAGCAAAGGGCCAAGGAGCTAGGAATAACCGAGATCCATCAAGGGATAAAAGACAAGGTGAAGGTATTAAGACAAATCGCTGATCGGTATCAATATCAGCTTGAGGAAGTAGCCTATATCGGTGATGATGAGAATGATATTGAATCTATGAAGCTATGTGGAGTAGTAGGCTGCCCAGCAGATGCAGTAGATTCTGTAATAGAGATTGCGGATTATGTATGCAAACGAAAAGGTGGAAAGGGTGCCGTTAGGGAATTCATTGAATATCTGCTTGAGTGACAGGCACCGCCCGAAAAATCTTGTTTCACAGAATGTTTCACAGGGTCTGTCTTTCCTTTCCTTTTCTTCAACCAATCTAACAGCTATGCCCTCCCTCAACACAATGGAACCTTTCTTATGCTATAATTCACCAGACAACGATAGAATTTTTTTACATAGAAAGAGGAATTAGATGATGAACAAGAAAGTGTTATTTATCAGCAGCTCCATTGGTCTTGGGCATGCGGCGAGGGATTTGGCGATTGCGAAGGAAATGAAGAAGCGGAACCCTGATATTGAAATTTCCTGGCTGGCGGGTGACCCTGCCCGAAGAGTGATTGAGGAAGCGGGCGAGTATTTGCTGCCAGAATGCCAGCTGCTCGGAGAGGATAGCTTATTGGCTGAGCAGGTGTCGAATGGCTACGGATTAAATGTTAATACCTATTTATTTCGGGTGCTATTGGAATGGCGAAAAAGTATTGCGGTCATCAATAAGATTACAAAGGAAAATCAATTCGACCTAATCATTGCGGATGAGGCATATGAATTAATTTTAGCCTTTTTACTGTTTCCAGGTATCAAGCGGAAGGCTCCTTTTGTGATGATTTATGACTTTTTTGGCTTTGATGCGACCACTAAAAATCCCATTGAAAAATTGGGTACCTACCTTTGGAATTTCGCTTGGATTACAGGCAATCGTATTCCCTGGGTGGAGGATCTGTCACTGTTTGTCGGAGAAGCAGACGATATTGCGGATAAATCCTATGGGTTATTTTTACCAAGTGCAAGAAAGCATGCGGAAAAGCATTATAACTTCCTGGGGAACATTCTTGCCTTTGACCCACAGAATTATCGCGATTCGGTAGAGCTGAAAAGCCAGCTTGGTTATGGAAAAGGGCCTTTGATTATATGTGCGGTTGGCGGAACGGCGATTGGGGTCGACCTATTAAATCTATGTTCACGTACCTACGGCTTGTTAAAAGCTAAAGTGCCTGACCTACAGATGGTGCTCGTCTGCGGGCCGCGAATCGATCCGGATTCTGTTACGGTGACGGAAGGAATCGAGATCAATGGCTATGTACCTGAATTATATAAGCATTTAGCCGCAAGTGACCTGGCGATTGTCCAGGGTGGTGGGACGACCACGATAGAGCTCGCTTCCATGAGAAAGAACTTCCTTTATTTCCCTTTAGAAGAGCACTTTGAGCAAAAACTGGTGTCTGATAAACTGACAAGGCTTGGAGCCGGGGTTAAAATGAACTTTTCCGAAACGGATGAAGGGACACTGGCAAAAGCTGTGCTGGACCACTTAGGTAAGAAGGTTGAGCATCAAGAGGTTAAGATAAACGGAGCGGTAAAGGCAGCAGAGTTTATCCAGCCGTTGTTGGGGTAGGTGACAGGCACCGCCCGAAAAATCTTGTTTCACAGAATGTTTCACGCGTGAGGCAGTGTCTCGTTCTTAATTTAGCTAGTCAATTAAAAAAAGCCTAATTTCTCGGTGATTTCACACAGAAAATAGGCATTATAAAGAATGGAGTGCGGCTGTTAACTGTACCTATGGCTCATTACGGGGAATATTGTTAAAATATTAGGTGAACTTGATGTAATAATATGTTGAGCCTAGGAGGATTTCAATGTTTGACAAATTTAGAAAGAAGAAACAAAAGGATCCACTTCAAGTCGTTGAAGGACAAGAGCTTCATCTCAGCAATGAAGAGGTAGAGGATTTAAGAAGTAAAGCTGAAACGATGGATGAAAAAGCACTTCAGGAGCATAGCAAACATTACTCGGAAAATGGGCTTTGGGAAAAAATAAAAAAATACTCTAAAAAGGCTGGTTCCTCTGCTGTATACGCGGTGCTGCTCCTTTATTATGTATTACAAAAGAAAGAGGTACCAAAGAAAAGCAAAGCGGTCATCCTTGGCGCCTTAGGATATTTTATTTTACCTTTAGACTTTATTCCGGATATCGCTGCCGGAATTGGCTTTACCGATGACATCGGGGCACTCGTTGCCGCTCTATGGCAGGTATCCATGTACATTGATGCCGACGTAAAGCAGCAAGCAAGAGATAGACTCAAAAGTTGGTTTGGCGACCATGTAGATACCTCGGAAATTGATGATAAATTGGTGTAGGTGACAGGCACCGCCCGAAAAATCTTGTTTCACATGATGTTCCACGGATTACCGGGACCTGGAGAGGAGCGCTTTTCAGGTCTGTTTAACTTCATTCAGCAAATGCTTTTTGTACCGAAAGCTTGCGACAGGTACAGAAGTCCGCAACTTCTACAAGTGGGGGATGAATGCAAATGGTACTTTGATTCAGTGGAGGTCAAACCCCGGGGAAAATGAAGTTAAGCCTCCGGCGGATGTCTCGGATTTTTTTAAGGTAGTTTATCGAGCGAGCTCGATAAAATCTGGTCGCAAATTCGACGGGCGAATTTGATTTTTTTTTAAAAATATTTATCCTTATTTAAAGGATTATAGGGATTGTTATCGAAATATAATAATGAAATCCCTCTATAATCAACATCTTATCATAACCTTCGATTTATTCAGGGCTGCTATCAGGGGAACTTTTAGTAGCACATATTTTACCCGTGATTTATCCACTTCCTTTTTTTCAATGAAAGTAGTTCTAGCTAAAAAAATAACATTCGACTGCGAGGAACCGACCTATGCCGCGTAAGAGAAGAATCTGGGTTTTCGACCACTATTACCATATCACGTGTCGGGGAAACCGAAAGGACACTCTGTTTCATAGCACGGAGGACTTTCAAGCTTTTCTCCATATCCTGCATCAGCTTCATGAAAAAATCCCCTTTGAAGTTGCCTCTTTTTGTTTCATGACCAACCATTATCATCTCCAGTTACGTTCGACAGAGGTTCCTATTTCAAAATTAATGGGGATCATCAACACACGTTATTCAAAGTATTACAACACAAAATATTGTCTAACCGGACATGTATTTGAGAAACGTTTTTTTGACAAAATCATAGTCGATCAGGAAGGGATGCTTGAGTTGAGTAGTTATATTCATCAAAATCCAGTTGAAGCCAACATAGTCAAGCAGCCCGAGCATTATCAGTGGAGCAGCTATCGTTTTTACAAAAATCCCAATTCTCTGCCGCCGGTGTTTGTTAATTTGAACAGTCTCCTAAACTTTTATGAAGGGACAGAGAGGGAGAAGAGGAGACAGTTTTGTCAGTACGTTCCAATTAAGGAGCGCTGAATCGTTATCCGTGAAACAATTCGCGATTCTGTGAAACAAGATTTTTCGGGCGGTGCCTGTCACCCTCACAACATCCCTAACAAAATCTGTGGTATCTGGTGGAGGGGGGCTTGTTTTTCAACGGCGCCGATATTAAAGGATGCTTTCGGCATGCCGTAGACAACGGAGGTTTCCTCGTCCTGACCGATGGTTCGGCCGCCTTTTCGTCTGATGGCCAGCAGTCCCTTTGCTCCGTCATAGCCCATACCTGTCAGGATGATGCCGATGGCTTGGCGGCCGGCTTCCTTGGCGACCGATTCAAACAGGACATCGATGGAGGGACAATGTCCATTCACTTTGTCCTCCGCTAAAATTTCAACCTTGTATGTATCGCGCCATCTTTTAATTCGCATATGCTTGCCGCCGGGTGCGACAAGCACCTGGCCTTGCTTCATCACATCGCCATCTTCCGCCTCCTTCACATTGAGGGCTGTTTGGTTGTTCAGCCTTTCTGCAAACATCCTTGAGAATACAGATGGAATATGCTGAACGATTAAGATACCAGGCATGGAGGAGGGCAAAGCTTTGATAATCGAAAAAAGAGCCTCTGTTCCACCTGTTGAAGCCCCCATGGCTATGAGGCGATTTGTGTCCAATTTCCCTACCGCTATACGAGCTTTGTCAGGTGATGGCTCAGGAATGGAGACCTTAGATTGGGCGGCAATTTTAATTTTAAAAATTAAATCATTAATAAAATCCTCTACACTAACTGGTGATTGCACATTCGGCTTTGTGACAAAATCGACCGCCCCAGCGTTGAGCGCATCAAAGACTGCCGAGCTGATTTGCGTCACGACGATAACAGGTATGGGGTATTGCGGAAGCAGCCTGTTAATAAATTCAATCCCATTCATTCTTGGCATCTGTACATCACAAATCATCACATCTGGATGGTATTGCAGTAATTGGTCCCTAGCATCGAAGGGATCGACAGCCTTTGCCACGACCTCAATCGCTGGATCAATGGAAACGCCCATGGCTAGAACCTCTCTAAAAACAATGGAATCATCGACAATAATAACCCGTATTTTTCCTGCTGAAGGCTGGCTCATGTTCTCACCTGATTTATTTTTCATTATTGCTTCTGATAAATGGCCGGCATCACATACTTAAACCCTGTTTGTAAGCCAAACAATGATTCTGAATGGCCGATAAATAAGTATCCGCCGGGTTCGAGACTGTCGTAAAACTTCTTGACCAGCTCAAGCTTTGTCTGTTGGTCAAAATAAATCATGACATTGCGGCAAAAAATGGTGTGGAATTTCTTTTTAAAAGGAAAGCGAGCCTCCATCAAATTAAATCGGCGAAAAATCACTTCCTTTTTGAGTGAATCCTGTACAGCGTACTGATGATGCCCTTGTTTTAGGAAGTGCTTGAGTATCCAGCTGACAGGCAGGTTTCGAACGTCCTCCTCCTGATAGATTCCTCTATTAGCCATACGGAGGACCTTATCGGAAATATCTGTCGCCAATATCACGGCATCCCAATATTTTTTGTCCTCCCCAAGAAATTCATCCATGACCATCGCAATAGTGTACGCCTCTTCACCCGTTGAGCAGCCTGCGCACCAAACCCTGAGGTCATGATCCTTGATTTGCTGCTTCAGTTGGGGAAGCACGGTATCACGGAAAAAAAAGAAATGGTTTGACTCTCGCATGAAAAAGGTGTGGTTGGTAGTAATTTTATCAAGCAGCATATCAACGGCATGACCTGTTTTATCTGTTACAACGTATTGATAGTAATCGGTAAAATTAGTAAAGCCCTCCTGCATCAGGACATTTTGCAGTCTTCCCGTAACAAGCAGCTTTTTCTCCTTTTTTAAAAAAATACCATAATGATCACGGATGTAAGCTGACAGCTGATTGAATTCTTTCTCTGTTATCTTAATCATGCCTACACTTCCTTACCTAGCACAGATGGAGAGGGAGACTGTCCTCTCCATCCTCATGACAGTGTTATGTTTATTGAAGGGAATATTTGCCGAACTCCTGATCACTTAAGACAATACTGGCAGGCTTTGCGGCGGCACCATTTGCTTTCGAATTCTTATAATAAGCAGTGCCTGGTTTACTGCCCATTTGCTCTAATTTTTTCAATACGTCTGGGTTTAATTCATCAAGACCCTTATAGCTGTCCTGTGTTTGGCTTCTTTTTCTGAGCTTAAATTTGGCAACCTGATTTTGCAATAGCTCTGCCTGGCTGGCAAGCTCTTCACTGGCTGCAGCGCTTTCCTCAGATGTAGCCGAATTGGTTTGAACGACCTTGGAAATTTGCATAACTCCTTGATTGATTTGCTCGATGGCAGAGGCCTGCTCGTTTGAAGCGGTTGTGATATCGCCGACAATATTGGCTACCTGTGCCACACCCTCAACAATCTGGTTCAGGGCAACAGCGGTTTGGTTGGCAATATTGGTACCGCCCTCTACCTTATGAATCGAGCCCTCTATTAAATCCGTTGTTTCCTTCGCTGCATTTGCTGATCTGGCAGCTAAATTTCTTACCTCTTCAGCTACAACCGCAAAGCCCTTTCCATGCTGCCCAGCCCTTGCTGCCTCTACTGCTGCATTCAAGGCAAGGATATTAGTTTGGAAGGCAATATCATCGATGACCTTGATAATTTTTGAAATATTACCTGAAGCGACATTGATATCATCCATCGCAGTAAGCATTTGCTGCATTTGTCTGTTGCCCTGCTCGGCATTGGATTTCGCATCTTCGGCTAGTTTATTGGCATCATTCGCATTGTCAGCGTTCAGCTTCGTTTGGGCTGATATTTCTTCAAGGGAAGCCGTTAATTCTTCAACCGAGCTTGCTTGCTCTGTAGCTCCCTGCGATAGTGCCATACTGGAGTCTGACAGCTGTCTAGAGCCAGAGGCGACCTGGCCGGAGGCAATGTTGATTTCATTCATCATGTCATTCAGCTTGGTACTGATATTATTTAGCGAATGCTTGATTTGCTCGAAGTCTCCTCGGTAGTCTCTCGTAATTTCCACATCTAAATTACCGTTTGTCATTTCCCCTAGAACGGAGGAAATCTCATTTACATAGGAGAAGAGTGTTTCAATACTATCATTTAAAGCATGTTTGATTTTTGCATGATCGCCCTTGTAGTTACCCTTCACACTGGCCTGTAAATTGCCTCGTGACAATTCATCGAGGACATCTGCTGCCTCCTGGATTGGTTCAAGAATGGCATCAATCAGACCATTTAATCCTTCCATCAGCTTGGCCCAATCCCCTTGGAAGGCCGCCGCATTGGCTCTTTCGGTTAATTTTCCTTCGTTAGAGGCGAGAATAAGCTGCTGAACCTCAGCATTAACCTCTTTTAAATTTTTGCGAAGAGCCTCGAGATTATCGTTAATAAACGCTTTTTTACCCGGAAATCGTTCAAGTGGCGCATTAAAATTTCCCTTTGCAAACTCAGCGACACAGGCCATGGCTTTTTTCTTAACTGCAATATGCCCACTGACCATACCGTTAACACCCTGAGCCATGGTCTTAAAGTCACCCTGGAACCTGTCCTCTGGAACAAAAACATCAATATCGCCTGCATCATGCTCAGCAGACATATGATTCATATCGGAAATAAACGACTTTACATTTCGTCTAAGCTCTTCAAGATTATCGTTAATAAAGGCTTTTTTACCTGGGAATCGTTCAAGCTCTGCATCAAAATTTCCTTTTGCAAACTCAGCGACACAGGCCATCGCTTTTTTCTTAACAGAAATATGTCCCTTGACCATTTCATTAATATTGTCTGCTAAGGTTCCGTAAACCCCCTGAAACTTATCTATAGGAAGAAAAACGTCAATATCTCCAGCATTGTGCTCGTTAGACATTTTCTTAATCTCTGCCATAATCTGATCAATCCTACCCTTGATTTCTAGTAAGTTCTTAGAAAGAATATCATCATCAGAGCGGACCTTTATTTCTAATTTTGGATCGCCGGTTGCGATTTGATGCGCAATGTATGCCTGACGCTGTAGTTCATCCAGTATTTTCTGGAACGATGCTGAGAGAGCACCTATTTCATTGTCTGCTGTGTATTCCATTTTTACATGGAAATCTCCGCTTGCCGCTTGTTCAAATTTGTCCATCATTACTTCCATTGGTTTCTTAATGGTACTGGCGGTCGTCATGCCAAAGATAACTGACACCAAAATGGTTAGTAATAGGATTGCGATGATGTAAAGGCTGGCACTTCCGGTTAAAGGTGTGGATATGAAATCGGCTTGGAATGCGCCGAAAATAGCAATGATTCCAACCAAAACACCTACCCAGAGATGACTGACAATCAGTTTTCCGGTCATTTTCATGTGATTATACCATTGCATGCTTAAACCCTCCTTAACTAAAATTTGATAGATTCTCCGTTTCCTCCTCATTCAGCAGCTTATGGCAATCAATGAGCAGTTTGACGTCGGTTCCAGACTTTCCAATTCCTTTAATATATTTATTGCTATTTTTGCTTAATTCGGGCGGGGGAACGATTTCCTCCTCGACGATGGTTAATACCTCTGACACACGGTCCACGATCAGCCCGATGGAAATATCATCGATATCAATCACAATCACACAGGTTCGATCGTTATACTCACGAAAGGCTTTCTTGAAGCGAAGCCTAACATCCATTACCGGAATAATTTTTCCCCGCAAATTAATAATTCCTCTGATATATTCCGGCAGCTCGGGTACTTCGGTAATCGGCTGCAAACCAATAATTTCTGTCACAAACTTAATCTCAATTCCATAGGATTCCTCGCCAATTTCAAATGTAAGAAAGCGGTCCTTCTGCGTATCCTCCTCCAGCACATCCAAGACGACCTCATTCATGCTCATCAACTCCTTTAGATAAATTCGTTATGTAGCCTACTACTCGAGCTTACTCTTTCTGCCACTAGCTACTGAATGCAATGGACTCAAGTAGGCAGGGGCTCTTTTTGAAAAAAATAGATATGGATTCCTTTCGTTTCGGTTGCGTAAGGGCTTATAGGCTACCGACCGAGCAAATAAACATAGTGTACAGTAGCGTAAAGAGGTTATAAGCTCCCGAACAAGTGAATTATTATCAAGCAGGGTAGCATAGAGCCCCTGTAAGCTACCGACCGAGTGAGTTTTCAACAAGCACAGTAGCATAGATCCCTTATAGGCACCCGAACAAGTGAATTATTATCAAGCAGGGTAGCGTAGAGCCCCTGTAAACTCCCAAGCAAGTCCATTTTCTTCAAGCAGAGTCGCTTAAAGCCCCCATAGCCTCCCATGCTGAGTCTATTTTCCTCAAACCCGGTCGCCTAAAGCCCATAAACTCTCAATCTCCACATTTTCCTCATGCGTTGTTAACCTCCATAGCTCAGTCAACTAAACCCGCAATATCTAAAATCAGACTGATACTGCCGTCCCCTAATAGGGTGCAACCTGAAATACCTTTAATATTTCGTTGATTTTTAATATAGGCAGGCAGAGTTTTGACCACCACCTGCTGTTGACCGACCAATTCATCTGCAAATAGACAAAGGACCTTTTCCTCAGCTTCGACCATAATGAGAATTCCTTCATGGATTTCGGTTACGTCAGATTGTACCCCAAAGTACTTATACAGCCGGAGAATCGGATAGCATTCTCCGCGCACCATAATCATTTCGTTGCCGTCAGGGTCACTGAAATAATCATTGGTCTTTGCCTTGAAGGATTCCTTAATCGCTGTAATCGGAATCGTGTAGCTCGAACGCCCAACGAGTACGTTCATTCCTTCGATGATCGCCAGTGTTAGGGGGATTTTCAGTGTCACGGTCGTCCCTAGGCCCGGCTCACTTTCAATCGAAGCAGTACCGCCAACGGCTTCGATATTTTTTACGACGACATCCATTCCGACGCCCCGCCCGGAAAACTCGGTAATTTTCTCATTGGTCGACAATCCTGGCATAAAGACAAGATTATAAATCTCCTTATCTGTCATTTCCTCGGCCGGCTTCACTAGCAGGCCTTTAGCGATAGCCTTCTGAAGCATCTTGTCTTTATTTAAGCCCTGACCATCATCCTTGATTAAAATCAAAACATCGTTGCCGGCATTTTTCGCCTCTATTGTCACGGTGCCGGCCTTTGGTTTATTTTTCGCCAGCCGCATTTGACTAGTGGCCTCAATCCCATGATCGACGGCATTGCGGACCAAATGCATTAAAGGATCGGAAATATGCTCGATAATATTTTTATCAACCTCCGTCTCTTCGCCAATGATTTCAAGCTTGACCTCCTTTCCAAGCTTCTTACTCATATCGCGAACCACTCTGTGCATTTTGTGAAAGGTATTGGCAAGCGGCACCATCCGAATCGACATGACGAGGTCTTGGAGCTCAACGGTAATTTTATGAAGCTGCCGGGCTGCTTTTTGAAAATTATCGATCTCCAAATCCTTTATATCCGGATTTTGCGTGACCATCGCTTCCGCAATGACCATTTCCCCGACGAGGTCCATTAAGCTGTCCAGCTTTGCCACATTCACGCTAATAATGCTTTGAGCGTGATTAGGATGCATGTCCTTTTCCTCTAATAGAGTAGGCTTTTGCTTGATAGCCGAACCCTCGGTAGTTACTTGCTGATTTTTTTTGAAAAAAAGCTCTTGGATTTCCCGATCATCCTCCAACTCAACTAACTGCAGTTCTTTAAGAAAAATCGTCTGCAACAGAAGCTGATGGACTTCCTCGTAGGAATGATCTGTTTTGAGATAAATGATAAAGCCGTTTTCTCTGATTTCGTTTACAGCACGATCATTGTTTTTAATAAGATCCTTTGGAAGATGATAGATTTCCTGACTAAGCTCCTGCAGGTTAGTTAGAAGTCCGAAGGCCCGGATATTCTCCATTTCGCAGCCTTCCTTGTAAAAAATGGTCGCCTTCAGGATGTTTTGCGGAAGCCCAGAAGAAGCATCATTAGGAGAATTGGCGTCGACCTGACTGTCCAAACTAGCCTTCTCAATTTTTGGGTTTTCAGCAGTGGAGTTTTGCTTTAGAATCTCCAAAAAATCCCTGATCGTTTGGATAAGGGACTCTGCATCACCGTCTGGTTTATCACCATTTTTAATTTTCTCTAGCTCAACCTTAATAAAATCTACTCCGTCCAGAATCAAGTCATCTAAGTCTGACTGGTCCATATCCTTGATTCCATTTTCCCGAATATAGAAAAATAAATCCTCGATTGAATGGGCGAGAGTGGAAAGATGATGAAACAGCATCATGGCAGAGGATCCCTTGATGGTGTGCATATGGCGGAATATTTCATTAATATTTTCCTCGGTATAACCGTTGGATTCCTCGCTGGAAAGGATCGCCTCTTCAATCTGTTCAAGATTTTGCGTGGTTTCAAATATGTAAACATCCAATAATGATTCATTCGGTGTATCAGACATCACCATGGCCTCCCTTGGAGAGCGGTATTCGAACCGATTAGTTTTAAGGATTATATTATTGTGAAGATGTGAACAAATAAAATAACTTGGATGAAGTTGCAATAAGTGCAGTAGGGGGATTTCGTTCACTGTATAAGATTGTAATGCATCTGGTTGTATCCCATCATGCTATTGACCTGTCCTAAATGCAAACGGTTGAAGTAGTTGGAGTGTCGTGTGTGTAGTTCTAATTGACCCTTTACAACGAAGGACTAATTTACTATCACTTAAGAACATTATATCGATAAAATTTCACCTAGTAAATGGAATTTGTTTGACGAATTCGAAACATTCAAAAATAGTGACAGGCACCACCCGAAAAATCTTGTTTCACAGGAATGTTTCACAAGAAAAGGGGGTTTGGGGATGTAGATAGGAGGCAAATGGTGGTATAGCAATAAATCAACTGTGTAAGATAAGATACGACAACCATATAAACAAGTGGAGATCCTTTTCTACTATTTTTGTCAAAACAAGCTGCTTATTCTGATAGATATAGTCACTAAGGTTGTCAATAGAGGAACTTCATTCTGACAGATTTCCTGGGAAATCTATTAATTATGTCAAAACAGAGGGGGAATTCTGACAAGCAAAACTAGGAAACAGTAAAAAGGACCGAACAAGGGGCTAGCTCTGACAAGTCACCCGAAAAATCCGCCACCCCTGTCAGAGGATAACCCATAAGAAAAAGCCGATAAATTTCTTATCGGCCCGATTACATTTTAATGGATACCCTCTTCGTTATGCGGCGAACCGACCAAAACGTCAAAAGAATCACAACCAAGATACCGCACAACGCCACACTCATTGGGAGGAAAGTTAATTTCGAAAACCAACCAAATACAGGTAATTCCAATGCAATACGTAATAAGGTGTCAAGCAACATTTTTATCACAATCGAAGTGAGGATAGCCGCTAACCCGGCAATAAAATCAAAACGATAGAAGCTTGAACTGATGAACCAGCCGAGTAAATAATAAATAAAAAGGTTTAAACTGAGAACGCAAATCGCTAATAGCCAATGATCCAGGGGATTCACATATGGTGTTAAAATGATGGACTGGACAATATCTCCAATAAGGTTTCCATCAAGCTCGATGTCATTAATCGTTTGCATTTTATAAGGTAAATCGACTAGTCCGAGGATCATTTTTTCCAAGAGTGAAATGATCAGGGTAATAATCGGAATCGTGATGGATAGGCCAATGGAAGCTAGCGCTGTCCCGAGGAAGCAATCCCTTCTTGTTACACCATTTCCGACAAAATGGGGGAGAAAGTATATAGACAGAATCCCAACAATTAGCATAAATATGTTAGCAGCGATATAAATGGAATTGAAATATCCCTCCACTTCATCTTGGATTCCCATACCTGTAAGGATTATTTTGACTATGTTAACGATGAGCATGACGCCAAGAAATCCGCCTGCCCACATTAATTGGGCAAAAAACATATCGATGGCTACTTTTCGAAAAATAGCTGTTTGCTTCATCTTAATTCTCCTCCTCTGTTAAATGGACGAACAAATCGTGAAGGGAAACGGGGGATAATTCAAGTCCTTTTTCCAGAGCGTTCTCCTGCTCAGCCTCACTTAGCTCTCCGAAAACCGTAACCGATTTTGTATTTCCGAGCTTTTGGACGTTCATCTGCTTTTTCGAACGAACAAATTCATCTACTAACGCTGCATCCCCGGTAATCGCAGCACCCTTTGTCATTAAGGAATCAAATTCCTCGTGCAGTAAAATGCGGCCTTCGTGTAAAATCAACACTTCATCAAATAAATAATCCATTTCCGACACGAGGTGGGTAGAAAGGATGATCATTCTTGGGTGTTTTTCCTGACCCTCTAACAGCTCCTTGTAAAAAATATCTCTTGAGGGAGCATCCATTCCGAGATACACCTCATCAAAGATTGTAATCGGAGCTCGACAGGCTAGGCCAATCACGACATTCAACGACGATTGCATTCCCTTGGAAAACTGCTTAATTGGCTTTTTCTTGTCCAGCTTAAATCGATCGACGAGGTAATCAGCATACTCCCTGTCGAAATGGGGACGATATCGCTGGATTCCGTCCAGCATGGCCATGATATTGTCTGACTCATCCTTATAATCCTTGTTATACAAAAAGGCAACCTGCTGCATCAGCTTCGCATTTTCAAAGGGAGTTTCCCCGTTTATCGTCATGGTGCCTGAAGTCGGTTCACGGAAGGATGCCAAAATCGAGAGGAGAGAGGTTTTCCCGGCACCATTTCTGCCAAGTAACCCATAGATTTTATCGCCGCTTAGCTCAAACGTAATATCCTTAAGTGCATCATGATTCCCATAATTTAATTGAAGCTTATCCGCTCTCACCTTCATCTCGATTCACGCCCTTTTACATTTTTTATAAATTCAACAATTTCCTTTTCAGAAATTCCCAGCTTATCCGCCTCGTGAACTAATTTAACAACATAATCCTCCACAAAGGATTCCTTGCGCTTTTGAATGAGCTTTTCTTTCGCACCCTCCGCGACAAACATACCAATTCCCCTTTTTTTAAAAAGAATACCTTCGTCTACCAGCTGATTAACTCCCTTTGAAACCGTGACATGGTTGATTTTATAAAAATTAACCAGTTGATTCGTGGATGGTGCTTGATCGCCTTCCTTGAGTTGATCATTCAAAATTTGGTCTTCAATCTTTTCCCGAACCTGCAAATAGATCGGTTTATCCTGAACAAATGATTTATTCATCTTCATCGCCCACTATTCATAATTTAAGTCCTATCCATAAATGGTTATATAGTTATGTATATAACTATAATGGCAGATGTGTGATTAGTCAATAGTGACAGGCACCACCCGAATAATCTTGTTTCACATAATGTTCCACGGAAGCAGGGTGGCATGGTTATGGTGTTGGGGTTATTCAATGAAGGGTGGAGTAGAAGTGTTGAGGTAAGAGATGCATGTGTTTTGCGTTAATAAATTTAAAAGCAGATCATTAACGAAACTTGGCTCGGCTCCATCATTTCACTGGGAAACAACCGGGCCGAGCCTATTCTATAAGTGTATTTTTTCACAATTCAATCGAAAAAACGGATGGGGATATGTGGCTCGAGCTTAAGCTTAAGGCGTTCACTAACCCTTTGGTTTTCAAAAAGCTTTTGTAATCCGTACAATAAAAATGCTTTAGAAAAGAAATAAAGGAAAAATTGAAAGTGATTCAATCTAACCAATGTGTAGTACTTGAATTTGCTCGCAAAAAAGGTGAATGGATAGGCAAATAGAGCATTTGTGACTCCGTTATAGGCAATAAACTTTATAAAATTGCTATATGTCCATTTTAAAAGCCACATCGAAATGGCTAAGAATGGGCCAATTAAATAGGGGACCTCTCCCCAAAGTATTGACTTTGGTTTATTGTAGAATACCCACCGGCCGATAGGTGACAGGCACCGCCCGAAGCGTGTCGAATTGACTTATGGAGTGACAGGCACCGCCCGAAAAATCTTGTTTCACAGGATGTTTCACAGAGAAGCGGGTCGTTGGGCTTAGAGCTTCATTTGTTAGATAAAGCAGAATATCTAGGAATAATAAGAACGGTTCTAATATTTCATTATGAAGTATTAGAACTGTTTTTTTGCGTGATCATTTAGTTCCCCCCAGCGTCTTTATTCCAACAGATAGTAAAGAAGGCTGAGTGATTTCAATAATCGCTTGGCTTTTTTTATGGAGGTATTCCAGCTCTTAAGCCCCTTATGGTCGTGGGCTTGGTACTCAATACATATAGTTTGACACAGCTGAAGCATAAACAATTTCACATGGGCTCCACGAGAGTTCATGCTTGTTTGTGGTCCACTTTCTATTCCGATATAATAAAATCCAAATCGAAATGAGACAGTAGAAATGAGAGTGAGTAGACTTGATTGATATTAGTAAAATTATTCAAGGGCGGAATTTGTCGGAGTTAGATGTACAAATTATTCAGTATATTGTTGATCATATTGACACGGTTTTACATAAGGGTGTGCGTGAAATTGCCAAGGACAACTACACTTCCCCGGCTACGGTGATTCGCCTATCGAAAAAACTGGGCTATACCGGGTTTGTGGATATGTATTATCAGCTCTTGCCGATGATCAAAAAGGTGGAAAGGCCGCAGGTCGGTGAGATGGAGGACTTTTTACAAATTAGTCAAAAGGACTTTTTAAGCTATAATTCGCTTGAGGATATTGAAACATTTATCAGCCAGGTCATGAACCTTAAGCATAAATATATCTTCATATATGCGACGGGGTTTTCAGCGATTGCGGCCGATTATTTATATAAAAAGCTACTTGTGCTGGGGCGGAAAACGATTTTTGCCAGTGGGACGGATTCCATTGGGGTATTTGAAAATAATCTCGAGGATGTTGGGGCGCTCGTCGTCATCTCCAAATCAGGCGAAACGCAGGTAGTGATAGAAAAATTACAGGCTGCCAAGGAGCATCTGGTGTTTACAGCTTCTTTCACAAAAGAAACGAGTAACCGAATTGCTGAGCTTTCCGATTTAAACTTTAAAATAACCGATCCGAATAAGCTGGATGATCGTAATATGCTGCCAAGCAGCTTCTTTCCAGGCCTCTTGCTCTTGTTTGAGTTTATCTTTAAACAGTATTTAGACCAGCTAGGTGCAAAGGAGCGAAAACAATGAAACGGGTTTCAAGATGTGAAACACGTTTTTAAACATGCCAAAGCTATCGACTCAAAAGCGCTTACATTGTATTCTAAACGTGTCGACAAAATAATCATAAAATGTAGGAGGTACGGCAAGATGAAAGCCAAAATGATGGAAGGGATGCAGCGCTTTTCGAAAGCCATGTTCATTCCCGTACTTATTTTGCCGATTGCGGGTATATTAATCGCATTTGGAAACTTATTCACGAATGCAAAGCTATTAGAAGTGATTCCTTTTTTAGATAATCCAATTACAACGGGGTTTGGTTCGATCTTAACCGGATCATTAGTATCGATTCTTGGTAACCTCGGACTCATATTCAGTGTGGGAATTGCGGTCGGTTTGGCTAATAAAGAAAAAGCGGTCGCAGGTTTTACGGCTTTATTAGGCTATTTGGTATTTGTGAATGCTATGAATAAATTTATGGAAATAAGCGGTGTCTTATTCCAGGGTGAATCTCTAAGAGGTACTGGACAAACCCTTGTCATGGGCGTTCAAATCCTTGATATGGGTGTGTTTCTCGGCATTATTCTCGGTATTGTAACCGCTATCGTTCATAACAAATTTGTTGATAAGGAATTTAACGGCGCGTTTCAAATTTACGGTGGCTCACGATTTGTGTTTATCGTTCTTATTCCAATTGTTGTTTTACTATCCATCGCGCTTACGTTTATTTGGCCGTTTTTCCAATCCGGCATTAACAGTCTTGGAACATTGATTAATCATAGTGGAAGCTTTGGTATCTTCCTATACGGAGCGTTGGAACGTCTATTGATTCCAACAGGTCTTCACCACTTAATTTATACGCCTTTCCTATACACTTCTTTAGGCGGTGTAACAGAGGTTGGCGGACAATTGCTTGAAGGAGCAAGAAACATCTATTATGCGGAAATCGCTGATCCAAGTGTAAGAGTTCTATCTGAAAGTGTCATTTGGGATGCACGCGGTATTTCGAAAATGTTTGGTTTGCTTGGGGCATGTCTAGCGATGTACCACACTGCCAAGCCTGAAAATAAAGGAAAAGTAAAAGCGATTCTAATTCCAGCTGCATTTACATCTTTCATTGCAGGGGTTACAGAACCAATTGAGTTCTCATTCATGTTCGTTGCACCACTATTATTCGTTGTTCACGCTGGATTAAGTGGCTTGAGCATGGTGACATTGAATCTATTAGATGTGAGAGCGATTGGTCCAAACGGAATGATTGACTTCCTATTATTCAATATCCCGCTTGGCATCGAAAAAACACACTGGCCAATGTACATTTTAGTCGGTTTAATCTTCTTCGCTGCTTACTATTTAATCTTCCGTTTCTTGATTTCGAAATTCAACTTCAAGACGGTGGGAAGAGAAGATGAAGGAAACGAAACGAAATTATATTCGAAAAAGGACTATAAGGAAAGTAAGGAAAAAGACAAGGCAGGAACTCCGGCAGCACAGGGTGATGAAGGGCTTGCAGGTGTCATTGTGAGTGCATTAGGCGGTGCGAACAATATTAACTCTGTAACGAATTGCTATACAAGACTTCGCTTAACATTAGACACACCGGAAATGGTGGACGAGGCTGTTCTAAAAAGTCAAACAGGTGCCAGCGGTGTCATTATAAAAGATAAAAACGTTCAGGTTGTTTACGGTTTACAGGTAAATAGCATTCGAAAAGCAGTTGATAACTATTTAGGCTTACGAACAGACGAATAAAACATAGATTGTTTCGGGGAAGTAGAAAAAGAGCAACAAGAATAGACAAATAGAAGGGAATGGAGATACATGAAGAAATTTTCAGTTGTAATCGCAGGCGGAGGAAGCACCTATACACCGGGGATTGTTATGATGCTATTAGATAACCTGGATCGTTTTCCACTTCGAAAGTTAAAGCTATATGATAATGATGCCCAAAGACAAGCGATTTTAGGGGAAGCACTAGACATTGTGTTAAAAGAAAAAGCACCGGATATTGAGTTTTCTTTTACAACAGAGCCTGAGGAAGCCTTCACAGATGTAGACTTCTGCTTTGCTCACATCCGTACAGGAAAATATGAAATGCGTGAGAAGGATGAAAAAATTCCATTAAAGCATGGCGTGGTCGGCCAAGAAACATGCGGACCTGGCGGAATTGCTTATGGAATGAGAAGCATCGGCGATATGATCGAAATGATTGATCTAATGGAAAAATATTCACCAGACTGCTGGATGCTGAACTATTCAAACCCTGCAGCGATTGTAGCGGAGGCTTGCCGTGTGCTTCGTCCAAATTCAAAGGTATTGAATATCTGTGATATGCCTGTTGGAACACTACGTAGAATCTCTCATATTCTTGACAAAGAACCACAGGATTTAGAGGTGCGTTACTTCGGATTAAATCACTTTGGCTGGTGGACAAGCGTTAAGGATAAAGAAGGCAATGAATATTTACCAGCGATTCGCGACTATGTGGCTGAGCATGGCTATTTAACGCAAAAGGAAGTGGATACACAGCATACAGATGCAAGCTGGCAGGACACACATAAAAAAGCAAAGGATCTTATCGCAGTAGACCCAAGATTCTTACCAAACACGTATTTAAAATACTATCTATATCCTGATTATGTAGTTGAGCATTCAAATCCAGACCACACTAGAGCCAATGAGGTAATCGAAGGCAGAGAAAAGACCGTCTTCTCCATGGCAAAAGCGATTGTGGAAAATGGAACCTCTGAAGGCTGCGAATTCGAAATGGGCGCACATGCGACATTTGTTGTTGACCTAGCCCGTGCGATTGCCTTCAACACACATGAAAGAATGCTATTGATTGTCGAAAATAATGGCACGATTGCAAACTTTGATGATGACGCAATGGTTGAAGTTCCATGTATCGTTGGCAGCGACGGCCCAGAGCCATTAAGCCAAGGCAAGATTCCTGAATTCCAACGAGCGCTCATGTACCAGCAGGTAACAGTGGAAAAATTAGTCGTCCAAGCCTATATCGAAGGCAGCTACCAAAAGCTATGGCAGGCCCTAACCCTTTCCAAAACCGTCCCAAGTGCAAAAGTTGCCAAGGAAATCCTAGACGACTTAATCGAAGCAAACAAAGGCTATTGGCCTGAATTACGATAGGTGACAGGCACCGCCCGAAAAATCTTGTTTCACAGAATGTTTCACGGAACGGTGTCAGGCCCTATCCATTATAAAAAAACCGCTCTGCAGAGTCTAACCGCTTGGCAGAGCGGTTTTTGTTTGCGCGAAGCAGGGTGGTGTTCTATCGTTTCCCTGTTAAAAATGTTAAAATACATATTAAATAAATCATATGAGAGGAAATATTTACTCATGGAGGATATTTATTATGTTGAGGATTTGGAGCAATTAAAGATACTAAGTGATCCAATGAGGGTAAAAATCCTGTGGGAGCTTGATCATGGGGCCTTAACGGGAAAAATGCTGTCGGTAAAATTAGGATTACCTGCGTCAAAAATGCGTTATCATCTCACTACTTTAGAGCAGGCTGGACTTGTTGAAATTGAACGAACCGAAATTAAGAATGGAATCGTTCAGAAGTTTTATCGTCCAATTGCGAGGCGGATTTCGTTAAAAAAAATCACTCCCTATATTAATAAGGATGAAAAGATCTTCGAGGATGCTTTATTGGTTAACACGCTAGAGAGTTTGGAGCAGACTCAATTTTTACTAAAAAAAGTAGAGGCGAATGAATTAGACCGAGAGGATGTCATCCAGCTGCACGAATCTGTCTCCTTAAAGGAAGAGGATTACAACCTTTTAAAATCAAAAGTGACTGAGCTTGCTCAATTTATTCAAGAAAAGCAGCTGCCGCAGGACTCGGCAAAAGCTTATCATATTAATATTGTTGGATTTCCGATGCAACAGGGCAAAGAAACGAGACGCAGAAACTAAGCGTCTCGTTCTTTTAGCTGTCGAGAAATAATTGCTTTTGCGAGGGTTTCATGACTAGAAAGACGAGAGTAAGACTGATCATAAAGGTAAAAAAGGAGAAAAAGATGATGATCTGCCTCAAAGGGAAAAGCTCACCGGAAAATCCAATCACCAGAATAAAAGCAATCTGCAACAGGCTCTGTAATGTCCCAATAGCACTTGAAAGGCGTCCAATCATGTGGATGGGTGCATTGTTTTGAAAAAAAGTCAGAATCCCTGCATTTGAGAAGGTATTAAATAGTCCAATTATAATGAAGCCAACCGCACACGACCAAAACGAATAGGAGAAGGCATAAATCAAATATCCGACCGAAATACATAGAAAACCGATTCCAATCAGCAGCCTTTGCGAAAGACTCCTTGAAAAAGCAGATAAAATAAATGCACCGACAATCGAACCAATCCCCGCAATGCTAGTCAGCAGTCCATAGTCTTTGACCGATAAACCAAGGACATTTTGAATAAAAACGACCTCCTGAGCATCCATCCCAATGGCAAGAACCATGATGAGGCTATTCATTAGGAAAATCACAATAAAATACGGATAGTTTTTACTAAAATGTAGCACTTCCTTCCAGTCATTTTTGAAGGTATCCAATGTAAAAACAGCTGCTTGTGGAAGCTGATACCTCGGTAAAAATTGCATCAAAAGTGCTGATAGAATGAAGGTGGCAGAGGTTAACCACATGGTTGCAGCGGCATTGGTGATTACCAGTAGTGCGCCCGCAATCGCTGGTCCGATGATAAAAGCGCTCGATGTCACGAGACTCAGGTAGGAGTTATATTTCTTGCGATTTTCTTTCGGAATCATTCTGGTTGTATAGGTTGTTGATGCGGGTTCGAAAAAGGATCCGGCAATCGAAAGACAAAATAACAATAGGTAAATAACTAGAACAGAGGAGGTTAACGGAATAACAGCGATTATCAATGCCCGAGCCACAGCCGCGCCAATCATGATATTTCGCTGATTAAGCCGGTCAATCAGTGTTCCTGCCCAAAACTTGGTCACAATCGATGCCAACGGTACCATAATCCAAAGCCCGGCAACTGCTGCAGGAGAACCGGTTAGCTGCAGTACCAACACGTTTATCGCCACAAGATAAATAAAATCACCAAGCCGAGAAAGCCCAATTCCTAACATTAACAGCAACCATTTTTTCCAATCGACCAACAATCCCCATCTTTTTTTCCCCATTTTACCCACAACCAATCAAATGAAGTTTTTTTAACTCAAATTAACTTTACCTAACGTATTAATTTATTAATACGTATTATATCATTAATTTGTGATGGGGGAAATAACTAATTTAGGTGACAGGCACCGATATGACTCCTCATTCCTGTATAAACTATAAAAATGTTATCTTTATGTAACATTTTATGTTCACTTTGGTTGGTAGATTATTTGGCATAATCCTATATAGTAATAATAAATGGGCGTGAAAAATAGGAAAAACATAATCGTCCAAAATATAAAGCAACTGCGAGGTTTGCACCGTTTTTACATGAATCTTAAGCGAGTTCGATAGGAGGGAACAGTATATAGGATGGGCAAAGTCAAATTAGGCATCATCATATTGCTTGTGTTTATCATTGGTTCTTACTTTTATACCAATATGACTTATATAGAAAAGCCGCTGAAAAAAATGTACAGCGCTGGTTTTACGGAAAAACAAATAAAGTTATCTGATGGCACGGTATTAAACTATGGAGAGGGTCCGAAAAATGATAAAACGCCTCTTTTATTCATCCATGGTCAAGGGATGACATGGGAGGATTATGCGAAGGTATTACCGGAGCTATCAAAGCATTATCATGTATATGCTATCGATTGTCATGGACATGGAGAATCTGATAAGAACCCGGAGAAATATACGGCCAAAGCAATGGCAGAGGATTTCAGCGAATTTATTGAAGTGGTGATAGGGGAGAAAACGGTCATAAGTGGACATTCATCAGGTGGTATGATTGCCGCTTGGATGGCTGCGCATTCCCCAGAGTTCGTGCTCGGTACCGTTATTGAAGATGCGCCTTTTTTTTCAACCGAGCCTGGCAGACGGGAAAACACGTACGTGTGGGTAGATGGTTTTCAATTATTTGAGGACTTTAAAAAACAGGATGAAGTAGACGATTATTTCGCCTATTATTTAGAGCATAGCTACTGGAAAAGAATATTTGGAGATTTCCTCTGGAATTGGTTTTCAAGGGATGCGATTGCCTATCATGAAAAACATCCAGATGAGCCGGTACATTTGATTTACTTACCTCCGCAAATCAATCGAATGTTTGAATCGAAAACCTATCCATACGATTATCGATTTGGAGAAGCCTTCTATGATAATACCTGGTTTAAGGATTATAACCAAGCAGAAGTATTAGCGAAAATTAAGACGCCAACCGTGTTTATTAAGGCAAACACGAATTATGATGGTGATTTATTACTAGCCGCGTTATCTGATGTGGACGCAGACCGTGTTGTCCAATTATTAGAAAATGGCAAAAGGATAGATATTGACACTCCCGGCCATGACATACATTACGATAAGCCAGAGGAATTTATTCAGATAATGATTGAATTCCTTGATAGTCTCGATAGGTGACAGGCACCGCCCGAAAAATCTTGTTTCACAGAATGTTTCACGAACATGTGAATATTAAAAAAACAGCAGGGGTCAAGTCAAGGACTAACCATTAAGTAAAACCGCTGCAAGCTGCCAAACACTCAGCAGTGCAGCGGTTTTTTATGTGCACAAAGGAAAGCACGAGGACTGGCACAAATTAATATAAGCATGCCCTATAGGACAAAATCGATCCCTGCAATGCGCAAGCCCCGTTCTTAGCCTTATGTTAGCTTTCTTTTCAGCGTCTCGATATCTCCATTCAGGATGTAGGGAAGCACATCCTTCAAGCTTTCCATATCTAAATTCCACCATTGGAGGGCTAGCCATTCCTCAATCACGTTATCAGCGTATCTTTTTCTAATCAATTTCGCCGGGTTGCCACCAACGATACAGTAGGGGTCCACATGTTTCGTCACGACTGACTCGGCAGCAATAATGGCGCCATCTCCAATTTTCACCCCAGGCATAATGGTTACATTTCGACCAATCCAAACGTCGTTGCCGATTTCCGTGTCACCCTTCAAGGGAAGCTCCTCCAGGGTAGGGGTAAATTTTTCCCAGCCCATCCCGAATAGATTAAAAGGGTATGTGGAGCCATCCATCCGATGATTGGCTCCATTCATAATAAAGGTGGTACCAGGACCAATCGAGCAAAACCTCCCAATCACCAAGCGGTCCCCCAAGATTTCGTAATGATAGAGAACCTGATCCTCGAAGGCTTCTCCTTGCATACTATCGTAATAGGAATAGTCTCCGACGATTATATTTGGCCTTGTTATCGTTGGCTTGATGAATTGAAGGTTTCGATTCCCTTTTATCGGAAACGCGTCATTCGGATTAGGCCCAAAAGTGCTGCTAGAATGCATATAATCAATCCCCCTATTCCTTTGCTAAAATGAACTTTCCAATCCCGTTGCATTCCAATGCAAACCAAACTGCTTTGCCATCGAAAGTAATCCCATGTGGTTCAGCGTTTTCGGTTTGAATCGGATATTCCTCGATGATTATATCACCAGTCAGTCGTCCAATCTTATTGGCGCCCCATTAAGCTTGGCAAAGCGGAATAGGGCGATTGTGATTATGTCATGGCCTTGCTTTTCTATAATAAACCTGCAACATCAGTACCGTCGCAGTGCTTCTATCTAGTTATCTTACCGCCATGATAACAATAGTAGTTTTTAGCATTGAGTTGTTTAATCCTATTCAAGGACTGTTCTGCTTTTTCAAGATTTAAACAAAAGTGCGGGTTGGCAATCGCTAGTCCATGGTTTTCAAGAACAGCCGCATCGCCTGTGATGACACTTTCTAGGTTAGGAAAAAATAATGAAATATGCCCAGAGGTATGCCCTGGTGTGGCGATTACTTGGCATTGATTATTTAAAATCATATCTCCATCCTGAACCTTTTCATCAATGGCAACAGGCTTCAGATTCTTAAGCTGCTGTATAAACCATTTGCCAAATTCCTGTTCTTCCTTTGGCAAGTCCTCTTGCATTTCTTCAGCTTGAACCAATCTTTCTGACTTGGCTTCACCACTAATATACTTTGCTTCTGTCTCGCTCGCTATCACTTGAGTCCAAGGATAGTTTTCCTTGAAATCATACAAGGAACCTATATGATCATCATCATAATGAGTAATGATGATATTTTTAAGTTGCTTCATGACATAGCCATTCTTTAAAATTTCCTTTTCGATTAAAGGGAGGAAATTCGCATATCCTGTATCGACCAGGGTTAGTTCATTCTCCATTCTAATTAAGCTTGGATAAATAACATTTTTTTCGCCATTGAACTCAAACTCAATGGGTAACTCGATAATCTCCATCCTTTTCCTCCTTAGTGGTTTAAAGAGTAATTTTACTTATGGGGTGGTAAAGTTTTTGGGAAATACCCTTACCAGCTTATTCATTTATTAGGAAGTTGATAAAATAGTACAGGTGCCAGTACCGCCCATTCAGCGTTCGCCCTAAACCATTAAACCCGCTCACGTACACCTTTCCTCCAAGTAATAACTAAAGTCATTGCTCCATTTAAAGCCAAAATAACAATTAGACAATCGATGAGAAGGGCAATATCTGGTGCAAAGAGTTTGACGCTCTTCCAAGGGGTCCTCATGATAGAACTAAACACTGGGATAAACCCAAGCGAAAGAAGTAGGACGATGCTTCCTGTTATAAACCATCTCTTTTGGTTTAGCTCCTTTTTCCGTTTTAGCCTGAAAAATTGGAACAGGGTTAGAAGAGCAAGAAGGACTAGCACAAGTACTATGCTCCATTGGATAGCAGGACTCTGCACTGTTAAGGGAGTGGGCGCTGAACCATCCATAATCGAGCGGATTCCCTTCATCACCTGCGAAACCTGGGCATCCTCTGTAAAATGATATTTATTCGTTAAAAGCACGGCCCCATAATCCTTCTCCGGTATAAAGAACATTTCCCCACGAAAATGTGGTGTAGCGCCGCCATGGAAGGGAAAATGCTCTTCTTTTGAAAAATGCCAGCCATATCCGTAGGTTTTCCCGTCCCCAGGCAATGCTTTTATTAAATCGAGACTTGCTTCTGAAAGTAAGTCGCCGCCTTCAAGCATGAAGGTTAAAAGCTTCGCCAAATCGCTCGCGCTTGAAGTCATATAGCCGTAGGGTGCTCCGGCATGGTCATAGAAACCATCACTACTTTTGGGTTTGCCAAACCATGACTCGAAGCCGGGAACAAATCCATTTTCCACGGAGGTTTCATAGTCGGCTGCAGCATGTATCATCCCAAGTGGTGTAAAAATGCGCTGCTCCACAAACGCTGAAAAGGTTTGCTGCGACACTTTTTCAATAATGGCACCTAGGAGTAAATAGTTTGCCGAGTTATATTCATAATGCTCCCCAGGCTCACGCGATAACGTTACACCGCTCAGCTCCCCGACTGCCTCTATCATCGCGCCCTTGCTCTCCCGCTCCTCGTCGGTCACCTTAAGTCCATCCGATTGACGAATCCCGCTTGTTTGCTCTACTAGATGCCATACGGTAATCGGTGTTGAGCTGTCCGCTTGATACTTAAACGATGGGAGATAGGTCTGTATCGGTTCATCCAGCTTAATTTTCCCGTCTTCGACTAACAGCATGACGGCCAAAGCAGTAATAGGCTTGCTCATGGAGCCGATCAGCATCGAGGTGTCAGCCTTCACCGCCGAACCATCACTGATTTTTCCCCACTGCTCCTGATAAATGGTTTCCCCGTTTTCGACAATCGCCAATGAGGCACCAGGGATTTGGTGGATCTCTAGGGCTTCCTCAACATATTCCTTAATCAGGGGGATCCGCTCATCCTGTTCAGCACTAACAGAAAATGGGCTGAACAGAAGGAGGATAACTCCAATGGTAACGAATAATTTTTTCATTTTATCTCCTTTGAATGTTATAGACTTCTTATCTTTAAAAGCTGAATCCCGGTTACAGTCACAGATTATTATTTGTCATGAACAGAGCCCTTAAAATAAACCTGTAACAAATCAATTAATAGACTATACGTTTGCTCATGGTTATAGTTATCATCAATCATTTTTTGCAAGGCCAGTCCATCAAAGCAGGCCAATAAAATGCTTGCAAGCGCATCAGCCTTTTCTCCATTCCCAACCAGGCCTTGAATTGGATTCGAGATACTTTCTCTTCCAGTTTGTAAAATGGCTGCAACCTCTTGCTTAATAGAATCATTCTTTACTCCTAGCGAATAAAGCTCATAGCGCCAGCGATACCAATCCGGATCCTTTTCCACTCTTGATTTTATTTCAAGCAGAACATCGATGGGACTAGTTGTCGTTTCATCTTGGCTATCATATTGACGATGGTATTGATTTTGAATATGTCCCTGTATAGAAAGTAATAATTCTTCCTTACTTTTAAAATAATAGTGAACAAGACCTGGAGTAATGCCAGCTTCCTTGGCCACATCCTTTATCGAAGAGTTGTTAAAGCCATTCCTACTGAACACCTTATACGCTGCATCTATTAATTTTTGCCGTTTATCCTCAGCACTCATACCATCACTCCATATTAGTTGGTCAACCAACCAAATATTAATTTATATTCAAGCTAATTGTCAATTCATTCCCTGATAATGGTTCTGTTTAGGAAAATTATGTATAATGGATAATAACTTCATTTGAGCGGGTAGTGAAAGAAACAGGTAGTCTTAGAAGTACAAAGTAGTGGTTCATCACGATAAAGGAGGAAATCTTTTTGAATGTATCCATTATCACTGTTATTTGTTTTTTCATCACAATAATTTGTCTTCTGTTTGTTGGAGGCGTGAAGCTTTACATAGAAAAAAGTAAACGATGAGGTATTTTTAGCTTAGAGATCTTTTTGATTGAAAATGAACATTGCCGATATAGAAAATAAAAGAGCAGCAAATAACTGCTCTTTTATTTTTATATCGATCGTTAGGTCAATAAATCTTCCATAGCAGCTTGATAGATTTCCATTTGCATTCCCACTGCTGGGGTGATCATGGCTGTGATCGACAGAAAGCATGAAAGCATAATTAATCATAGCCATAATCAATTATGCAATAAACAACCGAAACTTCTATTTCTGGTTATACCCTCGTTCCCCATAAGGCTTCAGCTTCTCCAACCATTGCTCCTCCAGCTCGGCTAAGGCCTCTCTTTCGTTAAAATAAGGCTCATCCTTCTTTTTCAAGGTTTCGAGGATCTCTATTTCAAAGGCATCCTTACCATACTCGTTCCATTCCTTTTGCAATTCTTTATTCGTGGTATAGGAATTGGTTTCCAGCATGAATTGGATTCCGTTTAGCATTTTTACGTTTTTCGTACTACCGACTAATATTTTCTGGTTGATTGTATTCTTTATCTGGTAGACTCCTGCAGTAACGGCTGTTTCCTTAAATTGTTGTTTTAATGCTTTTTTGCGGTCCATCATTTTTCACCTACTATTTTGTAATTACTTTTTCAACCAATAACTGGTTCCATCCGGTTTACGGTCTAAAAATCCATAATCAACTAAATATCTTCTAATTAATACATAATCCTCATAATAGCCTTTTAATAGGCCATTTAATTCTTGTTCACTATATTCGTAGTCATGCTTTAAATGATTCGCAATCTCCCTAAGGACAATCAGTCGCTGTTTTTCCTTTTGCGGATACTTCGTCAACCGACCTTCGGAGAAGTACTTATTCAATGCTTGCTCCTGTTCCTCATGTGTAATGTTATAGCGGTCATCAACCATTGTCGCGGTTTGATGCACGGGGACAAAGGCTGGTGCATGCTCATCTTTTTCCTTTAATAATTCCATCATCGCTAAAAAAGTCTTCGCCTGGCGCTCCTTTTCTTTCAAAGCAAAACGATGATGACGAATTGTAGAGGCACTGCCAATTTCCAGCTCTTTTTGTATTTCCTTGTCACTTTTTCCTTGGTAAAAAAGAGTTAACAAATTCTTTTGATGATCGGTAAGACCCGTCAGTTTTTTGTCCATACTTAATAAATAATCAAAGACAGATTGGTGGGTTCTTTCAATATGAATTCGCATATACCGCTCAGCTTCATAAAAACGATTTTCATATGGATACACAAGCCCCTTTTCTATTCTCTCCGCACACAAAAGGCAAGTAAAAGCATGACTATCCTGGCTATACCCACTTTTCAGCTCCTCCAAAGAAGCACTCCAAAAAAGATCAGATAATTTCATTTGTATCATCACATCCAGTTTCATTTAACAAACATAATTAATATTTGTTTGAATTAATATAAACATATTATATTATTGTTTATGTTGAGTCAAGAGGGTGCCTGTCACCACCCGAATAATCTTGTTTCACAGATTGTTTCACGAGTAAATATAACTGAAAAAGCACGGGGTGTGGTTCCAATGTTTCGCTACTGAGTCAAGAGGTACCTGTCATTTGCCGTACGCCTGTATATAAAGGTGCTTTAGTGCCTTTTTCAGAGCTTTCTTTTTCCTGCGGGGGTCCTCACCAAATCCGATGCAATCTAAAAAAGGCGGTTCGTCCTGGCAAATGGTGACGGTGACTGCGTAGCGGTTTTTGTAGCGGATAATCTCACATTCGATTTCATCCCCAACCTCGTTGATGATTTGTTTGACTTCTCTTGAGATGTAATTTCCTGGAAGGTATTCTTCCAAACTAAATCGCCGCCTTAAGTATTTTTTTCGGAAAAGCTAGTAAAAAACTAATCATTTAGCTGACACTTATTGGAATTATCTTTTAGTCTCATTATAAAATGGTAGTCCTAGACTTACTATGAAGAAACAGCTCTCTGTGTGACAAATTCGTGCCAATTCATTTGTTGCGTTTGAAGAATAGGGAAAGTCAGCTCTGACAAAGCAAAAGCTATTTTCGTAGAGTCTGTCAGTATAGACCCAAAAATAATGACAACGTTTTTATATTGGAAATCCTGTCAAAACATGCAATCGTTTCAAATAATGAAACTTCTAATCTCTCACAAGCAGTATTATTTCCCGTGCTTCAATAGACAGTAATTAGTCCTTTATCCCTATTAATCTGGGTTTCTAGCAGCGAATAAAAGAAGGGCTATTTCTTCCCCTAATCTTAGTAAATTTTCTACTAAAAGAGAAGGAATCATGACCCAAATCCACTTTATACGATTTATCCTTAAGCTATTTCTAGTACTCCCATTCCTTTTAACTAATACCCCAGAACAGGGAAATACATAACAACCCCCATACTTATTACATATTGACCACATTTTTCCATTTATCTATGATAAACAAGTAGAAATATGTTGATAGATGTATATTTTTGTTGAGTGATGGGGAAATAGGCACTACCAATAGATTCATTTCGTTCAAGTTTAACTTCATTCAGCAAATGCTTTTTGTACCGAAAGCTTGCGACAGGTACAGAAGTCCTCCACTTCTATAAGTGGGGGATGAATGCAAATGGTCCTTCGATTCAGTGGGGGTACAAACCCCGGCTGAATGAAGATAAGCCTCCGGCGAGTCTTGCGATTTTTTAAGGTAGTTTACCCGAGCGAGCTCAGGTAATCCGGACGCATATTCGACGGGCGGATTTGATTAGAAGCATGTATCAAAAAAATTATGCAAAGGGGTAGTATGATTGTGAGAAAGCTAGGTGTTTTTACTCTATTTATTGCCTTAATGATGGCATTAGCAGCTTGTTCATCCACTAGTGAAAAAACAGGTGGCGGAAGCAGCAATATCATGGATGTGTCGATTAAAGACGCTTCATACATTTTAGCCGGTAAGGACGATGGTGTTTCTGAAGATAAGGAAACAAAGAAAGGTCTACTAGCAGTTCAGTTAAAAATTAAAAATAAATCCGATTCAGAGATTTCCATTTCATCCTATGATGACATCAGGATGTACGATGGAGAAAAGCAATTATCTCCTGAAACTGACGTATACTTTTCGGACCTTGATATCGACTACTACCAAAATGGGGATATTGGTGCGGACAAGGTGAAGGACTTCACCGTGATCGTCAATGTAGAAAAGGATAAAAAGTATGAGCTTGGTATCAAGCCATTTGTCAAAGGTTCAGAGGATGAAGCAAAGGAAATCAAAATTGAACTTGATACGAAAAAATATGCAGCAAGCTTTGACAAGCTCAATGATCCAGGAAAGGCGTTAACCGCTTATATTGAAACCATCTACATGGACAAGGAAAACGCTGATTATGAAAAATATGTAACCGCCGATAAAGCCGCTCTTCAGGAAGAGGCTAAAAAGGCATTTAAAGAGGCTATTCAGGATGGGTTCATTGATGTAACCGTGTCAGATGAGGAAATTGACAAGCAATATATCAATTATAAAACAGCCTTAGCGGAAAAGGCTAAAATTAATGCCGTAACAGTTGGAAATGCAGAGGGAAAAGCGGCTGTTTTAGTAGAATACTCTACGGTTCCATTAGTGGATTTATATGATTATGTGAATGAATACGATGAAGAATACTATCAAAATACAGGTGATTATGAAGGCGGCCAGGAGTACGCGCTTTCAAAGCTTGATACAATCATCAGCTCCATCGAAGCAAAGGAAAGCAGAGAGAAATTAGAAATCCTAATGGTCGAAAAAGACGGGAAATGGACCGTTGATTTATCAGATGATTATGGGAAGGAACAATTAATCGACACCTTTGCTGCCGGTGAGGAATATTAAGGGGACGTGCACATGCCAGGAAAAAGCTTGAGAGTAGCTGCTTCTCTTTCCATTTTAGTCATCCTGATTGTCGTGGCGTTTTTTACCATTCAGCACCTGAACAGACCGGATAAGCTGGTAGAAGCATTTGAAGCAGCTGTCGAGCAAAACAAGCCTGAATGGCTTACGGACCTAATCCTTCCTGATCAAAAGGAAGCGGTTGTGAATAAGGGGACGCTTGGTGCACTTGTTGCCTATTTGAGAGCCAATGACCACAGCTACCATGCAATCAAGGATGGTCTGTATGAACAAATCGAGGCAAAGGATTATTCCTCAAAAAACCAACAAATTAGTATCATCAGAGACGGTAAAAAATGGGGAATTCTAACCGATTATAAATTGAAGGTCAAAACGACCTCGATTAAAGTATCGGGGCAAAATGAGAACGACCAAGTCCAGCTCAGCATCAAAGCCGTGAAGAAGCCATTGAAAATAAGTGATGAGCATGTATATGGTCCGATTTTGCCAGGAAGCCATGACGTTAGTGTAACAATTCATAATTCACTTGGCACACTTACTGAAAAGAAGCAGGTGGATGCTTGGGGGAATGACCTGATTACCTATGTTGTCGATACCGAAAGACTCGCTAAAGGTGATCAAGGAATTACGAATGAGATTATCGAAGCAGTGGAGATTTTGAACAGAGACCTTTCAGCCTTTGAAACCTCTGCCTACAATACAAATGTTTTTACGAATGTGAATGATGATTTCAAGGGTGGTGAGTATACCCAGGAATTAATCGACTCTGCCTTTTCCTTTTATGCGGAGTATATCGATGAAATTCAATCACAGTATTTAGGCGCAGTCGTCAACCTCGATCAATTAAGGATCGATTATTTTGATGGACATTGGTCAGCAAACGTTAAAGCCTTAGTGACCTATAATCGTAAAATAAAAATTGCAGATGTCCCAACCTATGAGGATTTATCCTATCAATCTATAAGAACCTATGCTCTTGTCTATCATGAAAAAGAGAAAAAATGGCTGATCGATCGGTTAACAGACACGGAAGCCACCGGCTCAGAGCAGGAATACTGGAAGAAAAAGAAAACACTCACAGTGAAAAATCCACCTCTACTGAAATGGAGCCGTACAGACAGCGAAAATCAATTAACTAGTCTGTAAAAGAAGCAGTGTATGCGATTCAGAGTGAAGCGCGAGAATTGTCTCATATAAAAAAACAAGGAGAATGGATTGAAATCCATTCTCCTTGTTTTAACTTCATTCAGCCTCCGGCGAGTCTTGCGATTTTTTAAAGGTTGCTTACCCGAGCGAGCTCAGGTAATCCGGACGCATATTCGACGGGCTAATTTGATTTTATTAAGCGGCCTTTTGTTCTGCTGAAAGCGCTTTATATTTTTTAATTCTAAAGGATGCTACAATAAGCACTGCACAAAGGACTAAACCAAGGTAACCGAATAGTGGATAGAAGATCGATACAAGACTTGTGAAACCAACAAAGCTTAATCCAAAACCAGCTACGATGGAACCGATTGTTATCATTTTGAACTTCTTTGTCCCTGTATGGGCAAATCGAGCACCAAATGAGTAGAACATACTTAGTCCTGTATTGAACACCATTCCAAATAGAATTAAGGAATAAAGAAAGCCTAAGATTGGTGAAAGCTCATCAACGATTTTTAGCATTGGCATATCAACACCTGCAACCAGTTCGATGTTTGCTAGAATCGCATAGTGACTTAATAAAATCAGTACGCCAATCCCGAGTCCACCAAATAATCCACCTAAAGCGGCTGTCTTTTCATCTTTTTCATCTCCACCCATTACGATTGACATTGATGCACCAACCGCGATATTAAAGGACACATAGTTAACCGCTGATAATGCCCAGTTTGGCAACGCCTTTGGCTGTTCCGCTGCAATCGCACTTAGCTGTGAGAATGAACCATCCATTGTAAATAGTGTATAAATAGCTACAAGGACAACTGAAATGATTAAAAATGGTGTAATACTTCCAATAATATTTACCACTCGACTTACATCATTTACTGCAGCAAGGCTTAAGAGAACGACCATCAATAAGGCCCCTACCCAAAACGGTAATCCAAATTGTTGATTAAGGGTAGATCCCCCACCTGCGATCATGACAACTCCTACACCGATTAATACCGCTACAAGAATGTAGTCTATAATTCTACCAATAAATTTTCCACTAATTTTATATATTACATCACTGTGGTTATTTGCCCTCATGCGACTTCCTAATCGCGTTAAAATCATACCTACATAGGCAAATAGGGCAGTTGCAATTATGATTGCGATTGTCCCTAGCAATCCAAAACTAGTAAAGTATTGTAAAATTTCTTGTCCTGAAGCAAAACCCGCTCCAATAATGATTCCGATGAAGGCACTGGCCATTTGCAATACTTTCTTCATAAAAGTTTCCCCCAATATTTTTCGACTTAGTTGATAAATCTAGGTAAGAATATTGTTTTACTTTGTATTAAAGAAGGAAAGATAATATCAATTGAATGATATTAATCTTAGGAAAATTCATGAATGTCTTTCTATATTAATATAATAAAACGAGGGTATCGTAACGTCAAGGAAAAAATGTAAGCGTTTTCTTATTCAAAAGTTCACAAAGTGTTCAAAAACGCGCCACATGAGGGTTTAAATGAGAAAAATTAACTGAAAATTTTTTTGTTTAAAGTGAGAAAAATGATGGATTAGACGAGTTTAATAGAAAGACTTTATGGAAAAATGGAGGGGGGTGAGTGAGATAGGGGCATCAGAATAGTATAAGAAAGAAACGATGCTGTTATTTAAGAGAATTAAAAAGGAGAAAAAGCTCATCGTCCTGATAAGCTTTTTTCAATGAAAGGTCTGGTACCATCTGTCAAATAGAGCAGCGATTAGGAATGAACCGTCACAATCACCCCATCAGTATTGTTTCCTGAAATCTCATAAACATGATTCATCGGTACTTCAATCAGCGCGTTTTCAGAAACAGGAAAATAGGTAATCTTATAGCTTTCCCCATTCAAATTGGCCGATATTTGTTTTTTTTCCTTAAGGTATTCTAAATACTCTTCTAGCACGAAGTTTTTTTCCTGCATAATGGCGCTGTGAGGGAGGCCGACATAGCGGATATGCCATGGTTCATATTGAATCCCTGTTATATCGGTTTTATCCTTTGGATAGCGTAGAATGAAGCCGTATTTCCAAGCGTTTTCTTCTATCCACTTACCCTCCGGTGCATCGGCCATCTTCATTTGCGTTGACCCTACATCAAGCGCCAATCCAAGATTATGCTCGCTATATCCTGCTGGCAAGGCATAGTCTGAGCCCATCTCTTGATACAGCACACTTTGAGCTTCAAAGCCGCGAAAGCCGCTCGTGATACAGAAATTTTGCACACCTTCGTTATTTGCTGCCAGAATCATCTTGGAAAACTCCCGTGCGATTTCCTCTGATAAGTACATTTCATTTTCCATCAGCCCATATCCTTTTGTTAATTCCTGATGCTCATAAAGGTTGACGATATCTGATAGGATACTCTCCTGATGAACGGGATGGTCCTGGTTTACTAACAGCAGGTTTCCTTGATAGATTTGATCCTTTTCGATTTCGATATTTTCAGAGGTTCCTCTATCAATTTTATTTTCAGTATCATCATGTATTTCAATTTTCGGTTCAAAAAAAGGCTCAGTATATAAAAAGGTCAACCCAAAACTCAATATGATTAGTAAAAAGCCCCACTTCTTCATTTATTAGTTCCTCCTTCAGCTTCCATACTTAAAAGAATAGGAAAAACTATTTAAATAAAGAGTAGGGTATTTCTTAAATTTTTCTTAAAATCGGTACTTATGGTTCATCATTTTGCTTTGGCAGACGAACCTCAAATGATGTTTGAATGACATTACTTTTCGCGGTAATGGTTCCGTCGTGCTGTTCGACAATATTCTTGGCAATGAACAAGCCAAGACCTGTGCTATCCTCACGATGCGTTCGTGCTTTGTCGCCGGTATAGAACATATCAAAAAGCTGTGGAAGCTCTTCCGGTGGAATCGAATCACCATAATTGATCACCTGTACCACGACCTCGTTCTCTTCAATAAAGCCGTTGATATCGACAAATTGACCATCATATCCGTAACGAATCGCATTCGTCAGTAGATTTTCAAACACACGGGCCAGCAAAGCACCGTCAGCATGAATCGTTAATTGGGGCAGGCAATTCATCCGGACAAGCAAATGATTTTTCTCGAGCACAGGATACATCTCCTCCGTTAATTGATGGAGCAGGTCTGTTAAATTAATCGACCTTTTTTCTACCGGAAGCATCCCGTAGTTCATCCGCGTTATCTCGAATAATTCATCAATCAGCCCTTCTAACCGCTGCGATTTCGTAAAGGCAATTTGCAAAAAATGTCTTGTCTGCTCTTTCGACAGGTCTTCATCCTTGAGGAGCAAATCCAAATAGCCTAGCACCGAGGTAAGCGGCGTCCGTAAATCATGCGCTAAATTGACGACCAGTTGATCCTTACTGCTTTCGGAGAAATCACCCCGCTGAATCGCCTCCTGCAATTTTTCACCCGCCAGATTAATGTCCTGAGCAATCGCTCTAAATTCATCATTGGATGGAATCTGGACCTTGTGCTGAAAGTCCCCACGAGCAAGGTTGTGAATCCCGTTAGAAATTTCCTTGAAATAGGTGGAATAGGGCTTTGTTAGGAAAAAGAAATATAGGAATGATAGCAAAATAAACACGATAAAAAAGATAGTAAAGTCTCCAAATAGCCCCATAATGTGACGAACTAGGGCAAGTGGATCCCCAAAACGGACCTTCATATGGTAATATAACTGCAGTCCTTTAAAAACGATGTATGTTGTGATTCCGGAAAGAAGCATGCTTAAACCAAATAATAATACCATCTTGGCACGAAAACTATGTATCCTTTTAGCCATCGAATTTATACCCTACTCCCCACACAGTCTTAATCCATTTATCCTTCCGTTTGTCTTCTTCAAGCTTTTTTCTTAGCGTTCGTATATGAACCATGACCGTATTTCCACCTTCAAAATAGGCTTCACCCCACACCTGCTGAAATATATTTTCCACACTGAATACCTTCTTAGGGTGACTCGCTAGTAAATACAAAATATCAAATTCCTTTGGTGTCAGCTCGATGCTTTGGCCATATAACGCCACGGTCCGTTGCTCAGGTGAAATCGTTAAACCACCAAATTCCATGCTTGTTTTGTGAGCTGTTTCGATTTTCGGCTGGTTGAGCTTAATAAATCGGCGGAGCTGCGCATTGACACGGGCAACCAGCTCAATGGGGGCGAATGGCTTTGTCATATAATCGTCGGCCCCAATGACCAGGCCCTGTACCTTATCGAAATCGGAGGTCTTGGCACTTAAAAAAATGATCGGCATATTATGCTGCTCGCGTATCCGGCGGGTTACTTCATAACCATCCATTTTCGGCATCATAATATCTAAAATCAGCAAATCAACAGGCTCCGTCTCAACGACACGAAGCGCCTCCAGCCCATCACCCGCTTTCAACACCTGATAGCCTTCAGTTTCTAAATGAATGCCAATCAGATCCGCAATTTCCTCCTCATCATCAGCAATTAATATCGTTATATCCTTCATCCTTCCACTCCCAAACCAAAATACATATATGTGTTTCACAATAAGTCGTATTTATTGTCTATTATTTCCTATCCTTTTGCAATCGAATTCCCGTGACTGTACTGCTTTGGGAAAAAGAGGCTGGTTCTGACAGAGCTGAGCTAATATAGCATGAAGAAGTCAATAGGGAGGGGGAACTCAGACAAAATTCAGTTATTAAATCGAAAGTTTGTCAGAAGGAGGGGGAACTCGGACAAAAATAGGTCCATAAACTGAAGGTCTGTCAGAAGCAAAATACCATTCAGTCTGCAATACAGTCTCATCCCCCTCAACCCCTCCATACAATCCCATTCCCCCAACTCGTACCGCAATAAATAACTAACTAAAAAGGATAAAAATTTATTGTAAAACGATAAATCCTGTGCTACTATCAATTCGTAAATAACCAAGTGAGGTGCTTTTTCATGAAACGAGGGTCAACGTTATTTTTAAAGACAGCGGTTATCTGCATTGGCATTCCTGTTCTTGCTTTGTGCATCTTCCTGCTGCCACAGATAGCCAGCGTAGCCATTGAGCATGCCAAAGATGGGGATGTATTGGCATATGTCGTATTCGGCATTTTAGCTATCATGTATGTATCAGCGATTCCGTTTTATTATGCCTTGTATCAGGCATTTAGACTGTTAAACTATATTGACAAGAACCAGGCTTTTTCCGAATTATCCGTAGCAGCACTCAAGAAAATCAAACACTGTGCCATCACCATCAGCTGCTTGTACGTATCAGCTCTGCCATTGGTCTTTATCATAGCGGAATGGGATGATGCGCCAGGGCTCGTCTTAATGGGAATGGTCATTGTTGGTGCTTCGATGGTAATCGCAGTCTTTGCTGCGGTTCTGCAACGGCTTTTAAAAGAAGCGATTGATATTAAATCTGAAAATGATCTAACGGTCTGAGGTGGGGAAAATGGCGATAATAATCAATATAGATGTGATGTTAGCGAAACGGAAAATGAGCGTCACAGAGCTTTCTGAGCGAGTTGGAATCACAATGGCCAATCTTTCCATTTTGAAAAATGGAAAGGCAAAAGCCATCCGTTTATCCACCTTAGACGCAATTTGCAAGGCGTTAGAATGTCAGCCTGGTGATATTTTAGAATATAAAAGTGGCGAAGAAATGTAATGCTCATAACCTGACATTGCAGTCGGGAAAAAACACTCAGCTCATGGGATAAAAGGCAGAGCACTGCCTCCCTAAAGGAGTCTCTCCCTGTGTCCTACGGGTGAGAGGGCTGAGAGAATAACCATATTTCGGGGGAAAGACCATGTCAATGAAAGTTCCTTTTTTCAATCATAAACAATCAAAAGAATCCTATCAGTTTCCAGAAGAAGCAGCACCGGAGCATATTGCCATTATTATGGACGGAAATGGACGCTGGGCACAGAAGCGAGGCTTGCCACGAGTGGCGGGGCATAAGGAAGGGATTTCTACTGTGATGAAAGTGGTCAAGGCCGCAGTCAAGCTAAATGTGAAGGCTCTGACACTTTATACGTTTTCCACGGAAAACTGGAAACGTCCAAGACCTGAGGTAGACTTTATTTTGAAACTTCCGAAGGAGTTTCTGCACCTCTATCTGCCAGAGCTTATCTCAAACAACGTGCGAATTGGGGCAATCGGTGATATGGAAAATCTACCAGCTCATACACGGGAAGCGGTACAATTTGCGATTGACCGTACCAGGAATAATGACGGCCTCAGGCTGAATTTTGCGCTCAACTATGGAAGTAGACACGAGTTAATAAAGGCCATGAAGGAAATGTATGCCGATATCAACAACGAGAAATTATCATTGGAGGAACTGGACGAACAGCATGTTTCACAATATCTTTATACGGCAGGGATGCCAGAGCCTGACCTGCTCATACGTACCGGCGGGGAAAAACGCCTAAGTAATTTCCTGCTCTGGCAGCTGGCCTACACTGAGTTTTGGTTTACGGATGTCCTATGGCCGGATTTCTCAGAGAAGGAATTTCTGCAGGCCTTAGAAGAATACAGGCAACGAAAGAGACGGTATGGCGGAATCTAGATTCCATATACCCATCCGGAAATAACTTGGAAAGACAGCTTCTCGTGACACCATGCTCGTGCAGGTTATTTTTAAATAAAGTAGGGTGAAGGTATTTTCGATATTGATCAATCAGCTTTAATAATTGCATCTTGCTTCAAAAAATGTTCCACGGGCCATGTTTGGCGGATATATGGCTAAAAGGAGGGACACACCTAACCGGTCCCTCCTTCTTAGTTAAGAGATCTGCTCACGCAGGTTTGTTCGAACAGGCAGCTTCGCTTCTCTCTTTTGCAGAATTCTGATAAAAATATTATTAGAAAGAAGTGAAACGATGATAAATACCGTCCCGATTAGATCAAACATTGTGATCTGATTGCCTTGAATAATTGAAATGGAAAGTGTTGTGACAGGAACAAAGTTAATAAACAGCAGTCCATTTAATGGCGATAACATACTTACGCCGATGTTCCAGCCTACGAGTGCAATGACGCCAGGGAATAGAATCATAAATAATAGATGCGGACCGACTGCTTTGATGGCACTTCCTGATGGGACGGAAATAGTGCCAAACAATGTTGCCACCGCTACAATGACAGCCGCCGTCACCGTACCAAGCAAACAGCTTAACGTTGAATATCTTAAAGCAGACCAGCTGCTAAACTCACTGCCGCCCATTGTGTAAATCACCCAGCCAACCACGGCAATAAATATGAGCACCGATGGGATTATATGATCTGTCGCACTAAGAAATGCTTTAATATCCCCTTTTGTAATCACGAGTACAGCACCGATAAAGGAAACGACTACACACATTAATGTGAAGAGATGAGGTCTTTTTTTAAAAAACAACCATACAATGACGATGGAAATCATCGGCATGAGTGATTCCATAATCGATGCAACCATCACGCCTGGTTCGCCTAATAAATCCTCGCCCCAAAAGATGAATAAATTATAGACGGTAAACGCCATTGTGCCGAAAAACCATAAGGGCAGACCTTTTCCTTCCAATCGAAAAGCCTGTTTTCCTTCTTTCCATAACAGAATTAAAACCAAAATAACCGTAACTGACCCATAGCGGATGATTGTAAAATAGAAAGGATCTATATATTTGAAAGCAGCATGTGCTACAGGAAACATGGCTCCCCAGGACACCGCAGCAATAAAGCATAAAATAGCTCCTAGCCAGACACTGTTCTTCAAAACCTCTACCTCCTTCACAAAATTGACATATTTATCTTCTATCTTTTTTACTATCTTGTAAAATGAACAATAATGATGATTAATATCATTTTTATTGATAATATAGTGATAATAATGAAAATTTAAAAAGGATGGGAAGATTGTGGAATTTAAGGACTTAGAAATCTTTCAGGTAGTGGCGGAAAAGGGCACAATCACAGAAGCGGCAAAAGAGCTAAGTTACGTGCAATCAAACATTACCTCGAGAATACAGAAGCTCGAAACCGAGCTGAATACTCCTTTATTTAACCGACATCGTCGCGGGATGAGTTTAACACCTGAAGGAAAAAAGCTTCTGGCGTATTGTAAAAAAATATTAATGTTAACAGCCGAAATGAAAAAAGTAGTTCAAAGTAACGAGGAGCCATCTGGCAAGCTGGAGATTGGCACAGTAGAGACGGTCAGCCATTTACCCAAAATATTATCTACCTATATTAAGAAATATAAAAATGTTGATTTATCCCTCTTTTCAGGTGTCACAGAAACATTAGAGGAGAAGGTCTTATATCATAAGCTGGACGGAGCGTTTGTGACGGAAGCAGACTTTCATCCCGACCTTGTATCCCATGAGGTGTTCCAAGAGGAGCTTGTTTTAATCTGCGATAGGCACATCTCCACAATGGAAGAGGTAAAGGAGCAGCCTGTTTTATGTTTTAGCGAGGGCTGTGGATATAGGGCGCGTCTTAAAGCATGGTATAAAGACCAAAACATCACACCCAAAAGAATAATGGAATTCGGTACATTAGAAACCATCCTACAAAGTGTAACAATGGGACTTGGTATTACCTTTGTACCAAGGTTAGCCGTCACCCATCTAGAACAAAGCGGCCACATCCAATGCCACACACTTCCAGAAGAATACAGCAAAATCAAAACCGTCTTTATCAGAAGAGCCGACACCCATATGACATCAACAATTGAAAAATTCATCGAAGTCATATTGGGTGACAGGCACCGCCCGAAAAATCTTGTTTCACAATAGATATTCAATGTTTCACAGGGATATTATTGATGGGAGAGCAGGCATTATGTTTGCTCTCCTTTTGTGGCCAATTTTTTAAACTTCATTCAGCAAATGTTTTTTGTACCAAAAGCTTGCGACAGGTATAGCAGTCTCCACTTCTACAAGTGGGGGATGTATGCAATGGTCCTTCGATTTAGTGGGGATCAAACCCCGGATGAATGAAGTTAAGCCTCCGGCGAGACTTGCGATTGTTTTAAGGTAGATTACCCGAGCGAGCTCAGGTAATCCGGACGCAAATTCGACGGGCGAATTTGATTTTTGTCTCATTTCGAGCCATTAAACGGAATTTCTCCGCCTAACAAGTTATAATCACCATTTTTCGGCAGTCGCCCCCATATCCATTATTCAGACTATTTTTCCACTTTTAAAAAAAACATCCCCCATGCTTCCAATCCAGCCTTACCTGTTTTTCTACATTTTTCACTTAGGTTGAACATATTTCCAATCTTGTTGATAAATACTACAGATACCATAGTATTTTTTATGTAGGATTGGGTGGAGCAATGTTTAGGAAGAAAAGAGGACAGAGACAAACATCCGAAAGAAGTGTTGAGACAGAGGAAATAACAAAGGATGAAGTATTTGAAAAGGCGAATAAGTCCAGTGACTTTGTCACGATTTCACCATTGGCAAAGGAGTCTTCGATCCGGATTAGTTTTTATCAAACCTTGATTAATCCAGATATCCTACAGCAATCTGTTTTACCATCACTCAAGGAAAAGGCCTCGCAAATAAAAGAGCTTTCTGACCTAATGGCGATTGTTCCTATAGAGGATATCAAAATCATCACTGACCCGGTTATGGTTGGACACGCGCTTCATGATGGAATGATTGCCATTTATTTTAAAGACAGCATGAAGGAATATGCTCTCATAAATGTGAGTAATTCCAGGTTGGGGCAGCGTGAAACAAATGATACGCAAAATGAGTTTAGTGTCATTGGACCAAAGGTTGGTTTTATTGAGGATATCGTCACCAATCTTCATTTAATAAGAGACCATCTACACACAACCGACCTTATTTTTGAAGAGCTAATGGTTGGTTCAAGGTCGAGGATAAAGGTGGCTTTGGCCTATCTAGAGGGTGTCACCAATCCTGAATATGTCAACACGATTAAACAGCGGCTCACAGAGCTTGATGTGGATATCACCTTTGATAATACACTGCTTGAACAAATGATTTCGGACCATAGTTCGACCCCCTTTCCCTTATATATCACAACAGAGCGTGTCGACAGAGCAGTAGGGGCCATTGTAGAGGGGCAGGTGGTTCTTATAAGTGATAAATCCTCCTACGCAGTTATTGGACCGGTCACATTGATGGATTTTTTCTCAAACCCGGAGGATTTTTACCTTCCGTCGATGATTGCGTCGTTTTTTAAATTAATCCGAGTATTTGGGATGCTGTTTTCGATTTTTGCCACCGCCTTTTATGTTGCGATTTTAACATTTCATTATGAGGTTGTACCGAAGGATTTGTTAGGTCCCATTATTCATTCGCGGGCGAATGTCCCTTTTCCGCCTGTATTAGAGGTTTTATTCCTGGAGATTACCATCGACCTATTGAGGGAAGCGGGGGCACGGCTGCCAACAAAAATTGGCCAAACGCTCGGTATTGTCGGCGGGATTGTCATAGGTCAAGCAACGGTTGAAGCAGCATTAACCAGTAATATTTTATTGATTTTTGTTGCCCTTGCCGCATTGTCTTCTTTTACAACCCCTATTTATAAAATGTCAAATGCCGTCCGTTTATTACGATACCCTTTTATCCTGCTTGCAAGCATTTGGGGCGGCTTAGGTATTTATGTTGGCTTAATTTTTTTAATCGCCCATTTATCACGTCTAAAATCACTCGGTGTTCCCTATTTAGTTCCGATTTATCCTTATCGAAAAGGCGGGGTTGCCACTTCCTTTATCAGGCCTGATTATCTTAAGTACAATAATCGCCCTTGGTATTTAAGGCCTTTAAGCTTAAAAAGATATTCACCTGATTCTGATCAAGACCCCGAGGAAGGTCTGAATACTGAATGAATAATGATGACATAAAGGCTGAGTAACTTATGAAAAAATCGCGAAAGCATTACAGGTTTCTTTTATTAATGGTGTGTCTTGTGAGTCTTTTAGGTTGTAATAGGACGAGGATTATCGACAAAATTAGTATCGTCCATTTATTTGGGTTCGACCAATCCGATAATGGGGAATTAATCGGTACGGTGTTATCCCCTGAATATACGAAGAGCAAGGCAAGTGACCAAATTCAATATTTATCTGAACAAGGGGAAACGAGCGCACTTATTGTGCCAAAAATGGAGGCGTATTCAAATACTCCCATTGAAATAGCTAAAATTAGAGTGTTAATAATTGGGAATCGCTATGCTAAAGCAGGCATTAGGAATATGGTCGATCGCTTTGTGATTACGCCACAGCTTGGGACCAATATTCAAATCGTTGCCTCTACGCATACGGCGAAAGAAACGCTGAATGCTTTTAAAAAGGAAAAATCACTGACCTTAGCTGAACAGCTAGAGCATAATATGCAAGGGCAGAACCTGCCAAACATGAACCTTCATTATTTCCTCAATCACTTTTACGGAGCAGGTATGGATCCCTATGTTCCGATGCTGGCGATAGACGAAAATGAAAAGTTGAAGATTGAGGGTCTTGGGATCTTTAAGGATGATCAATTAAAGCTCCGCTTAAATCCAGAGCAGTCCATCTTATTTTCGATTCTTAAGGATTACCGTAGTGAAGCAACCTTGAAAATGGACCTCGATCAGAAGAACTCGAAGGAAATAATAACGGTTCGAGCATTCCGAAGTAAAAGTCATTGGGATTGGAACCAGAAGAAGAAGCAATTAAATCTTCGTTTACGGCTAGAGTGGACACTGATGCAATATCCGAATCGATATAATCTTGAAAAAGACAAAGATGTAAGGGAAATGAAGAATATGATAGTAGAGAAGCTAGAAAAGGAGATTAGGGACTTATTAGCACTTTTTAAAGAAAATGAAGTAGATCCCCTTGGACTTGGCAATATTGTACGGTCACAGGATCGAACATGGAAGGAAGAAGCATTTTATCAGCAGTATCCTGAGATGCCAATTAACGTTAACATTAATTTACAAATCATACATACTGGTCTCGAAGACTAGCTAATGAGGATGGATGACGATGACCTCAATGGTGAAAGAAAATAAAATGGTTTCTCCTTACTTTCTCTTCTTTCTTATGCATTCGGCACAAACAGGGGTGAGTGTTCTCAACTTCCAATCCAATGTCATTAGGGGGGCAGGTCATGATGCCTGGCTCTCTGTCTTAGCCTTTGGACTCGTTTTGCATGTTGTCTTTTTGATGATGCTTTTGATTATGAAAGTTTCAAGCTCGGGGGATATCCTCTCTTTCCACAGGGATGTGTTTGGAAACATCTTTGGTGGTGCATTAAATATCATCCTAGCATGCTATTTGGCCATCGTTAGTCTATTTGCCATACGTACCTATATCGATATTCTTCAGATTTGGGTGTTCGATGGCATCGCCAGCTGGGAATTCTCCTTGCTTTTATCCCTTTTGGTTTATTATATTGTGGTAGGAGGAATTAGGGTGATCACAAGTATCGCTTTCTGGGGCGTTGTGATTCCTACTTTTCTGTTGCTATCCTTACTCTATCTGCTTGGCTTTGCAGAGGTTTCCTATCTCTCTCCACCCTTCGAGCATCGAGCGAAGGACTATTTCATCTCTGCTAAGGAAATCGCCCCCATGTATTTCGGATTTGAAACCGTGCTTGTTTTTTTCCCTTTTATTAAAAATAAAGAAAAGGCTCAAAAGAGGGGTCATTTAGGGTTACTCTATACAACGTCACTATATACAATTATTACCATTATTACTTTTTTGTTTTTTTCGCAAGGAAAGCTGCAACATTTAACCTGGCCTACTTTAACCATGATTAAAATTATCCGCTTGCCATTCTTAGAGCGGTTTGAATTTATTTTTATATTCACTTGGCTGTTAGTCGTTATGCCTGTTATCTGTACTTATCTCTGGTCGGCTGTTAGATGTATGAAAGCAACAATCCCGAAATTAAAACCGACCTATATATTAGTGGGATTCCTTCTCATTTTTCACTATGTCAACAGCCAATTAGTCGAAATCCATTATTCCAGCGTAATGGAAAAATACATAGGGTATAGCGGATTAATCCTGCTTTTTTGCTACATACCGTTCCTTTTTTTGATTGCTATTATCAGAAAAAAGATGACTAAGAAAAGAAAACGACCTCCCGAGGCATCCTGATATGAACAAGAGAGGATCTGTGATTTGGCTCAGATGTTACGCAGTCCATTACAGGAAGAGGCAGAAACATCCCTTTTTAATAATAAGAAAACCACCCGCGCCGTGAAGACAGGGTGGTTTTGATTTGGTTAGGTTTCACTATCACGATTTCGCGCATTACGATTGGAAAGAAGTCCATTATCCTTTAAATATCGGTACTCTTTTTCAAGGTCACTCAAGGTCCAATCATCAAGGTGTTTTTTGCTTTTGTAATATACACCTGATTCCGTTAACAGATGAATTAACCTTTGTCTTTGTGATTGAACCGCATGCCGAAGTAAGTCTCCCATATTTCGAACCCTCTTTTCCTTGGATACAAGTAAGAAAGGATTGTGAATGCTGGCTCTTCGATGAAATTTCTTTACTTCACATCCTTATTTAAAAAACTGATTCTGAAACAATGTAATCAACCAACCTATAGTAAACGAAACCAGGAAGTATGTGCTGAGATAGCTTAGCATCAACATGACCAGGATCATTTTCATTTCCTCCATTCCTGTAAAAATTGGTTTTAGGAAAAGGACTCATAAAAATGCTGCTGTATGAAAGGTTCCAATGTATAGTAAGTAGAGTGAATGGAGAAATGACTTAGTGGAGTAAACGGGTTCTTCTGCTGCTGTGTATAAAGGATGACATGCTTATTCAATGATATCCGTAAGGGAAAAAATGAAGAAATCTCAAGTCTGTTTTGCCATCAGCTCCCCCCTTTCAAGTGATAAATCTTTGTCCTTCATCGGTAGTTGCCATTATAGACTAGGCCATTTCAAATAGTTGTCGGTTTATCTGGAATAAATCATTTTAATAGAATTCGTCATTTTTCTATAAAAAATTACCTGTGTTAAACGTATAATAGATAGGCAAGTAATATCAGTATTCGAGGAAACTGGTCATAAAGTGGTGAGGGTCATTTGAGTGAAAAAAGAAAACTACAAGAGGTAGATTTATATAAACCGATTCAACGGTATTTTGTTCGTGAGGAATATGAGGTTTATGGGGAAGTCAACGATTGTGACATCGCCGCGGTTAAGGATGACGAGTTGGTGATTGTTGAATTAAAGCTGACGCTTAGCGTTGATTTGCTTATCCAGGCAGCCAAGCGGCAAAAGTTAACCAATCAGGTATACATCGCGATTCCGAGGCCAAAGGGACGCTTGAACTCGAAGCAATGGCGAGATAAATGCCATTTAGTCAAGCGGTTGGAGCTGGGGCTCATCCTCGTCTCCTTTCAGGGCAAAGGAACCAAAGCAGAGGTTTTGTTTCATCCGGCCCCACTTAGCCGCCAAAGCAAGAGGCAAAACAAGCGTAAGCGGGAGGCCTTAATGAAGGAGATGGCAGGTCGAAGTGCGGATTATAATATCGGTGGCAGCAGTCGAACGAAAATTATGACGGCCTATAAAGAGAATTGTATTCAAATTGCCTGCTACCTGAATCATTTAGGGGCTTTGTCGCCAAAAGCATTACGGGAAAAGGGGACGGGTGAAAAAACCTCCTCCATCCTCACGAAAAATTATTATGGCTGGTTTGATAGAGTACAGCGAGGCATTTATGTTCTCAGCGAGAAGGGGAAAAAAGAGATAGAAGATTTTCCCGAGATTGTCGACTATTATTTAAGTCAGCTTCCAGCCCTGGAATTACCCGATAAGTAAGAAAAGCACTTTGAGAAAGTGAACTCTCTCATCGTGCTTTCTTTTTTTCTGCCGCTTGAAGGCATTGGGATTAATTCCTATTAGAACGGCTTTGTTACCATGAAAATAATGATAATGACTGTTGCTATATATGTATAGCGATTGAACGGAGCTGCTTGTTTTTTGACATTTAGATAAGAATCAGGAAGCTCATGACCCTGATGATTTTTAAGAATTTCCACCTGTTGAGCCACTTTTTTAGGAACGATAAAGCCGGCAACGGGCAAAATAGTCACGAATAGAATGAGTGACGCGATATACCAGCCCTGCGTAAATAAACTAGTATTTAATGCTCCCATCATTAAACCTGAAATAAGTAGGGTAAAAGTCCCTATGACGACTACCTTATCAATGGAATGATTTACATGAAGAGCAAACTCTGCTTGCTTGGCTGTTTTAGCCCTGTTTAATAGAAAGGGTGATGCGAAGGATGCGCCAATGCCACATATCGCACCGAGAACATGGATTAACACAATAAATCCATATAAAGACATAATTCTTACCTCCTAAATTAGTTTTACCTTCATTCAGCAGAAGTCCTCCACTTCTACAAGTGGGGGATGAAGGCAAATGGTCCTTCGATTCAGCGGGGGTACAAACCCCGGCTGAATGAAGTTAAGCCTCCTGCGGATGTCTCGGATTTTTTAAAGGTAGTTTACCCGAGCGAGCTTAGGTAATCCGGACGCAAATTCGATGGGCGAATTTGATCTGTGTCATCATATCACAGGACTTTAGTAGGTGTTTGTTGAAAAATGTCGAAAATATAGAATTTACATATTTTTTATGTTGAAAATGTTGTTTATCTGTTTTTTAGGTCAGTTCAATTGTTTATCGTAGAGTTTTCCACCCCAATTATCGCTTGGGAAAGACAAAGAACCCATCCTAGTAAATATCTGAAATTCACTCCAGCAAGCTCCTATAAATACCGTCCTCATGCATTTTACCTCGTTGGGAAAATTCTCACTTCCTGATACCCATTACTACTTTTGGTTAATTTCCCAGAGTTGGCAAACTGTATTGTGAAATGTACTCGAAGAGGTTAATTTTATTGTGTAAGCGTTACCTCAATTGGAGGGAAGGAAGTGATTTGCTGGAATTTAGCAAAAAGTACTTTTCTAAAATAATTTTTTAGTTGTACTATAAAAAGTGAGGTGTTTTTTTTTATGAAAGATAAAATGATGCAGGTTATGCAGCGCTTTGGCGGTGCTATGTTTACTCCGGTTTTATTCTTTACATTTTCTGGTCTTATTATTGCCATTACGATTATGTTAACCAATCCAGCGATTGTAGGTGGACTGGCTGATCCGGATGCCTTTTGGTATAAGTTTTGGATGACCGTACAAAATGGCGGCTGGACGATTTTTAACCAAATGGAATTAATCTTTGTTGTTGCACTACCAATTGGATTGGCTAAAAATGCACCTGCACGTGCAGCAATCGAATCTCTATTAATATATCTAACCTTCAATTATTTTGTCGGCAGTATCCTCCAATTCTGGGGTCCAACCTTTGGTGTCGATTATTCCGTAGATATTTCCGGTGGCGGCTACGGAACGGGCCTAGACATGATTGCAGGTATTAAGACGTTAGACACCAATATTCTAGGCGCTATTGCGATTGCAGCGGTATCTGTTTGGATACATAATAAATTCTTTGATAAAAAATTGCCTGATTGGCTTGGTGTTTTCCAAGGTTCTACTTTAGTAGGACTAATGGGATTTTTGATTATGCTTCCTCTCGCTCTAGTCACTTGCTTTGTATGGCCAGGAGTACAAAATGGAATTGCCAGCTTACAAGGCTTTATGGTTTCTTCCGGAACCGTCGGTATTTTTGTCTATAACTTCTTGAATAGACTCTTAATTCCAACTGGTTTGCATCATTTTATTTGGATGCCTTTCCTATATGGACCAGCAGCAGTGGATGAAGGCCTTGTGAAGTACTGGTTAACCCATCTCAGCGAATTTGCTGCATCAACGAAGCCGCTTAAGGAATTATTCCCTGAAGGTGCCTTTATGATGTTTGGTACAGAGAAAGTGTTTGCCCCAATCGGAATTGCGGCAGCCTTCTATCTGACTGCTAAGCCTGAAAAGAAAAAACGAGTGTTAAGTATCTTAATCCCGGTTGTTCTTACTGCTATTTTAACCGGAACTACCGAGCCTTTTGAGTTTACATTCCTATTCGTTGCTCCCATCTTGTTTGTGATTTATGCTCTCATTTCGGCAACGATGAATACTCTAATGTATGTAATGGGTGTTTCAGGAAACTTTAACAGTGGTTTGATTGACTGGGTAACACAAAACTGGCTGCCACTATTCCAAAACCATTGGCAAACCTATTTAACCCAAATTGTAATCGGTTTAATCTTTGTTGTGATCTACTTTGCGGTATTTAAATTCTTAATCGTCAAATTCAATTATGCAACACCTGGACGTGAAGCGGATCATGAAGAAACAAAATTAATCCGAAAAGAGGATTATAAGAATAGTAAGCAAGGGGCAGCAGGAGCTAAAGTGGGAATCACTGGTACCTTTACTGACTTGGCTGCTAATTATTTAGAGGCACTTGGCGGCAGGGATAATATCGAGGACGTAACCAACTGTGCAACAAGATTAAGGGTTACCGTCTATGATCAAACTTTATTAGCCTCTGATGCAGAATTCAAAATGGGCGGAGCACACGGTGTCGTTCGAAATGGTAAAGCAATTCAGGTCATTGTTGGATTATCTGTTCCACAAGTAAGAGAAGAGTTTGAAAAATTACTGAAAATTAGTTAAGTTTTGAAGATATCCATTAAAGATACCCTGTTATCAACATAACAGGGTAGATTACTATTATGATGTGTAAGAATGAAAATAACGAAATAACGAGGGATTACAATGAAAGCAATTTTAAAGAATGTCATGCTTCCTTTTTCAACCTTTGAAAAGGCCTATAAAATATTAATGAGTTTAACCATTTTAATACCTGTGGTCTTTGGTATCTATATGATGATGACGATGAGTACGCAAGGCCTTAATTTTGAAGAGTATTTAAACCAAAGTGTCTGGAGCAATATTCAATTGGTTGTTTCCATGCTGGGTTTAACATGGGCTTATATCCTTTTTTCTATCTATCAGAATATGGATACAGAGGAAGGGAAGGCTTATATTGGTTTTGCCTTATGGATCATGCTGATTTCGCAAATCGCTGTTAGTAATCTTTTAATTACCATCGTAGTGGCCATCACTTTATATTTAATGAAGGTGAAATTCACACAAGTGATGAAACTGAAAATCATTCTGCAAAATAAGCTTATTTCCTTGTTAATGTTATTTCTGCTATTCTTTTCTTTTATCTGTAGCTTTGTTATATTACGAGTCGGAATGTAGTCCGTTTGGAGGATGGACGTGGTTGAAGTCGAGCGAAAACCCTGAGCAACAGGGTTCTTTTTTTTGCCATAAGAAAGCTTTGTATAAGGGAGAAATCAATCATTAGATGGAAGGAGAATTTATCATACCTTGGAATTGAAAAAGGCACAGTTAGCATGATTCACTAACTGTGCCTATTAAATACTCTATAAAGTAATTAACGCTTTTGAAACCTGTAGCTTCGGGTAGTTCTCTAGAACATGTTCAACCTCTTCCAATCTAATTCTATGACTGATTAGCGGTTCAATATTCACCACTTCTTTGTCCAACAATTTCACTGCCTCATCCAACGTGAATGGATTAATGAAGGAGCCTGAAATCGATAATTCTTTACTAAAGATTTCATATGGAGCGATCTCAACGACTTCATTTGGACCTGGAACACCAAACAGAAGCACCTGTGCCCCTTTACCAGCACATTTCACTGCATTTTCAATCGTTACTTTCTTCCCAACACATTCGATGACCACATCAAATTGGCTATATAAATCAGAAGTAATTTGGGAAACCACCTCTGTCGCCCCGAGTTGTGTGAGTACCTCATGCTTCGAAGCATTAATTTCACTAACCACAATCGAACCTGTTGTGTAATTTCGGACAAGTTGCAGGAACAGCATGCCAATAAAGCCGCCTCCGACAATGAAAACTCGGTCATTGGGTCTGAAGGTGAGCTTCTTAAATCCATGCAGCACACAGCTCAAAGGCTCAACCATGGCGCCTTGCTCATAGCTCATTGAATCTGGCAGAGGATAGCAGTTTGCCTCAGGAGCTGTACAGTATTCGCCCATGCCTCCATTGCGGGTCACGCCTACTGCTGATAAATCGGAACAAAGATGAACCTTGCCGCTGCGGCAATACTTACATTTCCCACAATAGATATTAGGGTCAACCGCTACTCTGTCACCAACCTTTACTTGAGTCACCTCAGCACCAATTGCGACCACTTCGCCGGCTAATTCATGTCCCAATACAACAGGAGGGGTGACTTCAGCAGAGCCGGGGTCACCATGGTAAATATGGAGGTCAGTGCCGCAAATCCCGCAATTTTTTACGCTGACCAAGACTTCACTTGGTGCTGGCTCTGGAATGGCCACCTCTGACAGTTCTAGTTTTTTTGTATCTGTTAAAACAAGTGCCTTCATTCTATTCTACCTTCTTTTCTTTTAAAATGATGATACAGTTCAAGCACAAATGCACATGGTCATGATCAAACGATTATTGCTTCGAGATTAATAGCTGGATTTCTTCCTTTTTCGGCAAGGAAGAAATCGCTCCTTTTCCAGTGGTCGTCAGTGCTCCGCTGGCATTGGCAAAGGCAAGGATTGATTCATGATTGGCTGCAAGAATGTCCTCCAGGTTTTGCTGGGTGGCTTTCTTTTTAAGCAGCTGGTATAAGAATCCGCCAACGAAGGCATCACCTGCACCGGTTGTATCGAACACCTCGACCTGGAATCCGGTAGATTCATATTTTTTATCCTTTAAAAAAAGCTCTGCTCCATTTGCGCCTTTTGTGAAGATAACGGTCTTCACATCGCCCACGAATAACGATGAAATGGCTTTTTCCTCATCCTTCATTCCGGTAACAAACTCGAGCTCTTCATCGGAAATCTTCACGATATGGGCCATTGGAATAAAGGATAATATCGTGTTTCGGCATTCCTCTGGGTCTTCCCAAAGAGGCAGGCGCACATTAGGGTCGAAGCTGATGATCGCTCCGTTTGATTTGGCACTTTGAATCGCCTTCATATGGGCTTGCTTCATCGGGCTTTCGACTAAATCAACCGAGCCAAAATGAAGAATATCTCCTTCTGCAAACCAATTCTCCTCAATTTCTGCTTCTGATAGCAATAAATCGGCAGAAGGCTTGCGGTAAAAGGTAAAATCCCTCTCACCATTGCTTTGCAACGAGACAAAGGCTAAGCCTGTATTGGCTTCTGTTGTGGTTTGAATTTTATTCGTCTGAACTCCGGCTTCCTCCAGCTTCTCGAAAAGAAAGCGGCCGAAGGGGTCTGCTCCTAGTTTTGTGATCATCGATGCTTGACCACCGTACTTGGCAACCGCTGCTGCCACATTGGCAGGGGCCCCACCAGGAGCACGCTCAAACGTAACAACATCCTTCAAGGCTCTTCCTTTTTCCAGCGGAATAAAATCAATTAATACCTCGCCGATTGAAAACAAAGTCGACATGTTCCACCTCTTATTTCATTTGAATATTTATCAAATTCGCCCGTCGAATTTGCGTCCGGATTTTTATCGAGCTCGCTCGATAAACTACCTTTAAAAAATCCGAGACATCCGCCGGAGGCTTAACTTCATTCAGCCGGGGTTTGAACCTCCACTGAATCGAAGAACCATTTGCATTCATCCCCCACTTGTAGAAGTGGAGGACTTCTGTACCTGTCGCAAGCTTTCGGTACAAAAAGCATTTGCTGAATGAAGTTAAATCAATTAATCTAGAATATTGGTTTCCGTTTCAGGTACTTCAATCAACCTGCTAATAAAGAATAAACATTGTTCTTAAGCCATTAATCTTCCCTTGAAAGCGTTTCAAATATAGTTGAAAAAATTTTTGAAAATAAATATTCCTATCATACATAAAGAGACAAGAGGTCTCTTCACGTATGATAGGAATTACAAAGCTAAGGTTCAATGATAGATAAGTAGGTTTGAACCATAATCAGATTACTTATTAAACGTTGGCTGTCACAAGCTCTGCTTCTTTCTTAAGCTCTGGCCAGTATTCTTTGTTTGCTTCGATTAAATCATCGAGAATGTCCTTTGCAACCTTTGCACTTGGAACGGTTTTAGACAGTGTTAGGGCCTGCCATAGCCTTTGATAAGAGCCAGTTGCCCATGCTTCCACGACTAATTTTTCAACAGAAACCTGCTGCTCCATTAATCCTTTTTGGAATTGTGGGATCGTGCCGATTGATAGCGGCTCAGGTCCATTGCTTCCAACGATACATGGAATTTCTACCATAGCGGTTGGGTCAAAGTTTTCAATTGCGCCTTTATTTTCAACGATTAAAAGCATTCTTTCATGTGTGTTATAAGCAATCGCACGGGCAAGGTCAACGATGTAGGAAGCATGGTCATCGGTATGAAGCTTAATGCCTTCCGTTGATTGCTGCTTAATCACCTTTTCGCACTCACCGAAGACAAACTTTTCGCGGCCATCCATTACTTCATTAGCACGTGTATACTCTGAATTTGAATGCTCTACCACATAGTCTGGGAATAGGTAGTACTTAAGGTAAGTATTCGGCAATGTCTCAGGGTCCATTGCATAGGTATCACGTACCTTTAAGAAGGTGTCATTCCAGCTTGCTTCGATATGCTGTTCATTTTGTCCAGCATTTGTTACATAACCGTATTGACGTACATGCTCCTTCAGCTTAGGCATTAAATCATTGCCATCATTATCGCGGATATCTGTCCACCAGCCAAAGTGGTTAAGGCCATAGTAACGAACGTTCATTTCCTTACGAGAGGATAGACCTAAGATTTTAGACATTAAATCCTCAGTCGCTACAGGCATATCGCAAATGTTCAGGATTTTTGAATTTGGACGCAGGCGGCGAGTGGCTTCTGCAACAATCGCTGCTGGGTTCGAATAGTTAAGCATCCATGCATTTGGAGAATATTGCTCCATATAATCAACAAGCTCTAATACGCCGCCGATTGAACGCATACCATACGCAATCCCACCAGGGCCGCAGGTTTCCTGACCAACAACACCATGCTTAAGTGGAATTTTTTCATCTAATTCACGCATCGCATATTTGCCGACACGAATGTGAGCCATGACAAAATCTACATCTGTAAAAGCTTCCTCCGGATCCGTTGTTGCCACAAATTCAATCTCTGGAGCTTTTTCTTTTATAATGATTTCACAAGCACCAGCTACAATGCTTTGACGCTCTTCATCATTATCGTAAAACTTTAGCTTTCTAATAGGGAATTTATTTAAATTATCTAGTAACATTAATACGATTCCAGGTGTGAAAGTACTGCCCCCGCCGGCAATAACAATTGAATATTTCTTCATATCGATTTCCTCCCAAACAAATAAGTTATCGCTTACATGTCCATTTATAGCACACAAAAAAAACAGCAACAATAGAGTACAAGCATTAAGGGCCCAATCTCTGTTTCTGTTCCAATTCTCATTTCTCGAGAAAATTCCCGCTTCATTATGAGACTCTTTTTACCACCTATCGAGCTGGGAAATTTCTTAGGTGGAGGGAAAAGGAACAGAATAGGTGATATTAACCAGAATCTCTGCAGTCTATTGTTTCAATGTAGTCGAGCTGTTATAAAGGGAATATGAAAGCCCTTACGATGTTTAAGGATATAATGATTATTTGAAAAAAATCTCTATTAGAAAGCTATGATGATGCTTTGATTGACTATAAGACAGGCCTTTAGTCAGTAATTTATGCTGAATCGAAATGCTGCCTACACACCAATAGGAAATGGATCGGCATCAGGCATTAATAGTAGATCTTTCAGTATTGATGATGTGTATGGAAGGTATCCTTCACCCCGTCCTTGTGATAGGTGTGTTCACTTTTGTACAATAATACAATAAGGAGGGGTTATTGTGACACTCGAGGAATTAATTAATAAGTATTACAATCAATTGAATGAAAATGACCTTCACATTCTCAAATATGTCCTTAATCATAAAAAATCTTGTTATGAGCTTGGCATCAATGCTTTAGCGGAGAAGTGTAATGTTTCACGGTCTTCGGTATTAAGATTAGCTCAGAAGCTAGGGTTTAGCGGTTATAGTGAATTCCGGGTTTTTCTAAAGTGGCAGGATCAGGAAGATGTAAAGGAAGAAACCAATTTAATAGAGGTTTTGAATAATGATGTTCTTGAAACCATGAAATATGTACAATCAAAGGATTTTAGTGAACTGTGCGCCCTCATCCATCAAGCGGATCGAGTATTTGTCTACGGCACGGGTACCGCACAAGTCAATTGTGCTCAAGAGCTTAAAAGACATTTCCTGCCTGTACATAAATATTTCCACACCATACCGGCTCAGAATGAATTGGAAATCATCCTTCCGAGTCTTACCGAGAAGGATTTGGTAATTATTATTTCATTATCGGGTGATACCCCGACCATTTTTCCAGCGGTACAGTCTTTAGTCGCCAAAGGAATTCAGTTTATTTCCATCACGAATCTCAAAAATAATCGTCTGGCCAGAATGACACCGTATAATCTGTATACAAACAGCTCGAATAACATCCTAGAGGATGGAACGCAAACACCAACCTTTGTCTCCTTTTTTATTGTCTGTGAAGCACTATTTTGGAACTATATTACATTTCTGTCGGATGGAGAATTACAGTAGGACATGAGCATCGTTCCGGGCGCTGTTGTTGCGGTCTCCTAATGTATATGGAGTACCTGGAACAGAAGTAACTAAATCGTTTTTTCCTAAAGGTATGTCAATATTCTATTCTAATCTCATCTTTTGATAGATAAATAGTTGATAAGAACTAGATTCTAATAAACTCTAGAAAGCAGGTTATGAAGATGTTCAATAAATTATTTAGTAAAAAAACGAAGACCATCATCGAGGAAGTTTTCTCACCATGTAATGGTGAGGTGATTCCATTGTCAGAGGTACCCGACGCTGTTTTTGCCGAAAAAATGATGGGGGATGGAATGGCTGTTATTCCGAATAGCGGCAGCTTCTTTTCGCCTGTTAATGGGCAAATCGTGAGTATTTTCCCGACAAAGCATGCCATCGGAATTCGTACGGATAATGGGCTGGAGGTTCTGATTCACGTTGGCTTAGATACTGTTGAGTTAGATGGCAAGGGATTTGAGCTCCTCGTTCAGGAACAGCAAATGGTAAAAGCAGGAGACCCGCTGGTGAAGGTGGACCTTGAGTATCTTGAAAATCAGAATAAGGAAATTGTCACCCCTGTCCTCATCACCAATATGGAAAAAACCAATCAGGTGGAATTCCCTCAATATGGAAACATTGCGGTTGGAGACTCGATTCTTAAATGTCATTTAAGTTAACTTCTTTCAGCAAATGCCTTTTGTACCGAAAGCTTGCGACAGGTACAGAAGTCCTCCACTTCTACAAGTGGGGGATGAATGCAAATGGTCCTTCGATTCAGTGGGGGTTCAAACCCCGGCTGAATGAAGTGAAGCCTCCGGCGAGTCTTGCGGGCTCACAAATCTCCCCTCATTTCACCCCTACTCACATACGGAAAACTTTTTGAACCATGGCTCTAATCTAAATCAAATCTAATAGCTTCTCCAAAACAAAATTCACACTTGATCTTCGTACCTCATTACGATTCAGCCCTTCAAAGTATTGGGTAAAACTATCAATTTCACCGTTGATGTTAAACCCGAAACAAACCATGCCAACCGGCTTATCTTCTGTGCCCCCTGATGGACCGGCTACTCCGGTGATGCCAACTCCAACCTCTGAATTTGCCGCTTTCGCCGCTCCACTGGCCATTTCCCTTGCGACTTCTTCGCTCACTGCACCGTATTTTTCCAAAGTAATAGGGTTCACGTAGACCAATTTCGTTTTGGCTTCATTAGAATAGGTAATAAAGCTGCTGTTAAGCACCCTTGAAGCATTAGGCACATTGACAATTTGCGCACACATCAGTCCACCGGTACAGGATTCCGCAAAGGAAATATGGTACCCCCTCCTAATAAGCAGGTCAACAAGCTTCTCCTCTAGATTCATAGCATAACCTCCCGAATAGAATAACACCCTTAAAATACCATAAAAGTCACTTCGAGTGACAGGCACCATCTAGTTCATTTAGAAATTCTTCGAATAGAGTTTTGTTTTTCCTCTTTCTTGAATAATTGGAAATAGGGAGAAGAATAATAGAAAAGGCATAATGGTATGGGAAACCATACAGGGAGTATCTAAGAAGGTGAGAATTAGTGTATGGAAACTAGCGGTTTATCCAAAATGGAGGAATTGGCACTTAAGAAGCTGATGATCTTCCAAAACAGTTTCATTCGTTACCTCGCAAGAGCTGCGCTGGCCAGTATGTTTATTGGCTTTGGGGTAATTGTGGCATTTAAAACGGGAAATTATTTTTATGTGGAGCATTCCCCCTTTACTTACCCAATGGCCGCTCTCACGTTTGGGGCAGCAATCATCTTAATTTCTTATGGTGGTGGAGATCTATTCACAGGAAATACCTTCTACTATACCTATGCGGCGCTAAGAAGGAAGATGAAATGGGTACAGGTGGCGCTGCTTTGGATGTCCAGTTATCTCGGAAATATGCTTGGGGCAGCCATATTTGCCGGGTTTATTTTCATGACGGGACTGTTTGCCGACCATTCCGTGAACGGGTTTCTCCTCAGTGTCGTGGAAAAGAAAATGCAGGTCCCCACAATAGAGCTGTTATTTCGGGGGATTTTATGTAACTGGCTTGTGTGCCTAGCCTTCTTTATTCCGATGTTTTTTCAAGAGAACGGCGCGAAAATGTTTTCGATGATGCTGTTTGTGTTTTGCTTTTTCATCTCTGGCTATGAGCATAGCATTGCCAATATGTGTACGTTCGCGATTGCCCTTGTTGTCCATCATCCGGAGTCCATTTCATGGGCGGGTGTCATACATAATTTAGTCCCTGTCACGATTGGGAATCTAATCGGTGGGGGATTTTTAATGGCAGTGATGTATTACTACGTCAATATGCCGTTCCTAGAGGATTGAATATTTTTAGCGAGGAGTGTACTGAAGTATGAAAAAAAATAAAATTGTTGTAATCGGTGTTGGGGCTGTGGGATCTACTACGGCCTATACGCTGCTTTTGAGGCACCGAATGGATGAGCTAGTTCTGATTGATGCCAATGTGGATAAAGCGATTGGCGATGCATTGGATATGAATCATGGAATGCCATTTATTGAACGGTCGAAGGTGTGGGCAGGCTCCTATAAAGACTGTGAGGATGCCGATATTATCATTATTACGGCAGGCTCTGCACAGAGACCAGGAGAGTCCCGGGTCGAGCTGCTGAAGCGGAATGTTGGCATTTATGACAGCATCATCAGTGAGGTCCTTAAGTATAATAACGATGGAATTCTACTCATTGCCTCGAACCCTGTAGATATTATGAGTTATTTTTCCTGGAAAAAATCCGGCTGGCCAGTGGAACGAATTATCGGGTCAGGCACATTATTGGATAGTGCCCGATTCCGCTACCTGATTGGACAAAATTTAAATATTGACCCTCGCAGTGTTCATGCCCATATTGTGGGGGAGCACGGTGACTCAGAGGTCCCTTTGTGGAGTCTTGCCAATGTTGCTGGTTCTGAACTAAAGCTGGCGGAGAACACAAAAGAATATATTTTCACGAACACAAGGGATGCAGCCTATCAGATTATTAATACAAAAGGGTCTACCTATTATGCCATCGCCTTAGCGCTTGATCGGATTTGCACCGCGATTCTGAAGGATGAAGGGGCCGTGCTGAATATCTCCACACTGCTGACAGATTATCATGGCATTTCTGATGTTTACCTCGGTGTCCCGTCCATCGTCGACCGCTCCGGCGTCCGCGAAGTACTGTCATTAGACCTCACAGCCGAAGAAGAAGAACTTCTACAGCGCTCAGCCAATAAAATGAAGGAACTGATTACCTCGATTGAAACGGCATGATGTGGTGCCAGGCACCTCCAAGTTTGCAGGTGCCTGGCACCTAACCTAGTGCGTGTCACCTTTTCTTTAGCATGGTCAGGAGCTTTTTGAAAAAGTTCTTTTTAGTCTTTTCGTCTCCTGCATTCCCGTGATGCCGATTTGTTAGTTCAACGGGGAGTTTTTCTGAAGCGTCTAGGGGTAATTCGGCTGTTGTTTCTATGGTGATTTGGTCCTGTGGATGGTCAGTAGATAGTTGTTGCTCCGTTTCCGGCAGCTGTACAGGTGCTTCAGCTTGAGATGAAATTGGGGGCTGCCGTAATTCATAGGATGTTAGTGCAGTGACAGCTTCCTGTGACTCCATTTGGTTTTTATTCGGCTGTTGTTGAGATTGACTGAAAAACTTCCATATCATTTCGGAAGCATTCGGACCAAAGGGGTCTGTGTAAGAGCCGTTAGGACTGCCACCGGACCAAGCATGACCCAGTTGCTCAATCGTCCAAAGCTCTAATCGTGGCTCGTCATCCCCATCATGATAGACATGCTGGGTATAGCTGTTTCCATTTATAATCCCTGATTTTACCCTTGCAGGAACAATATTCGCATGGCCTTCCCCGCCATCTATCAGGAAATGGGTTTGTGCCCATTGGGTAATCACCTGCAGCCCGTTAATTGGATGGACGGTTGTATCACAGGTCCCGTGGAATACAATCACGGGCATTTTCTTCTTGAAATCTCCCATCTCTTGAAACGCACGGTTCCCACATTCATAGGGATCAGCTACACCGTTCTCCATGGCTTTCTTCGCTTTCTCCGCTCTTGGGTCGCTTAGAATTGATACATTGGCAGCACTATAGGCAAGTCCTGAACAAATGGCGATTCCGTTAAAAACATCTGGATAGGTCACACCGAGAATACAGGCCATTGACCCGCCTGCCGACAAGCCCGCAGCGTACACTCTAACGGAATCAATCCTATATGTACGTCCTACCTCCAGAATCATCCCATAAATAAGCTTCGGATGTCCCTCCCCGCGGTGCTGATTTTTATCCAAAAACCAATTCCAGCAGCCAAATGGGTTATACGCGGAAGGTTCTCTTGGATCTAAATGATGATTCATATCCGGATAAAGGACAAGAAAAGCTTCCTTTTCGGCAAGCTCGTTCATTCTTGTCCCTGCAGCGAAATCATCTGGGTTTTGTCCACAGCCATGCAGCATCACCAGCAATGGAAGTTCTTGATCTCCATGATAAATACTAGGGATATACAGCTTATAATTAAAATTTTCATAGACAAAATCAAGAAACTCTCCCAATTCACAATCCCTCCGTTTTATCAGCTATTATTCATTCTATTCCGGAAGAGGCTAAAAAATGAAGCACAGTTGAAGTTGTCAGCGTGGTTACATTAAAGAAATACACCCACTTCATCATCGAATCTCTCATTATTCAGTTAGGATTAACTGTAAAAATATTATATCATCACAGACACTAGTAAACTTCAAAACGGGTAAGCTCCATTCTACATGATGATGCATGAAAAATGTCCCTAGTTGCTTTCAAATTTCATATTCAGAAACTTCTAAATCGGCAAATGAGTCAGAAGTATTGTGCGAATATTGGCTAAGATATAACATTATTCTTTGGTATAGGTGTTTTGCATTATTTTATCGTCTATTTTCCATGTCTTTGGTATGTGTGTTTGAAAATAGAGAGGAGTATCTGTCCTATTCATAGGAAATCTGTATAGAAAGGAATGGAAGAAGATTATGTTATTGCAAGCAAGGGGATATCGATTGCTATTATCAGTCGTTGCTGCTATTTTGCTAGTAGCGATGGTACTAGAGAGGCCGGTGGATGCAGCAACCTCATTTACGGATGTTTCTGCTAGATACACAGAAGCGGTCGATTATTTGGTAGATTATGAAATTACTCAAGGGTATAGTGAAACGGAATTTGGTACGGAGCACACGATTAATCGGATTGATGCTGCAATTTTGTTAGCAAAAGCGTTGAAATTACCCCTTACAAGCGGGGAAAAATCAGGCTTCACCGATGTTCCTGAACGGGGGGAGCCCTCTATTGCAGCCTTGCGTGGTGCTGGGATTGTAAATGGAAAAACGGAAACGACCTTTGCAGCCTATGACAGCATCACTCGTGGAGAAATGGCATTAATACTAGCAAGGGGCTTTCAACTAAAAGCTTCTGAGAGTATTCGTCTCCCTTTTACCGATGTTACGGAGCTTTATGAAAAAGCAGTAGCAGCCTTAATGGAGCATCATGTTACACAGGGTAAAACATCGACTACTTTTGGAACCCGGGACCATTTAACCCGCGGGGAGTTTGCCCTTTTTCTTCATCGAATTTCAAAAATAGAGCAGGATTTTTCAATGAATGACCTGCAAAATTCGATACAGTCTATTGATTCCTTTAACCAGGATTATTTCACTGCTAGCAGCTGGTCTCATCTAAAGGATGCACTGAAAGCCGCTGAGCAGGTAATAGAAAATGGAAAGGCCGCGCAAGAGGATATCCATCAAGCGACAAAAAGCTTGCTAGATTCCATAAAGGCCCTCGAGCTGAAACCCATTCACTATTCTATTAAAAATGGATCAGAGCCATTTGAGGCTGTCTTTCATTTTTCAAAATCGATTGGTCAGAGTGTGAGTGGCACAGAAGGTAATGGAAGTGCAGTATTATCAGATAAGGGAACGGTGTTGACTCTTACCTCTACGACTGGTGCGGGTGATCATGTAGCTTTTACTCTCAATTTGGGTGGTAAGAAGGTGAAGGTAGATGCAACATGGGATGGAACACTGTGGGAGATTACCACAGACCCTGCTCATGTGTTTAAAAATATTTCGGATGGACAGGTTATCAAGGGCTTAGAGGTGTTAGATGAGGGATTGAAGGATGGAAGCATTCCAGTTGAAAAGCTTCTGACGAATCCTGATTTGCTACGCTTAACTTTTTTACCTGATAGCGGGCTACTGGCTGGTGATATCGTAAAGGTTGAAGGGGATTCAGATACAATCCTTACCCATACATTAACTGGGGAAGACATTGACAAAGGGTTTGTTGAATTTGGAATAGGTATAGAGAATGTAAAGATGTTTGCTAGTGGTGAGACTATAGATGTCGTTGCAGCTGTTGAAAGGGATGCTTCCATTATCGGGAGTGCAAAGGTGTCGCTTCAGCTTCCTATTTTTCCGCTTGGAAAACCGCAAATAGACCAAGCGCAAAATACAGCAGCCCAGCTTCCTTCTATTTTGAAAGGCACAGCAGCATTAAAGGTTGATTTAATGACAGAAGGCCTGGAGAGACTCTATCCAGACAGCGTGCTGAAGCTGACGATTCAGCAGGATAGCAGCACGGAGATAATGACCAAGACTGTTACACAAAGGGATATTAATAAAGGTTATCTGGAAGTTTATTTTAATGACAGCGAGTTAGATTTTGTAATTGGAAGTAAGGTTACCTTTACTCCTGCACTATCCTACGAATCCCTCGCATCAGCTGGTGATTCTGTCACCTATGAATTAACAGGCAGTTTATTTGGTGATCTGTTAAAAATAGATCTTTTGGATAGAGGGTTAAAGGACGGTACGATTTCGCTCAATAAGCTACTTAGTGATACAGGTCTATTACGTGCAACGCTGCTTAATAAAAATCTCGCAGCAGGCAGTGTTGTCAAAGTGGCGTACAACAATATGAATCTTTTATCACATAAACTAACCTCTCAGGATATAACTCGCGGCTATATTGATTTTGGTATAAACAGGGATATATTAAATACGTTAAAGGGCGGGGAAACGCTGAATCTTGTGGGAACGGTGGAGAAGGGCGGCAGCATCCTTGGCAGTGTAGCTCAAGCCATTAAGCTTCCAGTCTTTCCGCTCGTTGACCCCGTAATTGATATGGGGAAAAATGCACTCGGCGATTTATCCTATATCTTCTCTGGGAAAGTTCCGCTGCAGATCGATATCACGGCAAATGGATTAGAGCGGATAGAACCAGGCTTCGAGCTAAAGCTACAGGTAAAAAGCATGAGTAAAATCGAAACAGACATAATCATCATCACGCAAGAGGATATTGATAAAGGCTATGTGGAGTATTATTTTTCAGATTCTAATATCATTCAGCGGTTATTAAGTGGAATTACAACTGGCAGGACGATTACGATTACCCCAGGGCTATCAGATGGAATTAACACTACAGAAGGCGAGACAGCCACCTATACCGTAACAAAAGGCTTATTATCCAGCCTCGGGAATTTACTAGGCAGCCTGCTCGGCGGTTTGCTTGATTTTCTGTTGTAGGAAGCACGGGGGGCGGGGGACTGTCTGTATACACCAGTTAGAATCTAACTAGATATTTATTAACCCAAATAAACCCAGGCCTTCCAATAAGGAGCCGCTTCAATAATAAATGCCACTATTATTAACAAGAATTGTAGCGGATTGTTGATGGATTTTAACCTTTGTCTTTTATATAGTTAGCTATATAGGAGATGAACAATATGATTGGTATGAATATTCGAATTTTGCGTAAACGGAATAAAATGAGCCAGGAGCTTTTAGCTGAGAAGGTAAATGTGTCACGGCAGACCATTGCGAAGTGGGAGAATGAAGAAGCATTGCCTGATATACAAAAGTGCCAGTTATTAGCGGATATATTTCATGTCAGCTTAGATCAATTATCCCGTGATATGAGTGAGGAGGAGGCCAAGCAGATTGGGCCACCGGGAAAGCAGTTTTTTGGTGTGGTAAAGGTAGGTGAGCGGGGACAGATTGTGATTCCGAAGCAGGCTCGGGAGCTGTATGGGATTAAGGCAGGCGATAAGCTGGTTGTGTTAGGTGATGATACAACAAAAGGAATGGCGATTCTAAAGACAGATGGTTTCCTTGAATTTGCTGAAATGATCCGTATAGCAGAGAAGGCAGAGGAGGAATCAGGTTGAAGAAAATAGTATTCTTTTCAATTCCAGCCCACGGACATACGAATCCAACCATCCCAGTCGTGGCCGAGCTCGTGAAGAGGGGCCATGAGGTTTGGTACTACTCCTTTAAGGAATTCCAAGAGAAAATTGAAGACGCTGGAGCCAAATTCATCCCCTGTGATGAGTACCTTCCGCCGGTTACCCAACAGGAATTGGAACGTAAGGTTGGCAAGGATTTTGCGGCGTTGATTGAAATGGTTGTCGATACGACGATTGCCTTAGATGATAAGGTTTGTACAGAATTACAAGCCTTTCAGCCTGATTGCATTGTCTCGGATTCTGTTTGCTTTTGGGGAAAGTTATTTGCAAGGAAATTAGGAATCCCCTATATCTGCTCGACGACAACCTTTGCCTTTAATCAGCACACGGCAAAGCTCATGAAACCTCGTCTAAAGGAAATGCTCCGAATGATTACCGGTATACCACGAATTAATAAAAAAATGAAGCTGCTCCGCAAGCAGGGCTATGAAGTCGAAAATTTTATCTCGATTATCCAAAATGATAATGAGACGAATACGATTGTCTATACATCAAAGGACTTCCAACCCTTGTCTGAGACCTTTTCCGACCGCTATGCCTTTGTTGGTCCTTCCATTCGGCAGTCGTCTGACATTCATGAGAAAGAAGCGAAGAGAAAACTCATCTATATTTCACTAGGGACAGTCCTTAATCAGAACAAGCATTTTTATCAAAATAGTCTCACGGCATTTGCGGAAAGTGACTTTGATGTTGTCATGTCGGTAGGTGAAAAAACAGACATTTCCTCGCTCGGACCAATACCGGAGAATTTTATAGTAAAAAAATACGTGGACCAGCTTGCCGTCCTGCAAAAAGCAGATGTATTCATTACCCATTGTGGGATGAATAGTGTGAACGAAAGTCTGTATTTTGGCGTTCCGATGGTTCTATTTCCGCTTCATAGTGAAGAGGGGATGGTAGCAAATCGGGTTGCTGAGCTTCGCGCCGGAATCAAACTAAAAGGAAGCAAGCCAAAGGATTTACGCAGTGCAGTTGCTGAGGTTCTCGCTGATCAGACCTATAGGAAAAATGCCCAGAAGCTGTCAGAAAGCTTCCGTCAAGCAGGTGGTGCGGTGGAAGCAGCTCAGTTTATTTTGAGTTTATAAGAGAAATAGGCTAATGGGGAAAGTGGCCAAATTTTAAACAGCAAGGAGAGCCCTCATACGAAAGGCTCTCCTGAAATTTATAATGGGGAAACGATATTAAGGTCTTTTATCAATAGCGATTAGATTATAGGATGATACTGATACGTGAATGTGGTCTTAATGCTTCTAAGTCTAGTACCGCTTTGCGGTCTTGAATTTTTAGTTGACCTTCTTGGTTCACAAAGGTGTAGTGGTATTTTCCGACATACGTATCTGTGAAGCCATATCTCATACGGTAGACAAGGAAGTTAGCTGTGACTTGTAATTGGCCGTCTGCGTCGTATTGAATTTGCACATTTGAAATAAATCTTCTTGTGCGTGAACGTGGATTTTCAGCGTGAGCCCATTTGTCAGATAGACGTTTGACACGTGCCGTTAATCGGTGATAGTTATCAGCAATTAAGAATAAACTGTTTTTGCTGTCACCATCAGGATTGTCAGTTGTTGGAACAGAGTATGTTCCATCCTCTGTGAATAGCTGTAACCATTCGTCTAATTTCCACTCATCCAGTAAATCAGCTTCTTTATATAAAAATTGCTCAATTTCTCTTTCAGTGATTTTTTCGTTAACGATACTCATGATTTTCCCTCCCTAAAATTATGCGTTAGTCTCTTGGACCGCTTTTTCTTCGGCTTTCATTAATTGATCATATTTTCTCCAGAATGCTCTCATTTGCTTTTCATCTGTTGTTGGAGAAACCTCTCTGTGCATTCCTCTTGAAATATCAGACCATTTAACTTGGTTTACTGTGTTCTTGAATCCAAGCTGTGCTGTTTCTAATGATTCGATATCATCTGGAGTCGCGAAACCACCAGGTCCTAAGAATGTTAAGAAGTTGTCTAATCTCAATTCCTTTTCAGCCTTATCTTCATCAGCAGGTCCTAATGCCCAAGCATTGACTTCCATGTAGTCAGGGCTTACAGGATCCCAAGTACGAATCGTTACAGATACGATGTCGTTGATGATTAGGTTAGGGAAAATCCATACGTTTCTGCTTACATCGGCAATCATACGAGCTTTATCTTCGCCAAAACGCTCGACAAGCTCTTCGCGTTTTTTCGCAATGCGGGCTTTCTTTTCGTCATCCCAGTTAACTTGTGCTTTAGCAATCGGACGACCCCAAGGAGCTTCGTATTCCATTACGGCATGGCCGCCTTCAAGCGCTTTTCCTTGACCGTAAAGTCCTTTAGAAATATCTTGTCCTTCCTCAGCGATGAAATCAAGATAGGTTTTATGGTTATAGCCAACATGGTAACCATCGATACTGTTTTCTCCTAATAGTTTCCAGTTTGCTCGAATAGCATACTTTTGTGTTCCAGGTAATACTTCCATGCCTGCAACGGATTGATCTGCGACATAATCTAAATATTCCTTTGCTCCGCCTAAGTATTCTTCTAGGCTGATCGCATTGTCATCAAAGTTACAGAATACAAATCCTTTGTAGCTTTCGTTTCTTACACGGTGTAGGTCTAGTGATTTTTTATTGAAGTTTTGAGCGTAGCCATCTTTTTCTAATGGTACACCAACAAGCTCTCCAGAGTTTTTAAATGACCAAGCGTGGTACGTACATAAGAAGGTTTTGCAGTTTCCGTTTTCGCCACGGCAAACAAGTGAACCTCGGTGTGTACAGGTGTTTAATAATACGCGAACCTGACCCTCCGCATCTCTTGTGAAAATAATGGGCTTGCCGGCAACTGTTCTTGTGTGGAAGTCGCCATTGTTTTTGATTTCAGATTCATGTCCAACATAAATCCAGCATTTCTCAAAAATGTTTGCGCGCTCTTGTTCAAAAATCTCTTGGTCGACAAAGGTTTTACGGTTAACCAAAAATTGGTTTTCTGCCTTATTGTCGATGATAAATGTAGTAGTTTCTTTTCCCATTACAGATTCCCCTTTACTAATTTAATAGAAACCCTTCGTCTAGCGTCCCTCTACACGTCAATAAATGGTTCCGAAAGCTCTTACATCAAATCCCCCCCAGGATAAAATGCAAAAATAAATATTCTCATGGAAGCGAAGGGACGAATCCACCGTCACATTCGAAATCGCTTACATTTCTAATCTATAAAGAAAACCCCCCAGTCTCTTTACAAATTAAATATGTGCTTATTCGAATATTTGAATATTACTAGCCTTCGTATATAATATTAACAATTTTCCAAAATATTTGTCTAATAGAAAAAATTTGGAGTAAATGGGCGAAATCAAAAAAAAAAGCTGGAATTGAGGGAGAGAAGCAGATGAGACTTCGCTTTTTATAGCTAAATTGAGGGAGAGAAGCAGGTGAGACTTCACTTTTTAAAGCTAAAATGAAGAAATCCCTGAAGCGTACATACGCTGCAGGGATTTGTAAACTGTTCACTCAATATCGTGAAAATAGAGCTGGTATTCTTCCGAATCCTTTTCCTGATTTTGTACTTTTAGTTTTCCTTCGTATAGGATGCCGCCAGTTTCCAGGTCTCCTATTAGGAGGGTGTGGTCATGACCGGTTGCATATAGTGTGTATAGTTTCCCATCCATGATTTCTATATATGGCCGGCTTTTGCCATCTGTATCCTCTGGTAAATCAAACGTCCATTTGGCTGTCCATTCTGCCTTTTTGATATCATAGACATGGACGTTCAGGCCATCGGCCGTAAGATCGTGTACATAGATGCTCGATTGAAAAATCGAATAGGCATCCGATTCGAGACCTTCTTCGGGAAAGGTTAGTTTTTCTAGCTGATTCTGCTGGATATTATAAATATATACCTCTTGCTTGACCAATTTCTCTACACCGTCATAGGACATTCCATCGCTATACTTCTCTACATTTTCAGCTTCAAACGTATTCACCATCATGAGATGATAGTCTTGCGGCTGGATTGAGTTATCATCAGTGAGCAATCTTGCTTCTACCCAGCTGTTTTCGTTTGCATGTGAAGCCGTAATGGTGTCATCGCTCACTAGCTTCTTTGTCTTCAGGTTAAAGGTATAGACGAATAAAGCCTCGTCGCCTTCCTTCCCAAAGCCCCGGGTAAATACCTTTAAGGTATTCTTTATGACTTGGACATCCGCGACATGCATCCAGCTGTATTTTTCCATGCCAGGTACATCAGACTCAATGGTGATTGTTTCTTCCGTTTTCTTATTTAAAACCTCAATGTCGAAAGTGGAATGTGAGGATGTATCATTAAAATTCCCCTTCACTGCGGCATAAGCAAGAATGTTTTCGTCCTCGTAATAGTGACTAGGTGAAAAATCCTTGCCACGCATAAAGCTTTTGTGCTCCTTGATTAGGTTTCGAATAAGCGGAGCATATCGTGCAGGTGTCAATTGGTACAGGAACGATTTCTGATTCGGTTGAATCGTTTCCTCGCTAGTGATTTGCAGTCCCTGATATAGGTTTCCAACGGTATATTCTCCGTATAAAAGAAGATCCTTTACCTCGTTCTCATCGCCCTTCACTTTTTCAAATTGAATTTGAATCTGGTTCTGATTGGCGAAGCTGGATTGGATATAAAAAGCACCAATCACGATAATCGATAGGAAACAAAGAAAGATGATTTTCCAATATCGCTTCATAATTTTCTGACCTCCTATCAAACCCTTACTTTATTCTTTAATAAATAGTGACCAATCCATATTGCACCGGCCAAAACAATCAAGCCTGTGACAAGCTCCATGAAAAACAACTCCATTGGATAAAAGTAGTTTTTTAATATAAAAGTATCCGTTAACAGCGGTGCTAAAAAGATGAATAGGGAAACCGCACAATAGAGAATCCCATAGAAGATTCCTTTGATGCGATACGAGCGTTCAAATAAAATCGCGGTAAACACGATAAACAAGGCTGTCATTCCGCCGCCATAATAAAGAATAAATTCCATAAAGGAAGGTGGAAAAAGCATCGTTAAATAATCAATATTTGTGATGCTGTTAAAGGAAAGCAGCGTTAGGAATTCATTCGGAATCAACCCTTTCAGCATCTGGTTCTCGAGTGGCAGCAAGAGGAGCTGAACGGACAACAGTCCGATTATGAACAGGAAGATGACGGCAGCCTTTGCCAGGTAAATATTTAAACGAGATGTCGGCAGCATGAATAGGCGGTAGGCAAAGGTGTTTTTTCCAAACCAATCACGATACCAAATAAAGAAAACGTACATCAAAAGCGCTGCAATGCTTAGGGCAATCGGTGCCATAAACCAAAAGGAGTGGACAATTTGAATGAACGAAAAGGTTCCATAAATGTCAATAAACTGTTCCTTTGGCATAAGGTCCTTGTAAATGGATTCATTTAGCTGGCCTACATAGGATTTCGACTCGGCCACAACACCAATCATTTGTAAAAGGATTGTCATTCCTATTAAAACAAAATATAGCTTGAAAAATCGTTGAAATTCAAAATGGACTAGCTTTAAAAACCGGTTCATCCTCTATACACCTCTCTCATGACATCAACGACCGATTTGCCCTCCTGCTCCCGGACTTCCTCGGTATTGAATTCCTTTAGAACCACGCCGTTATCAATGAGGACGGCTTTATCAATTAGATGCTCGATGTCATTAATTTCATGCGTTGTAATAATCACACCACGGTCCTCAATGAGATGACTCGTAAAGACCTCGGCAATTTGCTCACGGCTGAAAATATCGATGCCTGAAAAGGGCTCATCCATTAGGATATAATCAACATCAAGCGAGAGACCCAACATCAAATTGACCTTGGCGGTATTTCCCTTTGACAGCTCAGAAATTCGGTCATTTTCATTTAGACGGAAAAATTGGAGCAGCTCATTGGCACGGAGCTGATTCCAGCCTCCGTAGAAGTCCTCCATAAATAGAAAAGCGTCACGTATTTTCATGGACGGAGGCATCGTGATGGTGTCCGGGATAAAGGTTATTTTTTCATAGCTTTCTTTGCGGATTTTCCCACCATCAATGAGGATCTCACCGCTATCGAATGGGGTAAGAGCCATGATGGCTTTCATTATTGTCGTTTTTCCTACACCATTGATTCCGATTAAACAGGTAATCTCACCCTTTTCGGCTGTGAAGGAAACGCCGTTCAATACGGTCTTTCTGCCAAACTTTTTCTTTACATTTTTCAGTTCTATCACGGAAATTCCCTCCCTATTGCTTCGGTTCCTTTTCATACTGATTCTTGACGAGGTTCAAGACCTCCGGTAAGGGGACATTAATCGAGCGAACGGAATGGATGAATGTATCCACCGCTTCTAATATCAGTTCCTCCCGAACCCTTGTCAGCAGCTGCTCATCCCTTGTAATCCGACTTGGCATATTTCCTTCTGTAAAAATCAATCCTTCTTCCTCCATTTCCTTGTACGCCCGCTGCGCCGTATTTGGATTAATCTTTAGTTGATTCGCCAGCTCTCGTCGTGATGGAATCTCCTGACCAGGTTCATAGCTACCTTTTGCGATTTGCTCTTTAAAATGGCGAATGACTTGCACATATACAGGATCTCGATTATTAAACTTTGCTTCCATAGACCCAACTCCTAAAATGTTCATCTTGTGTACTAAGTGGTTAATATAGTAAAAGCAAAAAAAGAATGCCTCTCCGTTGGTGTATTAGGAGATTAATACACAAAAGGTAAAAAAACAGCACTGGACACAACCCCAGCACATTGAGTGTATTAAGAGTTTAATACACTTCTATGCAATGTATTATATGCTTAATACACTGCATATGTCAATGGGGAGGAGATTTAATCCATTGTCAGAGCCAAAATAAAGAACTCCCGGCGGCCATGAAGGCTCTGCTTGGAGTTCTTTATTTTAAGTTTCTCTGGCTTGATTAAGAGGAGATCCGATTTTTCCCTGTGTTAATTGATTGAAACCTTACCAAAAAGGTGGTGCCGTTTTCGTTTGTATCGATATCTATTTTGGCGTTGTGACGGGTGGCGATGGCGTAGCAAATGCCAAGGCCAAGTCCTGTTCCGTTATCCTTCGTTGAGAAGAAGGGGGTACCTAGCTTTTCCAATACCTCTGGTTTTATTCCTTTTCCCTGGTCCTGAACGGCCAGTACGACTTGGTTCTCTTCCATATAGGTGCGAATGGTCAAAGCCTTCCCAGGATCCATCGCTTCTAAGCCGTTTCGATAGAGATTTAGTATTAATTGCCGGATTTCATTTGCGTTCAATTGCAAACTAGGAATCTCGGATGTTTTAATGATAATCTCCTTATTTTGGTTATTTGCATTTGCCTGAAGCAGTGGGCTAAGATCAAGGATAATGGAATTTAAATCCAGTTCCTCCAAATGGGTGGTCTTGATCGTTCCCATCGAGAGAAATTCAGTAATAATATTATTCGCACGGTCCAGCTCTTCCATCATGAGCGTAAAGTATTCCTGATAAGGCTGGCAGTCCTCCTTTTCACTTAAAAACTGTAAAAAGCCGCGAACAGTCGTCATCGGATTACGAATTTCATGGCTAATACCGGCAGCCATTTGCCCGATTAGCTTCAGACCCGATAACCGCTTCATTTCCTTTTCATACTTTTTCTTTTCCGTTATATCCTTAAAGAAGCAACAAATACCGTCGTCAAATGGATAGACATGAACAGAGAACCAGGAATCGTCATGTGTGGAGGGTGTTTCGAAATGGATTGTGATTCTCTCCTTCATCGCTCGATGAAATTCCTTGTAAAGCTCCGTGTTGACGGCATTTGGGAACACATCCCAAACGCTTTTTCCTAGTATCTCATGGGCGGATTGACCTTCTGGAAATACATGATGCTTGTTAACGTACACATAGCGCCAATTTTGGTCCATGGCAGCGAAGCCGTCTGTTACACTATCCACGATATTACTGATTTTCTCATTTGCGGCGGCAAGCTCCTTTGTTCGCTCCCGGACCGTTCTTTCCAGCAGGTTATGGTGTTCAAGCAGCTTCTTTGTTAACAGGTCTTTTTCCTTTTCAAGCCTTTTTCGCGCCTCTAGAACAGTTTCTAGCTCATGATTCCGCTTGGCTAATTCGTCCTTAGACTGTTTCAATGAAATATGGGTACGGACTCTCGAGGTCAGTTCCTTTCGATTAAAAGGCTTCGTGATATAATCAACGGCACCCAGCTCAAAGCCTTTTATAATGTCCTCCGGCTCACTTTTGACAGTTAAAAAAATGACAGGGATATCTTGATATTTTGCATCCGCTTTGATCGTCCTGCACACCTCATAGCCGTCTATCTCAGGCATTTCTACATCTAGTAAAATAAGCACAGGTGTGTTTTCTTCAAGAAATTGATACACTTCATGTGCATTCTGGGCAATGCCAAGCTCGTATCCGCATTCCGCTATGATGGTGGCCAGCAATTTAATATTATTCGGGTTATCATCAACGATTAAGACTAATTCATTCCCTCTATTTTCCATATGTTTGATCCTTTGCTAGTATTTTTTCAATCCTTTTTAAGGTTTTCTTAATGTGAGTAATATCGTAGCATTCTGCATGACTCATGAGCTCTTTTCCTGCGGAGGTAAGGACCTCTAACTGGTGTTTTTCCCCTAATGAGCTAAGCAGCTGTGCAAGATTTTTAACCGTGCCGATAATAACAGATGTTTGTAATTTTTTTAACAACGGATTCAATTGCTCTCTTAGCTCCGCAGGCATTTCAGGTGCGATATGATCCTGTCTGTATGGTATTTCCTTAAGCTCCGCTACAGGCTCTGGATGATCGGCTGCTTTCTCCTGGATAAATGGAGAAATATGACCAAACAGCTGGGTGATGGTGACAGGCTTCATAAGATAGCCGTCAAAGACATGATCTTCCGGAATATCCGCACTAATGGCGATAATCGGAATATGTGCGGTACGTGGATTCTTCCGCAGCTTCACCGTGAGTTCCGCACCATCTAGAACGGGCATCACTAAATCAGTCAAGATTAAATCAGGCGTTTCATACTCGCATATTTTAAGAGCTTCAAAGCCATTTTCAGCCAGCAGAACTCGAATTCCTGCACTTGAAAGGTATTCTTTTAGCAAAAAGCGGTTATTCTCGATATCATCAACGACAAGAATAGTCGTATCTTTATACTGTTTTTTCAGAGTGTAGGGACTGGTTGTCTCCTCCGGTAGCAGTATATGCTCTACAATTACAACATTGGTAAATTTGATATGAAATACACTTCCTTTACCAACCTCACTTTCAATGGAAAGACTACCATTCATTAGCTCGATTAGCTTTTTCGTAATGGAAAGTCCGAGACCGGTACCGCCATATTTCTTAATGCTTTGCTTGGATATTTGCGTGAAGGCTTCGAAAATTCTTTTCTTTTCTTCTGCGGGAATTCCAATCCCCGTATCCTGAACGGAAAGCTGTAGGTCGAAAAGCCTATTAATGCTCCTTTCTGTAGGCGTGGCCTTTATGGATAGCTTCACAAAGCCATGGTCTGTAAACTTTACGGCATTTCCAACAAGATTTAAGAGAATCTGTCGAATTCTTACCTCATCAAACAGGATGGTTTCAGGAAAATCAGCTGGCAAATCGATGATTAAACGGATTCCTTTTTCATGGACCTTTTGCATGAAAATCGTTTCAATTTCGTTCACAATCGTCTGAAGCTTGATTGGTTTTTGCTGTACCTCCATTTTGCCGGCCTCAATCTTCGAAAGGTCAAGAATGTCGTTAATAATTAAGAGCAGGCTGTTCCCGGCGCTGTTAATGGTTTTGATATAGTTTTGCTGCTGTTCATCTTTAATTGTATTATGAAGAAGATCGCTTAACCCGATGACTGCATGCAGCGGCGTTCGGATTTCGTGACTCATATTGGCTAAAAATTCACTTTTCGCCTTATTGGCTTTGTCTGCCTCTATTTTGGCCATTTGTAATTCCAGGTTTGCTTGTTCAATCGCGGTCGTCCGCTCTTTAACCTTTTCTTCTAGGTGATTGATATATTTATATAATTGACCTGCCATGTTATTAAACACGCGAGTCAGCTTGCCAATCTCATCGTTTTTATAGATTTTGGCTCGGTGTAAAAGGTCCCCCTGTGAGAAGATTTCAGCAGACTCTATTAGGTTGTGAATGGGTTTTAGGATCACATCGGTTACTTTTTTATAGATAACCATCGATAAAAGCATGGCTATGATCGATAAACCGATGGCTGTTTTAATATTTTTATTAATTTGAGAGGTTAATTGATAATCAGGAATCGAGGTAATGATGAGCCAATCCACTCCATCGTGCTGATATTCGGTTAGCTTGATATGAAGATTCCCGTCGTCTGTTTTTTTTATCATTTTGGTTTTATTTGTCTTTGTGTAATTTTCATAGGCCTCGAGAATGGCTTGGTCATCAAGACTTTCAATGGATATTCGTTTATAGCTGCCATCGGAAAGGCTTTGAAAGGATTGGATATCCTGTGAATTGGCTATCAATTCTCCCGTGCCTTTTTCAATCACATAGGCAGTTGCCGCTCGATCGGCAACAACCTCCTTCAAAAAGTCATTTAAGCTGGAAAGGGTGATACGTGTCCCGAGTACACCTTGAAATTCCCCATCCTGATTATAAATTGGAAACGTAGAGCTAAGGACAAGATCGTCCTTAATAAAATGCTTATATAGTGGAGAAAATATCGGTTTTCCAGCCTCCTTAGTCATTTTGAACCAAGGACGTGTACGGGGGTCAAACTCACCGAAGTCTTCTATGAACTCTCCTTCCTTCAAGTCTTCTGTAACGGAATAATAGAGAGAATGTCCATTTGTTTCAGGAGTGCTTCGATAGATTTGAATGTCTCCATTTTCATTTCGACGGGCGCCATAATGCTCACCATTATCTAAGCCATAGCTAATACTGTAGATATTCTCGTTACTGGATTTGAGAATACTGGCAAAAAATGCATCTCGTTCCTCTGCCTGATTCATGTCGACAATTCCATTTTCAATAATATTGTGATTCATGGCATTCATTGTATAGGGAATGTGCATCAGCTCTTCAATCTTCGTTTGAATATCTCTGCTTGAAGCATTTTCCATTTTTAAAATAATACTTTCAGTCGATTCCTTCCAACTAGTAAAAATAATATAACCTATAGTCAGAAGCGTACCTATCATCAAGATGATAAAGGATATACTTATCATTCCTCTGATAGAGCCTGTTTTTTTTTCCATTTCTGAATTTCCCCAATCCCGAGACTTGTATAAATTTTTACTAGAAATACTATTCTAATTATTATGTCGAAAATAGTAAATTCTTGCAAGAGTGAAGTGTGAATCAAGTGTTGGATCCGTATACGTACTTTCATGTGGTGTACTAGTCGCTGTTTTGGTAAAATAACGAAGAAAACATTAAGAAAAGTGAGATATATCGTTGATTTCATGTAAACATGTAAATGGGGGAATGCGTATGAAATCAGGAATACAGTTTAAAAGTAAGGGCTTTTGTTTGAATCTGACAGTGATAATATTTCTGATTGGGTTGATGGGGATCAATGGTTGGACTATACAAGTAAATGCAGAGGATGCACCCCCGATAGTAGCCGATGAGGTAGAAACCCCACCAGCACCAGAGCCTACTCCGGAACCAACACCAGAACCAGATCCAGCTCCAACACCAGAACCGGAGCCAACGCCAGAACCGGAGCCAACGCCAGAACCGGAGCCAACGCCAGCACCAGCTCCAACGCCAGTACCAGATCCAAAGCCGACACCAACACCGCAACCAGATCCAGCACCACAACCAAAGCCAACACCAGATCCAGCCCCTAAACCTGAGTCTACACCTAAAACAGAGTCAGGTGGCAATCAAGCACCAGCCATAAAGCCAGAATCAAAATCACAGCCAAAGTCGGAAAAAACAGCACCTGAGGTAAAGGGTCAGGCACGTGATAACACAAATGCTAATGATGAAGAAGAGCAAACAGAGCCAGCAGCTCCAAATGAGTTCGAGAGTGTTGATCTTTCTGAGGTTTTTCCTGATAAGGATCGAAAATCAAGTGAGGATGATCATGAAAAGAAAACATTACAAGACAAGACCTCACAGGCTAATCCTGAACCATTCAAAAAGCAGCAGATAGTCTTTTATTGTATTGCCGGTATCTTACTAGCCGGAATTTTAGTATGGCTGATTAGAAAGAGATGGTTTTAGAAGCCAGCGGAGCGGTGGAACAAAATAGCAGCTTGTTCGTGTTAGCTGTAGCGGGGAATGATTACATTGGTTTAGCCATGCTTCGGAGATTAAAAGCCTCCTTTTATCATGATAATAATATTGCTCCTGAAAGGGTCACAGCGTTTCCGTTGACAGCTATGACTAGGTTGCTCTAAAATACTAGTAGGGGTATATTTAAGGAGGCATTTAAAATGAATGAAATTATTGTTTACTCAACTAATACTTGTCCGTATTGCACAATGATGAAACAATTCCTTGATTCGCAAGGTCTAACCTACAAAGAAGTAAATGTGCAGACAGATCCCATTGCAGCCCAAAGGCTTGTTAAGGAAACAGGGCAAATGGGGGTACCGCAGACAAAGGTAAATGGGCACTGGGTGCTCGGCTTTGACCCAGAATCACTGATGCAGTATGTAGAATAGGGGAAGCGGTGCTAAGCTTTTTTAGTGATTGAGAATAAAAGAAGCACGAGGCCTGTCCTGCTCTTCTAAGAAGAGTATGAACGGTCCACGTGCTTTTTTAACGGCTATTTATTTAATGATTTGTACCTTTTTAATGGCTCTATTGTCAACTTCTAGTATTTTGAAGGTGAGGTTTTCGCGTTCGATGATGTCACCTGCCTTTGGGAAATCCTTGAATTCCTTAAGGAGGTAGCCAGCGAGAACATCCTCTTCCTCAGGAATTTCGGTATAGAAAATCGTGTTAAGACGATGAAGCATTATTTTTCCATTACAAATAATCTCGGTGTCCGTCAGTTTTTCAACAAGGGCGTCGCTATTTGAATCGGTTTCATCCTCAATTTCAAATCCAAGCATGGCCTCAATCACATCTTCATGCGTAATAATTCCCTCTGTACCACCATATTCCTCTAATACAATAGCCATATGCTTTTTTTCCTTTGTCATTTTATTTAAGACCCATTCGATTGAATGGAATTCATAAACAAACAACGGATTGGTATCACTGAATTCCTCCAGTGTCTTATCAGGCTCATTTGACCACATTAACAGGTTTCTTGAGTGGAAGATAGCGACAATATCATCAATATTCTCCCGATATACAGGATATCTCGTGAATTGGTTTTGCATCACGATATCCCGTACCTCATCAAACGTTGCCGTGCAGGGAAGGGCAATAATGGAAACCCGCGGTGTTTTCATGGCGTCCTTTACATCTAATTCGTAAAAGTCCAGAACTCCCTTAATCCGGTGGGATTCTGCCTTATTGAATGCCCCTTCAACATCAGCAATATCCACCATTGTCCGAAGCTCTTCCTTTGAGATGGATACATCGTTAGGCTGGTCCTTGGATAAGGCGCTTGTAATCATTCCGGTAAGCCAATTAAGGATTGAGGTGATTGGCTTAAAAACAATTACAAAGAAACGAATCGCAGGATAAACAAGAAACGCAATTCGGTTTGGAAAGGCTGCCGCAACCGATTTCGGGATGACCTCCGAAAAAATAATAATCACAATCGTTAAAATCGCAGATGCAATACCTACGTTGAATCCATATTGAATCGCAAGTGTTGTGACGAGTGTTGGAAGCAGGATATTAGCAATATTATTCCCGATTAGTATCGTGGTAATAAATTCACTTGGTTTTGATACTAAATCTAATAGCTTTTCTGCTTTTTTATCGTCGTTGCTCGCCATTGTTTGCAGTCGCATCTTGTTCGTTGCTGTCAAAGCGGTTTCACTTCCGGAAAAGAAAAACGAAACAAATAATAACAAAATGATCGCGATGATCACAAAACATTTCCTCCTTGACTATGTGAAAGATAAGAATAGTATGCATGAACTTTATAGTGATTTCAACTTTGGTGTGACTACAGCGTTCTTGCAGGGTTCATAGCCCGTAAATATTTTGGTGATAAAGTTATTGTGAGATAATTAACTCCATTCAGCATTCATCCTCCACTTCTACAAGTGGGGGATGAATGCAAATGGTTCTTCGATTCAATGGAGGTTCAAACCCCGGCTGAATGAAGTTAAGCCTCCGGCGGATGTCACGGATTTTTTAAAGGTAATTTATCGAGCAGCTCGATAAAAATCCGGACGCAAATTCGACGGGCGAATTTGATAAAGGTAATTTATTCAAGTCCGATAACAAATGAATGTAAATGGCCGAATTTGAGTGCAGTTATCCATGTCTAAATCGAGAAGTGTCCGTATAGAAAAGGAAACTTCTACTAATTTCGTGAAATATATTGGTAGTTTTAATTAATGAATATTAAATTATAGAGAAATTTGATACAATAAATCATATTTTAATATAGTAAAATAGTTGGGGTGAATGGGTTGAATAAATTAACCAATCGAGACGTTATGTTTGTTGGCTTTATGCTATTCTCGATGTTGTTTGGAGCAGGAAATTTAATTTTTCCAGCTTATTTAGGACAGGCTGCTGGTGAAAATGTCTGGCAGGCGGTGGTAGGCTTTATTATTTCAGACGCAGGTCTGGCCGTCCTTGCGATTATTGCGATTGCTAAGTCAGGGACATTAGATCAACTAGTCAATCGTGTGCATCCACTGTTTGCCTTGCTTTTCCCTATGGCCATTTATCTTTCTATCGGTCCAGGGCTAGCGATTCCGCGTGCAGGCAGTCTTGCATATGAAATGGGCGTAAAGCCATTTTTACCTGCTTCAATAGAAGCTTCACCAATAGGACTATTGGTTTATACAATTGTATTTTTCAGCATAGTCTTTTGGTTTGCCAAATCGCCATCAAAATTGGTCGAGCGTTTTGGAAAAATTTTAACCCCTTCTTTATTAGCCTTAATCATTATTGTCTTTATCAAAGCCTTATTCACGGATTTGCCTGATTTTAAAGCGGCAGCCGTTAACTATCAAACGATTCCGCTCGCAAAGGGCTTTCTTGATGGCTACCAAACAATGGATGCGCTTGGAGCGTTGATATACGGAATTGTCTTTGCTGGTATTTTTAAAAGGAAAAAGATTAGCCATCCATCCTTGCAGGTGAAATATTTAATCCAATTTGGCTTGATCTGTGGTTTGCTGTTAACAATCTGCTACGTTATTATAGCCTACTTAGGTGCTTCTGCAGCCATACCGGGTACGGTTGAGAATGGGGCTGTCGTCTTAAGTACGGTACTCTATCAATTATTCGGACCGTTTGGAACGATTGTGTTGGGCTTAATTTTTACATTGGCAAGCTTGAGTGTATGTATTGGCTTAATCACCTCCTGCGCTCAATATTTTTCTGGTATTTTTCCGAAAATCTCGTATCAACAGTGGGCTGTTCTATTATGTGCCATCAGCGGCTTTGTGGCCAATCTCGGCTTGGCGCAAATATTAAAAATATCCGTTCCAATCCTTGGCTTATTGTATCCAATGGCCATAACGTTAATTATCCTAGCCATGGTACATGAGCGCTTACCATTTCGCGGGCGCCCTGTATATGCCATGAGCATTGGGGTCGTTGGTTTGTTTAGTCTGATGGAAATGGTGAATACGACGTTTTTACATGGCGCTTTATCAGCAATGCTATCCAATGTACCACTGCAAACGATGGGCTTTGGCTGGGTGCTCCCAGGCTTACTCGCCTTCGCAATCGGCAGCCTGCTAGAAAAAATGCAGGTGAAAGAGGAGTTCGTTGATAAGAGGGCTGCGTAGTAAGGAAATCGTGTAAAAATAGATGAAGAGAATTTGAGAGGTTCCGCGATACAATTTGGCGGGACCTCTTTTTAATAGAATAGGTGATTAAGCCATTATAGCTGGGCGTGGAGTCTCTGCTTCGCCCCATTTTAGTCCGATTTCTTTTTCAACTGCACGGTCATAAATGGTTTTCGCTGTGACGAGGTCCTGGGTACCGATGCCGACCGTTTCAAATACAATGATTTCGTCCTCGTTTTCGCGGCCGACAATTTTGCCTAATAGAAGGTCACCAAGGTCGCCGGTGAAATCCTCCTCGGTAATGGTACCGTCAGCAAGCGGAATTAATATATCGCCAGATTCAGAGAGTACGGCTTCCTTTGAATCAAAGTAGATTTTGCTGGCTCTCGTTAAAATGACCGGATCCATTTCCTGCATATGAGGCTGGTAAGCACCTACACAGCTTACGGTTGCTCCTGCTTTTACCTTATTGCCGTCAAATACGGGTAGGCAGGAAGGGGTTACGGTTACAATGAGGTCAGCATCTTCAATTGCTTCATCAGAGGATCCGACAGCAACAATTCTTGCTCCATAAGAGGATAATTCCTCCTGCATGCTCCTTGCGAACTCCTTCGTACGTTCAATATTTAAGTCATAAACCCGTATCTCCTCCAGCGCTCTTGCTGCCAGCATCGCCTCTAGCTGTGTTGCCGCCTGACCGCCAGTACCAATTAAGGCTCCGATTCGGGCATCCTGTCTTGCCAGCACATCGAAGGCGGCACCAGTTGCTGCCCCTGTTCTAAGCTGCGTTACATATGTACCATCTAAGACAGCCTCGACCACTCCTGTTGAACCATTAATCAATAGAACCTGGGCCGGTGCTGAAGGGATACCTTGATCAATGTTATTTGGAAAAATATTAATGATTTTTAAGGCGGCAATATCTAAATCCTCTACATAGGAGGGCATAAACAAAAACACGCCTTCATGCTTTGGTGCGGGAATTTTTGTACGAAGTGGAACCTCACTTTTGCCCTGTGAATGAAGGATAAATGCCTGCTTATCCGCATCAATGGCGTCCCTCATCGTGAATACCTTTTGTATATCTTCTTTTGATAAAAGTAGCATTGCTGTCTCTCCCTTACAGTGATGTACAAAGCCTGTTACCTATCTTGTATACCATTTCACAAATAAAACAATAGTCCTCTTGCTAACTATTGTATTCCTAAATATGGATGATTCCCATAGAACAAACACACCTAACTATGACAAATTTGCGGCGAAGCCCCCCAATGAGGTGCCACGTTAAAGCGATGGGGGACAGTCCCCCAATGAAGTGCTGCGTTAAAGCGGTGGGGGACTGTCCCCCGATAAGGTAATGCATTAAAGTAATGGGATGTAGCTAGTGTTGCTAATAGTCAGACAATTGGTTTGACTTTTGGTATACGATTGTATACAGTATTAATAATATATGTATACAGTTAAGTGCCGGAAGTTCTTCTAGAGTATGGCGCTAATGCTATTGGAGAGAGCATACATAAAAGGGGGAATAATGAGCATGGAAATCCTAGATATTATTCATTCACGACGAAATATTAAGAGCTTTAAATCAAATCCTATCTCAATGGAGCAAATCAACAAATGGCTGGAGGCTGGTACGATGGCTCCTAATCATCGTCTGACAGAGCCATGGGAGGTTTATGTTGTTGGTGCAGAGACAAGAGAGAAGCTGAACCACAAAACGAACTTCTGGAATGCACCAATAGTGCTGGCTGTTTTATCTAAGCAGGGTGCGACAGAGGTTGAAACGTATGAAAATATTCTTGCTACAGCCTGCTTTGTGCAAAATTTCAATCTTGCTGCGTGGGCAGAGGGGGTCGGCACCTTCTGGTCATCGATGGGGAATAATCAGCAAAAACGTGATATTCTAGGAATTCCAGACGGCTATGATGTGATTGGAGTCTTTGGTGTCGGTTACCCGGAGGAAATCAGTCAGCCGAAAGAGAGAAAGCCGATTCAAGAGAAAATAAAAATTCTTCCATAATAACAGCAAAGGGGCAGCAAATGAGAAAACTAATAGCTGTCCCTGTACGTATTTGTATTCTGTCATGTGAGTGTCCATAGCTCGATACTCAATATCAAAACATACTCAAGCTATAATTCCTCGATAACTGCTCCAAAAATTTAATTCCCGCAATACTGTTCCCCTTCTCATCCAAAGCGGGTCCGAACACACCAATGCCAAACTTTCTTGGGACAGCCCCCATAATCCCTCCTGATACGCCGCTTTTAGCCGGAATGCCAATTTTAATCGCAAACTCACCGGAGGCATTATACATACCGCAGGTAACCATAAAAGTTTTACAAATCCGAGCAACATCCTTTGGAATGACCTGTGCCTTGCTATCTGGATCCACACCATCCATAGCAAAAACTAAGCCTATTCTCGCTAGATCAAGGCAATTCATTTCAATCGCACATTGCTTTGTATATAAATCGAGCAGCTGCTCTACATCCTCCTTAATAATTCCGTGCTCCTTTAAAAAATAGCATAAGGCACGGTTAAGGAAGGCTGTCTCAAATTCTGATTGGGCCACCTCCTGACAATAACCAATATCAGGATTACCAGCCATCGTCTGAATAAACTTCAGCAGCCGCTGCAGTCGCTCGGCCACATTGCTTCCTATTATTAAATGAGTCACTGCCAGCGCCCCAGCGTTAATCATCGGGTTCAGCGGCTTAGCAACATCCATCGTTTCCAGCTTGGCAATCGAATTAAACGGATCACCTGTCGGCTCCATTCCCACATGGTGAAATACATGTTCATAGCCTCGATCCATGAGCACTAACGCTAGGCTGATGACCTTTGAAATACTTTGCAACGTTATCTTTCGTTCAATATCACCGGCAGATAAGCAGGTTCCATCAGGATAGTGAATCGCAACCGCTAAATCACCGGGATTCGCCTTCCCAAGGGCAGGAATATAATCCGCCACCTTCCCATCCTTTGCCACCTTCCGCGCCTCATTCACGAGTTCTAGTAACTCATCATTTGATTGACAATACATTTTCATCACCCTCCGTAGTATTAGCTAACTGCATCCGTTTATCCGATGGTTGTGGTTGATTCATCTGTGAAAAAAGTAGGGTATTTCCATTCGTATCCTGACATTGATAGAATTATGATCAGGATTATCTAGGAACAAAGGATAAGTGGCTGTTGATTGAATGATGTGGCTTCAAAGGTGCTCGCATTTCGGCGCTTATTTTTTCGTGTTTAGAAAAAACATCTTCATGGAAGGTGAGAGAAACCAAATAAGCAGGTGGAAGTTGGTGTTAGCCAAATTCACCCTTAATATGTTATAATAAAAATAGAACAAATGTTCCTTGTTAATGAGATGCTAGCGATAATAGCTTAATAAAAATCCGCATGCCAATTCGAAGGTGAATAGGATCTAACTACAGATGAACATACATAAAGGGGTAATCATGTGAAAGGACAAACGCATTTGGCAATTGGTCTTGGTATTGGAGTGATGGCTTCATTTAATCAACCCGCTGTCTCTATACCAATTCTTTTAATTACATCAGGGGTAGCTTCACTGGCTGCTGATTTGGATGGGAATAATCTATTAAATAAACGAATTACGAAAACAGCAAAGCTTTTTAAAGAATTTGGTTTCATCATCGCCTTGGCTTTGATAATACTTTCGGTAGTTTCTCTATTTTTTGATGGAAACGTCCTTCCTTTTTTAAATGAAAAATGGTTTACGCTTCAGAACAAGCTCATTTTGTTGGTTCTAGGAGCAGTCATATTCAGTTTTTCTCTACGTAAGCTGGAAACGGTCAAAAATATTTTTATGAGTTTTATAGGCTTGGCTTTAATCTATTATGGTGCAGAAAATGAGATTTGGTGGCTCGTGATGCTTGCCATTTATATAGGTGGAGCGGGTTGGTTTCCGCATCGGGGTCTAACACACACCATATGGGCCCTAATGTATTGGATTTACCTGTCCTATTTATTAGAGACAAGTACGGGTGTTAAAGGGTTAATGCTAGTTTCCTCAATATCATATCTTTCCCATATTGCAGGAGATATGCTGACGAAAAGAGGAGTGAAATTTCTTGCACCTATCTCTAATAAAGTATTTCGGTTTAGAGCGTAGATAACTCTTTAAAGGGCTACCTACTATCAAGTTTTACTATTGTACTACTACAAATTTGTAAATAGTACCCTTCCTGTTCATTGCTCCCATTATAGAAAGTTTCTTGACGGTATAAAGGCATTCTTGTATGCTATCAGCATTGTTAACCTATGTTAGTCTTGACTGATTGTACATGTAAATCTATAGCCAGGAGCTTTCTTATAGGGAATACTAAGCGCCCACAGGAGGGTTTTTTTTGAATAGCATACGATATAAAATAAGTAATTTAACACGCAAGCAACTAGGATTATACCTCCTGCTTGCCCTTGTCTTCACAGCCTCCATCCTGTTTGTCAACTTTAATTACTCCTTTTACGATACACCAATCGCTAAGGTGATTGAAGCAAACACGGTCGAGACAACAGATACAGTGGACAGCTTCCATAATGAGGATCAGTTGATAACCCAGCACCTCACCGCACAGCTGAAAAACGGTGAAGAAAAGGGGCAGCTGCTTCAATTAACGAATGAGTTTTCCACATCCGGTGCCTATGATCATGAATTTCAGCCAGGGGATGAATTATTTGTTTCGGTTGATAAGAAAAAGGGAGAGCTGACGGGCACGATCAAGGAAGTGAAAAGGGATAAATACCTGCTGCTGATGGCCTGGGTATTTATTTTCACCTTATTATTAGTCGGTCAAAAACAAGGATTATACTCGATTATCAGCTTGGCTGTTAACGCTGTGCTGCTGTCCTATGCACTCGATGTGTATATCCAAACCGCAGGACTCAGTTTGCTTTTCGTCTGCAGTGTGAGTGCGGTCTTATTTACCGTTATATCGCTATTTCTTGTGAATGGCTTTAATGAAAAAACCTATGCTGCAATTATAGCGACGCTACTCGGGACCTTTCTGTCGCTCTTAATCACCTATATGGCCATGGAGCTCACAAATGAAAAGGGACTGAAATATGAAGAAATACAATTTATTACAAGACCGTACCAGGCGGTATTTATGGCCGGGCTATTTATTGGCTCGCTTGGTGCTGTCATGGATGTGGCGATTACAATGTCGTCCTCTATTTTCGGGGTGTATGAAGAAAATCCCGGAATATCGGTCAAAGCGTTGAAAAAATCCGGACTCGATATTGGCAAGGATATAATGGGGACGATGACCAATATTTTATTTTTTGCCTATATCAGCGGCTCCATCCCCATGCTAATTCTATATTTAAAAAACGCTAACCCATTGGGCTTCACGCTTTCAATGAGTCTTTCATTGGAATTGGCTCGAGCATTGGCAGGTGGGATCGGAATTGTCCTGACGATTCCAATTGGCCTATATACAGCCATATTTTTCGTGAATCGAAAGAGGGCAAAAGGATGAATCTATTAGTCGTTTTAGCAGCCATATTATTTATATTGATGACCCTAATCGGCGGAAAAAAGGGTGCCAAGTCCTTTTTGGCCATCTTTTTCAATTTCGCAGTCCTGCTCTTAATTATCCTGCTTATGACTGATCCGAATCTGGATCCGGTGATCCTAACCATGGTCGCCTGTATTCTGATTAGCTGTATTACGCTCTTTTTTATTAATGAGTTCAACAGCAAAACGACGATTGCCTTCCTATCCACACTGATTACCATTGTGATTTTGCTCTTTTTTATTGTCATCGTAAACAATATAGCGATGATTCAGGGCTTTGGGGAAGAAGAAATTGAGGAGTTGAGCAGCTATTCTCTCAAGATGGGCATTGATTTCGTGAAAATTGGTGCCTCTGTAATCATTATGAGTACGATTGGTGCCATTGTCGATGTGGCGATTTCGATTGCCTCACCCATGAGGGAAATCTATCTGCACAATCCAGCCATTAGCCGGAAAAATCTGTACAAGGCGGGTATTAGCATTGGAAAGGACATTCTTGGGACGAGTGCCAATACCTTGTTTTTCGCCTTCTTCGGCAGCTACCTTGGTCTCTTGATTTGGTTCAAGGACCTATCTTACTCACTCGGTGAAATCGTCAATTCGAAAATATTCAACGCCGAAATGATTACCATCCTTTGGGCAGGAATCGGCGTTGCACTCAATATCCCTATCACCGCCTGGATTACAGCTGCCTTTTTAGTCAAAAAAAAGACAACGCAGGAGGACCAATGAGGACGAATCTCCTGCGTTCTTTTATTGAAATGTAATTGGCTGTTTATAATGAAGCTATGGTAGGTAAGCCTGCCTTCATTCTTATAAACATCATCCTATCTAAAAAATCGATACATAATAATCTAAATGATTAATATTATGAATTGCGGTCGCCCTATGCAAAATGATAAGTTGGTTTTGGGAGATTGCTATTCTAGTATAATGAGGAGGATGTTACATGAAGAGTCGTTTAAAATGGACTTCATTATTATCTGTTATTGCTTTATCAACGATGTTAACGGTAGCTTGTTCGCAGGATGGGACAAAGCCAGCTGATTCTGCGACAGTTAATGAAACCACTGAAATTAAAGCCATGTCAGGTGAGGATTTAGTTGCTCAAAATTCACCTGAAGAAAAGGATAAGGTATTGATTGTGGATGTTCGTTCACCGGAGGAGTATAAGGCGGGCCATATTCCAAATGCGATTAATATTTTTGTCGATGAAATCGAGAGCAGATTGGATGAAATTGCAGATCATAAGGACATGCCGGTCATCTTATACTGCAATTCTGGGAATAAAAGCGGAAAAGCAGCGGAAATCCTTGTCGACAATGGCTTTCAGGATGTTACTAACGCAGAAGGTGTAAAGGATTTTGAATATGACTTAGTTCAGTATGAAGATGTTCGCGGTGCTGATTTTCAGGCTCTAATTGATGATAATCAGGATATCGTTCTCGTTGACGTCCGACCAGAAAAGCAGGTTAAAGAAGAAGGAATGCTTGAAGGCGCGATTAATGTTCCATTTGATAGTGTCGAAGACCATCTCAAGGAGCTTCCAAAGGACAAAACGATTGCCCTTTATTGCAACACAGGTACTAAGAGCAGTGATGTGGCAAAGCAGCTGGAGGAACTAGGCTATAATCAGGTTGTCAACTCAATTGAAGGGGTAAAGGAGCATTCCTTTACTTTAGTAAAATAATAAGGATGGAAAACACTTGCTTCGGTAAGTGTTTTTTTATTTGTAAAAAAAGTTAAAATTTTAAGATAGATAATCTGTCCATGTGTCTCGTTTTATATTAAAATACTATTTGGAGAATTAAAAAAAATGGTTTTATAGCTTTGACAATATATATTGAGGTGATCGTCGATGAAGCTTACGTACACAGGTAAAACAAAGGATGTTTATGCACTAGAGGATGGTAATTATTTATTGAAATTTAAGGATGATGTTACAGGGGTTGACGGTGTATTTGATCCAGGTGCAAACACCGTCGGTCTGACACTCGAGGGTGCAGGACGCGCAGGGCTACGTTTAACCAAGCACTTTTTTGAAATTTTAAAGGAAAAGGGCATTCCAACTCACTACATTGATGCGGATATTGAACAAGCAACGATGACTGTGAAGCCAGCTGAAGTATTTGGAAAAGGCTTAGAGGTTATCTGTCGCTTTAGAGCGGTCGGCAGCTTTCTTCGCCGATATGGTTTATACGCAGAAGAAGGACAGTCTCTTGATGCCTTTGTGGAAGTGACCTTAAAGGATGATGGCCGTGAGGATCCTCCAATCAGTGAGGATGCGCTAGACATGCTGGGCATTTTATCAAACGAAGAATACAAGGTGTTAAAGGCTCTAACACAGCAAATCGCCCATGTTGTCAAGGACGAGCTGGCTAAAAAGGACATTGAGCTCTATGACATAAAATTTGAATTTGGCCGTGTTGGCGATACGAAGGAAATTGTTCTCATTGACGAAATCTCTGGCGGTAATATGCGTGCCTATAAAAATGGAGAGTATATTGAACCGCTTGAGCTGGAGAAAATGTTTCTAGCCTAAACATAACAGAGATACACCGTTCCGTCGCAGTAATCTTATCACAAGAATAAAGTTTACCTTTTCATGATTATGCCTGTTCCTATTACTATAACAAATGGGACAGGCTTTTTTTCGATGCAGATTTGGTCATAGTATCCTCATTGTTTCTTTATGTAAAGCGATTGGGAAGCTAGTATGAATCGAGTAGTCTTATATATCAAGACAGCATATCATGTTGTTTTTGCCGTCTATTCAAAAATTAGACAAATAAAGAGAGGGAAATTGTGGGACTTTGTCGAATATTATGTAAAAATGACCCTATGCTAAACACAATCCAAATGTGATGGAAGGAAAGTGGTGAGGATTATTGATACCCAATCAAACCGCAACATGCTAGAGATATTGGAGGATATATCTGAGGGCTGTTGTTTTTTAAATGCAAGGATGGAGGTTGAATACATCAACAAAGCAGGTGAAGCCTTGCTGGAGCGACCTAAGGAAGAGGTTCTGAATAAGTGCCAGTGGGAGGTTCTGCCTAAATATAGAGAAACGATAGTCTATGAGAAATATACGCAGGCGTTTCAAGAGCAAAAGCCTCAATACTTTGAATTTGTTACCGAATATTCAAACACACCAATTGAAATCAGGGTTTTTCCAAATAAATACGGACTATTTCTTATTTTTAACGATATTACAAAGAAAAAGGAAGAGGAGCAGCGGCAAAAATATTATGACCAGCTGAAAATAATTGCCGAGATGGCCGCGGGGGTTGCTCATGAAATCAGAAATCCAATGACGACGATTAAAGGGTTCCTCCAATTAATGCAGCAGGATGAGGACCTATCGAAATACAATGATATTATGAATTTGATGGTTGACGAGGTGAATCGAATCAATGACATTATTACGAATTTCCTTGATTTGGCCAAGGATACGCCCAATAAGTTAGTTTTTTGTAATTTGAATAATATCATTTCAACATTATATCCTTTACTTGAGACAAGAGCTAACAACGAAGGGAAGTTTATTCACCTAGAATTGGAGTCTATACCTAATCTTTATGTCGATAAAAATGAAATGAGGCAGCTGCTCTTGAACTTTGTCAATAATTCCTTAGATGCAATGGAAAAAGGGAAAGCCGTTTATCTCAAGACATCTGCTAAAAAGGACCATGTCCTGCTAACGATAAAGGATGAAGGCTCCGGTATTCCTGCTGATATCATCGATAAAATATCAGTACCCTTTGTCACCTCAAAATCGAACGGAACAGGTCTGGGTCTGCCGATTTGTTTTTCCATTGCCAAACGAAATAACGCTGAAATCAGCTATCATTCCAGCTCGGGTGGCACAACCTTTTATATTCGTTTTCGAATCAATAAAGATAGTATTCAGCCTCAGCATGGTTCTTAATTATTTATAATTATGATAGTTTAAGAGGGAGAGTATGCTCTTTTCCTCTTAAACAAACGTTTGATTAATCGGAAGCTAGTATTGAGGTTAACTTCTATGATGAATAAAAGCGAAGAAGGAAAAGGAAAAGGCATGGTCTAATCGGAAGCCATGCCCGTTATATAGCTCTTAATATCCGACCTCAACCGATGCCACAACAATATACATCAAATCATTTTTGTCGCCTTTTTCTTCAATGACCACACCGCTTGTTGTCATCATGCCGCCATCCATTACTTCAATCGTCACCTGTCCATATGGCAAAGCATCCTTCACCACAGCCTGATCAAGCTTTTCTTTGTCGCATGGAACAGCCAATTTAACATTTACCTTCATATTGTCTAAGCTGTTTCCTGGCAAAACAGAGCGAAGTCCTGGCATCGAGTTAAAATGAATGGCATTTTGAACGGCACGAACCGCTGCCTTCGTAATATCCTGACCGTGAACATCAATCCCCATCCCGGTTTCGATAAACATGATTTTTTCCATTGAAAAAACACCTCTCTTTTTTGACTATTCATTCTACTCTATTTTAACTAGTATGATAGAAATCGGGAAGGGGCCTGGTCACTGTTCTACTTAAATTCCTCATGGTCCACTTACGGCTTATGAGCGATTCTCTATCAAAATAGCTAAGAACAAGGTAAAATAGATGATTAGAAAGAAGGCGAAGTTGCCCTCTTATTTTTTTACCGGCACTTATCAGAAAATTTAAAACTTACTAACAAAGAGGGGAAAAACAAATGGAAGCTGTTAACCAAATGAAAAAAGAGACGAAGGCTACTGCCAGACCGCGGGCGGCGTGGCTCATTCTCGTCGGGATTATATTTATCGCCATCAATCTTCGAGCTCCATTAACATCGGTGGGACCTTTAGTAGATTCTATCCGCGATCATCTATATATATCCAATACTTTAGCAGGGATGATCACAACTGTCCCTTTACTAGCCTTTGCCTTTTTCTCGCCGTTTGTACCAAAGCTTGCAAGAAGATTTGGTGCAGAAGGTGTCCTATTAGTTGCCATTATTTTTCTCACCATTGGAATTGGGCTGCGCTCGGTATCCGGTGTTGCGACCTTATATATTGGAACCGCAGTTCTTGGGTTAGCCATAGCGGCAGGAAATGTCCTGCTGCCAAGTCTAATTAAGCGGGAATTTCCTGAAAAAATGGGCATCATGACCGGTGTATATTCCATTTCAATGAATCTATTTGGCGCCATTGCGTCTGGAATCAGTGTTCCTGTAGCACTTGGCTTAGGCTTTGGCTGGCAGGGAGCTCTGGGAATGTGGGCAATACTTAGCTTCGTCTCTATCCTGTTCTGGCTTCCACAAATAAAACGTCGTTCCGATGTGGCTAGAGCTTCGATGGCTCATCAAGCAGCTGAGAAACCTGTGAATCTTTGGCGCTCCCCGCTTGCCTGGAAGGTTACGCTGTTTATGGGCCTTCAATCGATGGTGTTTTATGTGCTTGTTACATGGCTACCAGAGCTGTTAAAACAACAGGGAATGACTGCAGGTCAAGCAGGCTGGATGCTCTCTATTATGCAAATGACCGTCCTGCCGGTCACCTTTATTGCCCCGATTATTGCAGGAAGGATGACCAATCAACGAATATTAGTGGTGATTACTGCATGCTGTTTGTTTATTGGAAACATCGGTCTGCTTTATGGCAGCTATCAATTGACGCTTATGTGGATTATATTTCTAGGAATTGGAGCGGGTCTATCCTTTGGTTTAGCAATGATTTTTTTCGGTTTACGGACCAGAAACGCCCAGCAGGCAGCAGAGCTATCCGGAATGGCACAAGCCTTTGGTTATTTGCTGGCCTCAACAGGCCCAACCCTTTTCGGCTATCTTCACGATGTGACAAATAGCTGGACCACTCCGTTGCTTCTCCTCGTTGGTGCATCCATTCTCATCCTCTTCGTAGGAATGGGCGCAGGGAAAAACCAATACGTCGGCGAGGGAGAATAGTAACTAGCAGTAACTAGCTGGAGGCTGGATTCATATAAGCGGGAGCCTACAGGTTCCAGTCCTTTCTGAAAAAGTTGTAATGGCGCACTTTCTTATTTGCACTTTTGAAAGAAAGGAGAAGCCTTATAAAGTACAAAATAAAGAATCCTTTATACAAAAGATACAGGCATGATTGCTTTTGCAACTGCTGTCCACTTCCTGTTTTAGGAATAGACAGCGGTTAGGCATTAGAATCATGCCTTTTTCATCCGCTTAAAAAAACATACTTCTTAAATAGAACAAGTCCTTACGCCTAGCATCAGATTCGAACTCTTCAAGCAGTCACACTATCCATTTTATCCTGATTTGCAAAAAGGGCTGTCAAAATAGGGGCAGTTGAACAGGCATAAATTCACTATTTTCATAAATTAAAGTAAATTCGTAAGGAGGAGGTGGGTTTAAAATGGATAGAAATATCCAAAGTAAGTTAAATGCTATCTCAAGGAAAAGTTTGGATAATTTAGTAAATGATTTATTAAAGAAGCATCAGGTTTCAATGAAAAAGCCAAATTTGAGTCAACAGGATAAAAAAGAGCTTCGCTCACTCGTAAAGGAATTTCAATCTGCTTTTAAACAAATTACCAGAACGATGGAAAGCAACAAAACGAATACCCAAGAAAAAACAAGGAGGAATTAATAATGAAAGAAAGTAAAGTTTGGGCAGGGCAAGTCCCAGATGTAGAAAGTGTCGATTTAACAAAAAGAAGAAAGAACCATACTTGGAATGCATTAGATCCATCTTCCTGTCACCCTATGGATAATGGTGATCTAGTAAACGATTTATCTGGAACAATTGAAACGATTCAGCAGTCATTTGAACAAATTGTTGTGATTGACTCCGCAGATGTGGAAGTTACTACTACTGATACGAAAGCAGCTGTTTCACTTCAAGCAGCGCTACAGGCAACCATCGCGTTAATTATCAGTATTTCAGTAGCAGATAGTGCAAAAGCAGAAAAAATCACTCAGGATCTAATAGGTAAACTAAAAACAACTCAGGTTAACCGCCAGCAAACCTATATTGAAAATTCAAGAGGTGTACGGATCCATACAACAGACACTGACCTAGTTGTAAACATTCAGCTACTCATCCAAGTACTAATTGCACTTCTAGCGAAAATTGACATTTTATAAGGAAACAGGAATTCTCTACTAACCATAATAATGGGTAGACGAGCTTGTTAACTTCATTCAGCAGAAGTCCTCCACTTCTATAAGTGGGGGATGAATGCAAATGGTCCTTCGATTCAGTGGGGGTACAAACCCCGGCTGAATGAAGTTAAGCCTCCGGCGGATGTCACGGATTTTTTTAAGGTAGTTTACCCGAGCGAGCTTAGGTAATCCGGACGCAAATTCGACGGGCGAATTTGATCCAGACTTAGTAGTTAGGCTGAGTGAGGCAAGTTCATCATACTTGTTTTATTCAGCCTTATTCATTTTTCGAACGACCTGCTTACATATAGGAGAACCAGGATTCATAATCCTTGTGTTCAGTCTTATCATACTCTGTTTTTATTTTCTGAAAATCAGCTGTTTTTGCCTGTAATAAAACTAACCGTTCTAATAAAATAATTCAAAATATCCTCTTAAATTGCTCACATTTCGTTCGGTTAAGGGACTATAGGGACATGCTAAAATAATATTGTGAATCAATATACATATTATTGAAGGTCTATGATTTTTTGAAGGGGGAGAGTCAAAAAAACAAACATCTGTCATTTCTTGGCTGTTCACAGTTGAAACTCCATTTTTTTATACCAAAATACTAGGGCAAGAAGGTGAAGATGATGAAAAAACTACTATTCTTGTGTTTAAGTGTCCTCATTCTATTTGGAACAGCAGCCTGCTCAGGGTCAAGTGGCGGTTCATCGAATAAGGACGAACAATACAAGGCAACCAAAGCAGGCTTTGGGGGTGATATTGAAGTAGAAATGACTATCAAGGATGGAGCTGTAAAAAGAATAACAGTAACAGGGGACAGTGAAACAGAGGGTATTGGTAGCAAAGCCATTGAAGCAATACAGTTGGCATTAGATAAGCTTATCGGAGAAAGTATTGACGATTTGGATGCCGGTTCAATTGAAGTGGTTTCATCAGCAACTGTTACATCCACTGCTATTAAAGCGGCCGTCAGTGACGTTTTTAATCAAGCTCGGGGCATTGACCCAAATGAGAAAAAGGCAATTACTGATTCTGAAGGTGTGTATAAGGCTGCCGGCATGAGTGTTGTAAAGCCACTAAGCATCAAAGTGACATTAAAGGATAATAAAATTTCTGCGATTGAGGTTGCAGACCATGCCGAATCTGATGAAGTAACAGGTCAATCCGGTGCAACCAATATTGCAGATACTGCATTTGATAATCTTATTCCGCGAATCATAGAAAATCAATCGCTTGCTGTTGAAGCCATCTCAGGGGCAACGGTTACCTCAAATGGAATAAAGGCTGCTGTTGCACAGGCGATTGATAGAAATGGCGGTGACTCCTCCCAATGGTATACGCCAGTTGAAAAAAAGACGGATGTAGTGAAATTGGAAGGCTATGATGTTATTGTTGTTGGTTTGGGAGGATCTGGTTCAATGGCATATGTCAGTGCTGCTGAAAAGGGTGCAACCGTGTTTGGAATCGAAACGGCTGCAAAAATTGGTGGTCAATCTGCGACAGTATCAGGAGCCATGGCCATTAACCCAGAGTCCAAGGTTCAGTCGCAAAATAACGGGGCCAAATTTGTTGAAGAAGAAGAGCTGCTAGAGGACTGGATTGCCTATACGCAGGGAGATGCTAAGGAAGAAATTGTCCGTAATTTCGTTTACGAGTCTGGTGAAACAATGGACTGGCTGATGGATAAATATCGATTTGAATTCCTTGAAATCAAACCTTTCTTCCATCCAAAAATGTGGCCGGTCTGGGCTTATTATGCCGGAAATAAGACGGATTACTTTACAAACGCTGTCAATAAAGCCAAATCCTATAATGACAAAAATGATTATATGCTTGAGCTAACGGCAGAGGAGCTAATTACAGAAGGAGATAAAGTCACAGGGGTTCGCGCGAAATTCTATGATGGAACTGTATATGAAGTATATGGTGACTCTGTCATTATTGGCACAGGCGGATTTATCGGTAATTCTGAGATGAAGAAGAAATTCTTAGGTGAAAATGATGACTATAACACGATTGCTTGGACAGTCGACGATGGTGATGGTATCAACATGGCCATGGATATTGGGGCTGACGCCTATAATATTGATATGGATGCCATGGTTCATATTGCACAGACAAAGACAATCATTAAGGGCGATGAATTAACAGCTGACCAAAAAGCAGTCTTATCTTCGTTAGTATTAACAGGAGAATCAATGATTGTCGGAACTGATGGCGCTCGATATATGAATGAAGCAGGAAATATTGCGTTCGATTCCTATAAAGGCGGAGATACCTACTACGCTATTTATAATGACACACAGTTAAATAGCTTTAAAGAAATCGGAATGAAGTCGCCGACTGCACCAATGTTCTTAAACCAAGGTGGCAAGCTTCCAGAGGCTAATACACCGATTGCTGACCTAGATAAAATTCTAACAGTTGGAAGTGACTATGGAATTGTTGTGACAGCGGACACATTAGATGAATTAGCAGAAAAGCTTGGCATTGATGGAGCTAATTTGAAAAAAGCAGTTGCAGACTATAATTCATATGCTGCCGGAACAGCACAAGATCCATTTGGAAAAGATCCTGCTATGATGACAGCTTTGGAGCAGGGGCCGTACACAGCTGTACTTGGAGCTCCTTATGCTTATGCAACGGCAGCCGGATTAAATATCGACGAAAACTATAATGTATTAAAAACAGACGGCTCTGTCATGGAAAACGTCTATGCTGTAGGACAGGATTCTATGGGTGTTCTCTTCTCGAACAAGGTTCCGTATGTCTCTTATGGTGGGGCTGCACAAGGCTGGGCGATTACCTCTGGAAGATTAGCGGGTCAACAGGCAGCTGAAATGTATAAAGATTAATCAATAGGCTAAAAAAATCCTGCAGTGGACGCAAAAATACACAGCAGGATTTTTTAGCTTCCGTCAATGAACTAGCGTATAAGGATTTGTCATCAGTCTGTTCATGATATATATGTACAAATACATCGCAAAAATATCAATTGTAGCAAAGGGAATAAACCAGTCTTCTTTGATATACATGATTTGGTATTGTTTAGCTAGATAAAGGAATGCATAAAGCGCAATGGTAAGCAGTATTTTCCATAGGAGATGAATCTTTGAAAAATAGACGAAGGTACATACAACAGAAAGAATAAGCAAATTCAAGAGAGATACCAGAGAATAGCTCTGCAAATCACCCGAAAGTAATTCCGTATTAGGCTTCATAATCCCCGTTAATATTTGAATCCATAGTGCAGTAGGCATATGTAAAGTGTATAGTCCAAGAAACATAAAATAATATCGCAGCAATGTTTTTTTTGTATAAACAGTCTTGCGCTTATAGATTGCCTTCGTTACAGGAAATAATAACGACAATAGTGCTGCGCTGGTGACCCAGGTGCTGTAGAAGTTTTGCTTATAAATCCCAAGGTGGAGAAATAATTCTTCAATAAGAAAGTATATGCCTGCAAACACAACCATCCAACGATATTTAAGATTATAGACGGAAATAACCATTGCGGTTGCGGATAGGGAAAACTGAGAAAATAAATTTCCGGCTAGTCCATCGTCAATCGGTGAATGTGGAAAAATCATCGGGTAATAATCATATACCCGAAAAAAACAATAGATTATGACTTCCACAGTAAACGTCACACCAGACGTAACCAAAAATAATGCCATCGCATGCCGTTTATCTGATGCTTTTTTTAAAATAAAACCTAATTGCATTAGAGTTGCGATTCCTAATAGGATAAACCAAACTGTATGACTCCAAAAAGTTTGGGGCATAAAACCAATCCTTACAATAATATCTGTTGATTTATTATTCTGTACGAACATTCCATTTTTATGTAGATGGACGATTTTCATGCTCCCTTATTATTGTGGGATTCAGCAGCTGCAATGGTATAGTGATAAGGAAGGTAATAGTTGAGGGAAGGATGAGGAGAATAAACATGAATCAACCTGTCATTGTCTATACAATGGATGATTGTGTCGAGTGCAGTATTGTCAAACAAATGCTGACCGCGGAAGGTATTCCTTTTGAGGCCAGGGATATTACCGAAAATGAGGAATATAAAAGGGAAGTGGAGAAATACGGCTTCTTAGGAGTTCCTGTTACGGTTGTGGGTGAGCGAGCCGTGAAGGGGTTTAATCCAGAGCTAATCGAGCTAGTTCAACTTCATTCAGCGTAAGTCCTCCACTTCTATAAGTGGGGATGAATGCAAATGGTACTTCGATTCAGTGGGGGTACAAACCCCGGCTGAATGAAGTTAAGCCTCCGGCGGATGTCACGGATTCCTTAAGGTAGTTTATCGAGCAAGCTCGATAAAAATCCGGACGCAAATTCGACGGGCGAATTTGATTCATTAAGAATACAATAAGGTAAAACGAGCGAGGGTACTAATCCATGCTCGTTTTTTCGTTTTATACGATTGAATACATTGGCTTGAAATCAGAAAATGGATACTGCGAAAAATCATCTGAAGGGCATTTCTTTTGACATTCCATTAGAGAAGGATTATAGTTACCTTTAATAACTATTACCTAGGGTAACTTTTATAGAGGTGAAGAAAATGCAGGGGTTTCTACAGCGATATTTAAGTCTTTATCGGCCGCTTATCACGGCTTTGAACGAATTAATGAGTTCCTATGAGCTTTCACATTCTTTATGGCAGGTTATGTTCTATTTGAAAAATAATGGTCCGTCCACATTAGTGGATATTTCAGCTTATTATCATGTCGAAAAGCCAACTATTACAAGAAGGGTACACCGATTGGAGGAGCTACACATGATAAAGCAAATCCCTGGTAAGGACCGACGTGAAAAATTGATTCAATTAACCGAGCAAGGTGAAGAAGTCTATCAAGCTTTGAGAGTGAAAATAACGGATTTGGAGCATGAGGTGATGAATGGCGTAGCACAGGATGAACAGCTCATCACGTTCCAGACGCTGCCAAAAATAAAAGAGAATCTTATGAAACGAGAGGAGAGTCTACGTGGGGAAGCCTAAATTATGGACGAAGGATTTTATCATCGTCTCCAGTATTAACTTTTTGTTAACTTTGGTTTTTTATTTATTAATCGTCATTATTGGCATTTATGCGGTCAATGAATATCAAGCAACTGCGAGTCAGGCAGGGCTTGTAACAGGTATATTTATCGTAGGAGCCTTAATCGGGCGCCTAGCTGTCGGCCGTTTCATTGATACAGTCGGTCGTAAGAGAATTCTATTCATGGGTCTCATTTTATATACTATGGCTATAGCCTTCTATTTTATCCAAATAGGGATTACCTTTTTGCTTATTACTCGTTTACTACATGGTATTACGCTCGGAATCGCGAGCACAGCAACCGGAACCATTGTCGCTCAGATTATTCCGGCAGAGCGAAAAGGGGAAGGAATTGGCTATTTCAGCATGAGTGCAACCTTAGCAACAGCCATCGGACCATTCATTGGGCTTTATATGAGTCAGAATACAAGCATGCAAATGATATTCAGTTTTTGTCTAACACTGGGGATTATTGGTTTAATAACAGCCTTCTTTGTATATGTTCCTACCTTGGAGATGACAAAAACCACTGAAAAAAGTGGCTTCAAGCTATCCAATTTTATTGAACTCAAGGCTGTTCCCATTGCCTTAATTACGCTAGTTGTCTCCTTCTGCTATTCGAGTGTGCTGTCCTTTATTAATTTCTATGCCATTGAAATTGATCTAGTTAGTGCAGCCAGCTTCTTTTTTCTTGTCTATTCGATTGCTATCTTAATCTCAAGACCATTCACAGGCCGTTTAATGGATGTGAAGGGTGCTAACTACGTGATGTATCCAGCCTTTATTCTTTTCACAGTTGGCATGCTTCTTTTAGGTTCGGCCCATAACAGCTTGACCTTATTACTGTCCGGTATTCTGATTGGTCTTGGATTTGGTAATATGCAGTCTTGCACGCAGGCTATTGCAGTGAAGCTGACCCCGCCACATCGTATGGGCTTGGCCACATCCACTTTCTTTATCTTTCTTGATGCAGGACTTGGGTTTGGTCCTTATGTGCTCGGGTTCTTCATTCCTTACACAAGCTATGGAACCTTATACGAAATTCTCGGTATTGTTGTGTTAGCTTCTACTGCCCTTTACTTTTTCCTTCACGGTAAAAAAGAACGTTCAAAAATCAGTGCCTTAGCTTGATAAGGAAGTTAGGAACAATAAAAAGACAGATGGCAGACATTTGTCTTTTTGTTGTTCTTGACACTATTTTATTAATAAAATGCTACGTTTGGTGAAAAATGTAGAAAATTGTAGATAATTTGCAGGAATTGTTGGGATATTTATTTCTTTTGCATACAAGATTCGCCTTCATTCGAAACTATTTTATGATAATTTAATAGAAACGAAGTACTTTGAGATTTGAATATATGTAAATTGCACTTATATTTAACTTATATATGAGAAAAAACTATCTTACTAACTAATTCTGTAAAGGGGCTAGTGTCATGTTAGTTAAGTTCAATCATGATGAAAAAAAAGATTTAATCAATACTATTGATTCAATCCGTGAAAAAATGATCCAAGCTGGCATGCAAGAAGGACTTGCTAGCATGAGAACGATAGCATTAAGTCAAACACTTGACGAATATATCACAAAATATCAAGCCATCAAACTAACTAAATAAAAAGGACGAAGCAGGGGGGAGATCCCTTTGCTTCTTTTTTTGCGCTTAACTGGTTCGTTCATTCTATTGGATAGAAAAGGAGAAATTGCTATTTAGCGTAATGGCAAAGTGTTGTCCCACTTGTCTTGGGAAGCAAACGACTTGAGCCTCATCCAATATAGAAAAAATTTTTTGAAAATAGTAGTCAATCATCACAACTCTGTTATATAATTGAACCATAATATTTTATTGTTATATAACAACGGTAAAAAGAGATTATCCTAACAAAATGACAGAAAAGAGGTAAGTGGAGATGAACAAAAAAGATACAATCGTACGTGAAATTCTAGGCTGGAAACCGTATGGAAAGAATAGCTGGTATGATGTTGAAAAGGATTCCTTTGTTCATGAGTCCTACTATAAACCAGAGAAATTCATTGAGCATGCCATGGTAATTGTGAAAAAGCTTGAAATGTTCGGCGTTAGTTATCGGACAAACGGGGCATCGGAGGTTTATTTTGATGATGTAAGTGGAATGGGTGCCACTTTGCCAGAAGCGATTACGAATGCAGCGTATAACCTGATTAAAAGCTATTATACCATTCATGAAAATCAATATAATTAATACCATTCGATCGACAGAGCGGTACACATCATTCGAAGAAGTTTTACTCTAAATATCATGAACCGCCGTTTCGTATCATAGAAAACAGGGGTTTTAGCATTAATCTGTCTGAAGCTTAAGAAATGTATCAATCAAATAGTAAGACGGATTCACCTCAGAATGGGGGAAAAGAATGGTCCGTCTTCCCCTTTATTACGAGAAATCGTAAGTAACACCAGTCAGCTTTTCCGATACGTCCCAAAGCCTTGTGATAACCGTTTCGTCATTTGCAACTGGATGGGGAGTATCCAAGGCAGGATAGCCTCTGCGGCGGCCTTTACCATTAGGCCCGATATATTCGCCACCTTTAAGTGTTTGGTGGGTTGCAGCATAGATGGTGGGAAGTGCACCCATATCAGCCGGCTGTAGGAACTTGCCCGCCAGGCCGATCAGAAAATGGGGGGCGTCCTGTTTTCCAAACTTGAATAGATTGGTCGCTGAAATGCCCGGATGACAGGCGAGACTTTTCGTCTCCAAGCCGGCCGCCTTCAAGCGCTTGTCTAATTCTCTGGCAAACATCAGATTAGCTAGCTTGCTTTGCCCGTAAAATTGAAACTTCTTGTAGCCCATAGAGCCGTCCAGGTTATTGAATAGAATTTTCGAGCCTTTATGGGCAAGACTGCTGACAGTCACGACACGTGAATCTGCTGTATGCTTTAGTAATGGAAGCAGCTGTCCTGTTAAAGCAAAGTGGCCGAGGTGGTTGCTACCAAATTGCAGCTCGAAGCCATCCCTTGTTTTGGCATAAGCAGGCATCATGACGCCAGCATTATTGATTAATAAATCGAGAGAATCCAAGTGATTTTTGACTGTATTAGCGAAATCCCTGATGCTCGCAAGGTCTGCCATATCAATTTTCAGCACTTCAATCATTGCTTGCGGAACCTCCTGAAGGATTTGTTCCCGAGCGCCATTTCCTTTTTCAATATTTCTGACTGCCATCATCACTCGAGCACCTTTACGAGCAAAATCCTTCGCAGCTTCAAAGCCAATTCCACTGTTTGCTCCTGTAATAATCGCCGTCTTTCCTTGTAAAATCTGATCTGACATATTCATCCCCATATCAATATCATGACTCCTTTCCTTCTCTTATTATTGTACATTATCATGGCTTCCCGTTTGAGTTTTGTAAAGATTAAGTAGTAATAAGAAGTTCAAAGCCTCTTGAGCACGTATTAGACTATATGATAAAATAAACTTCCTTGGCAGGGGCACAATGAGGAAGCGGGGATGTTTTCTTGCTTCCTTCCATCAACGACCAACAAATAAAGGCAGTGAAGGATAACGTAGTCAGAGGTTATCCTTCACTGCCTTTTCGATTAATCCAATACCATATCCAAATCCTCATCATCCTTCTTATTCCATTTCACGATATATTTCAGCTGACCATCCTCCAATGCAAGAGCGATTTCATTCTTATGGTCATAGAAGTAATACTTCGTTTTAGCTTCTTGTCTACTGGATTGATTTATATATGAGTTGCCAAGATTAACCGCCATTCTTCGCTGCTCTTGAAGGGCATCAGCTTTACTATCAACGTGAATGGAATAACCGTTCGTCAAAAATACAGTAGCTTTATTGATTCTATACGGTTGGACTTTTTGGATATGTGAGTTGTTTAGCCAGACAAGACCGTCATGATTTAATGCTTTGCAGCAGATGAAAATCAGGTTTTGCTCTGCTGATAAGACTATTGGGATTGTACCATTCTTCATTAGGATTTTTCGAGCTGTTTGGATGGCATCTATGGGGTTAATTCCAAAGTAGTGGAAAGAAGCCTTCATGATTTTAGCAGAAGATTGCTTAACAATAAAGGGTTCACAATCCTGCAAAACCAAGGTGTGTTCAAAATGCGGAAAGAAGGCTTGTGTTTTTGTGCTGATTATGTAATGTCGTCTTGTGATCATTCAAAATGGCTCCATCCATATAAATTTAATAGGAATTTCTAGACAGATTATTGAACGGCAATAATACCTTTGCTACAAAAATATTAGTTTGGCGGAAGAAGAATAAATCAGGACTTACATAATCTTGACAAATAAGGTTAGTACCACAATTTGCGTAAATAGAATTCGATGAAAAAACAATATCCGATTCTGAAGGTAGCCTCCTATCCTTTTGTTATATATTTCACAATCATAATTTTATCAACCAACAAACTGTTAATCAATCAGTATTACAGGAAATTAAAGAAATGAAAGATGCATCTTCATAGGTTTGTCACACTTTGGTGTTTTGGGATGGATTTTAGATTAACGATAAAAGAACGAAGGTATATATTCTCAAGTAACAAGTAATATTTTCGATTAAGTATTCGGAATATTAAAAAATATGATTTCGTTAAGTATACAGTGTTCATAATATTTTTTTGAAGTGGGAGATTCGAGCTTTTCTAACTTAATAATACAGAAAAATATAGTTTTTCCTACAGAAACAGCTGGATACAATATACCTAAAATTCTGTATAATTACTTATTACTATTTTTGTAGTAGGAAAGTTGTAAATATATCTCTTAATCGGATATTTTTATAAAAAATGAAAAAGTCATTCAAGTGTAGTAAAACATGAAACCTTGTCTACAAATGTATGAATACAACGGAGGTGCGAATTATGTCTAGCGTAAGTACTAATGAGATTTCAGACAAGAAAATGGCCAGAAGGGCTTTAATTGGGTCTACATCTGGGGCGATTATTGAATGGTATGACTTTTCACTTTATGCTACAGCATCTGCTGTAGTGTTTCCTAAACTATTCTTTCCTAATTCCGATCCATTTATTGCAACGATTCTATCATTTGCGACCTTTGCAACGGGTTTCTTAGCAAGGCCAGTTGGTGCCATTATTTTCGGACATTTTGGTGATAAAATTGGACGAAAGAATGCATTGATTGTTACTTTATGGATGATGGGGGTGAGCAGCGCAGCAATGGGATTAATCCCGAGCTACAATACGATTGGAATATGGGCTCCAATTCTTCTCGTTTTAATGAGATTAATACAAGGAGTAGGAGTTGGAGGAGAATGGGCAGGCTCCATTTTATTATCAATGGAATGGGGAAAGAAAAAACAGCAAGGACTTATGGCAAGCATTCCAAATGCGGGAGTCGGGGCTGGCATGCTTCTTTCATCCGCTGTTGTAGGATTAAGTATGGCTCTTGCAGGTGACAGTTTTTATACATGGGGATGGAGAATTCCTTTCTTAGGAAGTTTATTGTTATTAGTTGCAGGGCTCATTATTCGTGCGAAAATTACGGAAACACCATCTTTTCGTAAGGTTCAAGAGGGAGAGGTCGTTTCAAAATTTCCCATTGTTGATGTGATGAAAAAATATCCTAAACAGGTATTGTATACTGGGTTAGCTAAACTAGCTGAACATACGCCGTTTGCTATCTATACCACATTCTTAATTAATTACAGTATCAATCATTATAACGTCAGTTCGTCCTTTATGGTCAATGCCAATACTGTAGCGAGTTTTCTACTATGCCTATTTATTCCTCTATTTGGCTATCTCTCTGATAAAGTTGGCATTAAACGCCTTTATATGATAGGGATTTTCGCTACTTTTGTTTGGGGATTTGTATTTGTAGGTTTAGTTGATACAGGTGTGTCTTCTCTAATAGTTGCAGCGATGCTCATTTCAATGATTCCTTTCTGTACGATGACGGGCGCTCTACCAGCTTTAGCTTCACAGGCATTCCCATCTCGATTACGTTATAGTGGTGCTTCATTAGGGACTCAAATCCCTGCTATCTTTGCAGGCGGTATTGCCCCAATGGTCTGCACCTATTTGATACAAGCAACCGGGACGATCTGGGCTATTGGGTTTTATATTGCTATTGTGTCTATTCTTGGCTTTATCGGTACAAGCAAACTAAAAAATTATTCAAATACTGAGTCAGTAATTATAGACAACGAAAGTGGTATAATTATTGATTCTATGAAAGATGTAAAACTACAATAAATTTGTTTATAGTTTAATATTTACTTAATAAATCCTAAAAAAGGTCCTTCATCAAATCGATGAAGGACCTTTTTTACAGATTTCAAGAGTATAATGTATCTACTTGCTCTAATAAACTGTCAGGCAGTTTTCCTAATGCGACATATATATCTAAAGCCATTTGTACTTCACGCCGTGTAGCAGAATCCATCATATCGATGTTAAATCGTTCTTTTAAATTCGCTAGCCGGTAACGCATTCCACCAATAGATAAGTTAAGGTAGCGGGCGGTTTTATGCAGATTACATTCATTATTTAAATAAAAATAAAGGGTCTTTAATAGTTCAGAGGATTTCTGTATGTCGTATTCAAAAATAGAGCCTAAAATATTATCAGCATAATTCTCTAATTCTTCTGGATTTCGGGCATCTAATAAAATAGAGATATGTCCAATCGCCGAGAATAAGCATACTTGCTTCTTTAACTTATTAATTTGGGCAATTTCTAGTGCCTTTTTAGCCTGTTTATATCCTTCGTGTGTTTTATGAATACTTGGGCAAATATTGCTTATTCCAATAAGCAGCTGTGCTGAAGGCAATTTTCTATTCACTTCACTTAAAATGGTTAATCCAAATTTCTTTTCACTCAACTTACAAGCTTTTAATAAATCAACGGAAATAAGTGCTTGTATCTGACCAAACGAGTGTGATATTAATATATTCTCTTCGGCAACAGATGATGAATATTTGCGAAGAATGTTCATAATCACTTCCTTTTCATCATTTACAAATTCATCAACATGCAAATCAAAGGATTGATTTTGTAGGTTGAAAATAAATACATAATGTGGCTTGTTAATCTTATAGCCTAGTAAGGATAGTTTATTCGTGATGTTGGAATCTAAATTTGGTCTCAATAAGACTTCGTCCAGTAGTTCACCTTTCATTCGCTGCTCAGTGTCAATGGCGGTTTTTTCATTTAAAATATGAAGGGCACAAATATTTGCAGCGCGCTCGGCAAAAGAGGACTCCAGTTCTTCCATTTCTTTTGAGGTTTTAATGATTGAAATATAACCGTACACACGGTTTTGAACGATGATTGGTGTGATGAGTGGATAATGGGAAAATCCCTGTTCTGATAAATAATTCAATTGTATAGTAGTGGTTTGCTGTTTTAACATTTCATTGATTTTATTCTCGTCTGATGGGTGAAGAATTTCTTTGTTCTTGATTATGTTTTTTAAGGAGTAATCTAGTAAATCTCCATATTCTGACAAAGTTTCAAAATCCTTATTGGATATGACAATTCCACATTTCAAGCTGCGCCCTAGTGTCTGGGTGATGGAGTCAAACCCTTTTCCCTGTAAGACAATTTCGGTTAATTGGTTACTTAATAAATTTCCTCTTTTTAATATCTCACTCTGTCTTTCGATTCGTTGATGTGCTTGATCGAGTTCATCCCTAATATCTTCTCGCTCATAATCAACCAATTCAGGTGGAATTTCATCTCCCCAAAGGTCTATTGTTTTTCCGATGAAACGACAATGCGGGTCCCCTTTTCCGATACATTCAACTTCTTTAAACACTACTTTTTTGCCCACTGCTGTGCTGCAGTAGCCGCTACCATATCCAGCAAGAAAATAGCAAACAGATTCAGAGTGGATAGGAAAATGCTGTAAGTATTGTTGTGCCTCATAAGAATTCTTCCATAATCCTTCCACGTCAAATACTTGATTTTCAGGATCAATATCAACTTTAATGGGAATGGTAGTTGTTCGTCCGGAAAGGGCGTGCATCATCACTCCACCCATAATCCATTCCTTTTTGTTTTTCCAATTAAACATTTCCTTCAGCATTAAGGCTTCATGCCGTCCGCATTGATATCCATAACGTAATAAAAAGAGCTTGGCTCTTTCTATTCCTAAGGCTAAAACTAAATCTTTAATTAACGATCCCCAAGCATCTGCGCTCGAAAAAAACATTCGATGAGATTGAAGAAAGTTTCCTTTCTCAGGTTTTACTTTAAATAGATCAATCAAGGTAATGGTGTTTGCTTCTATCGCCATTTTCCACCCTCCTAACTTCTAAATGTTTGATTACAATAATATCATAATTAGATTGAATGTTCTAAAAATATACCTTAAAAACTATACTTTTCTGCTGTAAATATGAATTTTCCCTACCTAATCGTAAATTGTTTCAGGTTCCTTATATTAATAAGATATAGATATAGATTTAATTTTCTGAATTATTTTCAGAAATGATTAGTAACAACATTAATATAAAGATTTCATTTAAATGTAAAGGGGAATGAAGGATGAGACGTTCATTAAGTGATCAGGTTTGCATAGTCGGGGTAGGTGAAACGGACTACGTCAGAGGGACAGAAAAGTCATTAACTCAATTATTAACGGAAGCAGCTGTAAACGCATGTCAGGATGCTGGAATTCATCCTTCTGAAATAGATGGTGTCATAAATCCATGGAGATATAATGTCCGCTGTGAAGATTTAGTTGCTGGATTGGGTATTAGAGAACTTAAATTCAGCGGTAGAAGCGAAATGGGGGGCGCAAGTGCCGTTGCAGCAATCCAGCAAGCTGCTCTTGCTGTTGAGCATGGTGTAGCAGAATACGTGGTTGTCACGACTGGTCAAAAAGGTTTCTCTGGACCGAGATTAGGAGGGACAGATCCTAGAATACTAGATTTTAATAATACGATTATGCCAAATCCGGAGTATCGCGATAATATGGAATATCCATACGGGCTAATGGTTCCAATGCAATATTTCTCCCTACATGCTAACCGCTGGTTCCATGAATATAATCCAGACCCAGTTGGGATGCAAATTGTAGCTATGACCTGCCGAGAGCATGCTCACAATAATAGCAAAGCCTATATGAAAGGCAGAGTTATGACAGAAGAAGACTATCAAAACTCTCCGATGCTGGTGAATCCTTTTCGATTATTCGATTGCTCTTTAGAGGTAGATGGAGCTGGAGCCGTGATTGTCACGTCTAAACGCAACGCCCACCGTTTCAAAAAGCCTATCTTTATTGCCGGAATTGCGGAAGGACATGCGAATCAGCCTGATGATATGCCAACTCGCCCGGATATATTGGACATGGGGATTAAATATGCTGCACCAAGGGCCTTTGAAATGGCTGGAATTTCAAGAGATGAGATTGATTTTGCTGAAATCTATGACTGTTTTACGTTTATCGTATTACGACAAATTGAAGAAATGGGCTTTTGTGAAAGAGGAGAAGCACCTGAGTTTGTCAAAAATGGTCGAATTACCTATGGCGGACAATTACCGATTAATACGCATGGCGGCTTATTATCACAGGCGCATATCGTAGGGATTAATCATGTGGTTGAAGCAGTCCATCAATTAAGAGGCGAAGCAGGTGCCGCACAGGTACAAGATGCAAAAATAGGATTAGTAACTGGATATGGTGATATGGGTGATGGATCGATTGCCATTTTGCACAATTAAAGGATGGATAAAAACGGAAAGAGGGAATGAAATATGAGTCAAGTAGAAATGCAAGTGATTAGACCGTTGCCAAATAGGGACTCAGATTGGTCACGTGATTGGAACTTATATAAGCCTTTTTGGGAAGGAACAAGAGAAGGTAAGTTGTTTGTCCAGGAATGTACCGCTACCAGAAAGAAAATTTGGCCGCCAAGATTTATATCACCGTATGAACCCGGTTCTGAAGTCAGGTGGGTTGAGGTAGGGACAAAAGGAGTTATTTACACATTTAATATTGTTCATCGGTCCTTTTATCCCTATTTTAATGATCAAGTTCCATATGCTCTTGTTGTGGTGGATGTTGGAGACGGAGTCAGATTCCTGGGCAATACGGTTGGAATGGACCCAACACAAGTAAAAGTTGGCATGGAAATGGAAGCAGTATTTGAAAAGGTTGATGAAGAAGTGACATTGGTTCAATGGAAGCCTGTGAATGGAGGGAATTAGAATGAATGTCCAACAAGATCTCTTAACGGGTATCAGGGTTCTTGATTTTACTTGGAGTGTTTCCGGTTCAACAACAACAAGAATATTGGCTTCCATGGGGGCAGAGGTAATTAAAGTGGAATGGCCCAAGACACCTGATATGATGCGATTTTCCATGTATGCCAAGGATGATGAACCAGGCCTTGATAACGGTGCGTTTTTTAACAGCTTAAATGTTGGAAAAAGAAGCTTTACGGTTAATATTAAATCTGCTGAAGGCATGAATATCGTGAAAGAGCTAATCCGTAAGTCAGATATTATTACAGAAAACTTTAGTGCCGGTGTTTTTGAAAAATGGGGTTTGGATTATGAATCTTTGAAGGAAATAAATGAAGGAATTATCTATATGAGTATCTCCGGATTAGGCCATACGGGGAGACAAAAAAATTATGGAACATGGGGTCCAACAGCGGCAGCATTATCCGGTATGACCTATATTTCCGGCTTACCAGATAAGCATCCTAGCGGTTGGGGATACTCAATTTTAGATATTGTCGCTGGCTATACGGGAGCCTATTCTGTCTTAACGGCCTTACTCTATAAGAATCGGACAGGTGAAGGTCAATATATTGATATTTCACAGGTTGAAACAGCGTTGCCGTTGGTCGGTACTAATTTATTAGATTATTTTGTCAACGGACGTTCCTCGAATAGGCCGGATTTTCCAACCGGGAATCGTTCTACCTTTTCCGCTGATGGAAACAAAACAGATTTTAGAGGGTCGATTGCCTGCCCGCAAAATACCTATCGTTGTGCGGGTGATGACCCGAATGATTATTGTGTCATTGCTATATACAATGATGATGAATGGGAACGATTCAAGGAAGCAATCGGCACGCCTGATTGGGCAAATGATTCGAAATTCTCAAGTCTAACAGGACGTATACAACATCAGGATGAGTTAGATCAACATATTGGAGAGTTTACAAGCAAGTTTAGTAAATATTACGTAATGGAAACATTGCAGAAATATGGTTTAGTGGCTGCTGCCGTCCAACAGAATGAGGATATTTTAGAAAATGACCCACAATTATACTTTAGGGGCCTGTTTGAAACGGTTCAACACCCGTTATTAGGTGAAAGACTTGTGGAAGGGGTTCCGATACAAATGTCAGAATCATCCCCATCTATTCATAAATCTGCTCCATTAATGGGAGAAGACAATGATTTTGTGTTAAAGGATGTATTGGGCTATACAGATGAAGAAATTAACTTATTAGAACTGAATGGTGTTTTTTGGCCATTGGATATGCCAAAGGATACGTTTAAAGCAGTCAGGCCATTATGGTAAAAGGGAAGGAGTGAAATGATGGTGGATAAGGCAGCTTTAAAAGGAATAACCGTACTTGAGATAGGAGATCAGTTAACCCAATTTGCTGGAAAATTACTAGCGGATATGGGAGCAGAAGTGATCAAGGTTGAACCTAAGGAAGGTGTACCATCAAGAAGTATAGGTCCATTTTACAAGGATACACCTGATAAAAATAAAAGCTTGTATTTTTGGAATTACAATACATCTAAAAAATCAATCACACTACAAATCGAGACTATAGAGGGGCAGGAAAAAGTCATCCAGCTGCTGAATAAAGCAGATGTTATCCTTGAAGGAAATAAACCAGGTCAAATGAAGGAATGGGGTTTGGATTACGTCACTTTGTCAAGGCGATTTTCAACACTCGTCTATTGTTCTATTACACCTTTCGGCCAGGATGGACCATGGAGTCAATACCAATCATCTGACATTGCCCAATTAGCTCTGGGCGGTATTATGGCCGTCACCGGTTATGATGATGTTCCTGACGCACCTCCTATTGGCCCAACCGGTGGACAATCCTACCATCTAGCAGGTTATTTTGCTGCGATGGGAATTGTGAGTGCCCTCTTGCATCGTGATTTTAAAAAGGAAGGCCAATTCATTGATATATCCGTTCATGATTGTGTGACGGTTTCTACTGAGATGTCTCTTCCATATTGGATTTATCAAAAGGAACATGTCATCCGCCAAACCGGACGGCATGCTTTACCAAATCGTTCTGTACGATGGAATCTTAAATGTAAGGATGACAAGTACATTCTCGTTTTAAATACTTATTTAGACGCAAAGCGTTGGAAGAGTTTGGTTTCTTGGCTATCCTCCTATCAGCTTGAAGAGGATTTGGCGGACGAAAGATATGTGGATGATAAATACCGTGCACAACGAATGGAGCATGTAACAGATGTATTAGAACGTTTCTGCATTCAATTTGACTCAGAATATATTTACCATATGGCACAAAGTATCGGCCTGCCGTGGGCACCAGTCCGTGCACCAGAAGATATGATTCATGATAAACATTTAAGTGAAGATCGAAAGGTCTTTGCATCCGTGTATCACCCTGAGGTAAATGAAACGTTTACCTATCCAGGCGCACCGTATAAATTCCATGAAACTCCTTGGAGTATCAGTAAAAGACCTCCTTTATTAGGGGAACACAATAAAGAATACTCAATTAATCTAAAAACTACTAATCTTTCTAACTAATAGTGGAATTCTATTCAGTAAATGAGTTGATGAATCTGTCAACTCTTTTACTGTTAAAAGGGAGTCTTTGTTCATGTTTGTTGTTTGAAAAAAAGAGGTGTAACTACATGGGTACAGCGATTTCATGGATGAATCGGCATTTATATATTCTGTATTCCCTTACCTTTACCATATATATGTTTACTATTTTTGTACCGAATGAAAACATCCAGTATTGGATTGGCGTTATGGCCATTCTGCTTATTTTGATCTCGTTCAAAGGGGCAAGTAAACTATTTAAAATTTTATGTCTGATTTTTAGTTTTACAGGAATCCTATTTTATATAGATGCGGGCCTGCCTTTTGATCATCTTCCGCTTTATATGTCTTCAAACATGTCATTGTTGACATTGTTAACGGTTCTTCCATTAATGACAAGTGTTGTACATGCAGGTAGATTTGATCGAAGACTCAATGAATTAATGAAAGGTAAAGTAGGGGATTTAGGAAATCTATATGTCAGGAGTTCGATGACAACCTATCTATTAACAGGATTTATTAATATATCGGCTTTAACATTATCGCAGGAGGTATTACAATCAACCCTACAAAATATCCCGCAAAAAATAAGGAAAATATTTATTAGCAAAACGACACTTCGAGCATTAGCTGTTGCCTTAATCTGGAGCCCGACAGAAATTATAGTGGCTATAACAGTGGATTCAACAGGTATCAGTTATTTATCTCTATTACCATGGCTGTTACTTTGCTCCTTGATTGTCATTTCTCTTGATTGGATCATCGGGAAAAGAAGTTTTCGTTCGATAACTATTGAACACGATGAAGGAGTAAATCAGAAGATAAATGCTAAGAAAATGATCATTCAAATCATCAAATTAGTGATGGCTTTAGCCATTTTTTTATTCGTTGTTGTGCTGGCAGGGAGCCTTTTGCAATTAAGTTTTATTTTATCAGTAGCCATTGTAATTCCGGTGTTTTCTTTATGCTGGGCGCTTCTTTTGAAGAGATGGAAGAGTTTTAAGGTAATTGGTTGGAGGAATTGGAGGGAGCGTACAAATAAAATGCAGAATTTTATTGTCCTGTTTCTTTCTCTTTCGCTTTTTTCCAACAGTATAAGCAAGACTTCCTTTCATGATGTGATAAAGGAGCCGTTTCTTGCCTTTAGTGAATATCCTATAATCATTTTAATTTTTATTCAGGTTGTTTTTTTATTAGGCGGATTAATTGGTATACATGCAATCGCCACGATTGGTGTTTTATTTGAAGTGATCCAGCCTTTATACGGAATGATAAATCCACTTAGTATTGGGATCGTGGTCATCACAAGTGCATTGGCTACTGCAACAGTTGGAGCTTATGGAGTTACGGTTACCATGACTTCTGTGGCAACCCAGCAAAACCCCTACCGGATTACGTTAAATAATTTACCTTTTTCCCTGCTTTTCGGTGCCATCGGCATATCAATCGGCTATTTTCTTTTATGACTTTTTAACTTCATTCAGCAAATGCTTTTTTGTACCGAAAGCTTGCGACAGGTACAGAAGTCCTCCACTTCTACAAGTGGGGGATGAAGGCAAATGGTACTTCGATTCAGTGGGGGTACAAACCCCGGCTGAATGAAGTTAAGCCTCCGGCGGATGTCACGGATTTTTTAATGGTAGTTTATCGAGCGAGCTCGATAAACATCCGGACGCAAATTCGACGGGCGAATTTGATAATTTTGGGAGGTAGAAAAATGGTTATGATGTCGCAAAAAAGTGAAGTGAAAAATAGACTTGTAAAGAAATTTGATGGATATCAATCCTTTCAGTACTTAACTCCTGGAAAGGATTATAAACCTTTTCAGCTGCCACAGTCAGAGAAATATCGGCAGACAGAAGAGATAGAGCTTAGAGACGATCAGGAGAGGATTTTTGAGACCCTATTAAAATATTACCCTATTGTATCTCTTAGAGATCATGGTTTTGTGGTCCCTAAGAACCAAGAGGATATTATTGCTTACTGCCGCCAGCTCCATACAGCATTTGACTATGAAGGGTTGGCCCTATCCGGAGTAGACGTGTTATTCGAAAACTTTATGGATGGAATCTCTCTTTTGACCTCATCAAATGGCTTAAAGTGGGATGATGTCATTTTAACATTAGGAATTCGCTATTGTGATATTGCAAAACAAGATACGGTTTATATTGCTCGGAATTATCATGATTTATTGGAGGCAAAAGGGTCAAATAAAATGGCCATTCTGCCATCATTGGAGGCCGCAAGTATTTTAGAAAATGAAGTGGACCGTGTCGATGTTTTATATGGTCTAGGGATTCGATGTCTGGGGATCACCTACAATGAAGCGAATACTCTTGGTTCAGGCCTAATGGAAAAACAGGACGGCGGGTTAACAAGATTCGGCCATAGGGTAGTGGAAAGGATGAATCGCTTGGGAATGGTGATTGATATCTCGCATTGTGGGGATCAGACAAGTCTGGACGTAATTGAAGCAAGCGAGGCACCGGTCTTTATTACACATGCAGGTGCACGAGCGGTTTGGAACTCTCCTAGAATGAAGTCGGATGAGGTATTAAAGGCTTGTGCAGAAAAGGGCGGCGTTATTGGGGTTTGTGCAGCACCCAATACGACTCTTTCAGCAAAGAACCCAAATGAACATACCATTAAATCCGTTATGGAGCATTTAGAGTATTTAATTGAACTTGTTGGAATCGACCATGTTGGGTTGGGTCCTGATACGTTTTTTGGCGATCATGTTGGGTTACAGCATGCATTTGATGACATGTTATCCCTTAGTGAATCACATGGAGAACATTTCGAGGAATCTTCCTATGTAAAAGGGTTAGAAAATCCGACAGAAGCAACAAAGAATATGATTCGATGGATGATTAAACATGGCTATCCATTTCAAGATATTCAAAAAATCATTGGTGGGAATGCGCTTAGGGTACTGAAGGATATTCTTGATTAATTGTAAACACTGCTTCAGTTGTAAGTATAAATCCTATAAATAGAGAAATGAATTGTGGGTAAATACTATATGATTCGGCTAGAAAAAACAAATTTTTCGACCTAAACATACATTGTTTAATAGACTATTAATTTATTAATATAAAATAGTAGTTTGAATTTTTAAAATAATCTTAAAATAAGGAGAGGGCTTATGCTAGCAAAAAAGGATAATGAATTATTAACACGTACGGGACCTGGTACACCTACAGGTGAACTTTTCCGTCGTTATTGGATTCCGGCCCTTTGTTCAAATGAACTGAAGCAGGACGGAAAGCCCAAACGTGTAAAATTATTAGGTGAAAATCTAGTAGCTTTCAGAGACACAAATGGAAAAGTGGGATTAATAGATGAAGCTTGCCCTCACAGAGGTACATCGCTTTACTACGGGATAAATGATGGCTGCGGTTTGACCTGTATGTATCATGGGTGGAAATTTGATACGAATGGTAGCTGTATAGATATTCCGTCAGAACCAACTGATAAATTAAAGAAATCAATAAAATTAAAGTCATATCCAACCCATGAGCAAAACGGTATTATTTGGACTTACATGGGTCCTAAAGAAAAGATGCCACCTGTACCCAACTTTTATTGGATGAAGCTTCCACAGGAAAATTTAATGGCTGAACGAGTGTGGCAGGACTGTAATTATCTCCAGGTAATAGAAAATGATTTAGATTTTGTACATGCGGCCTTTCTTCATAAAGCCCTCATTAATCAAGACATACAAGAAAATGTTTTGTGTACAGATTTAGGGATTAATCCTGATCATCCGTTAGTGAAAAATCCTCCAGTAAAGCAGGCCGTACAGGATACCAATTACGGAAAACGTTGTGTGGCAGTAGGGATTGGGGATGAGGTGAATAACGCTTATATGGAAATCCATTTTATTTTCCCGTTTTATTCTTATCCACCACGATTTGCAGGAGAAGATGGAATGTTCCATGCGTTTATCCCTCGTGACGATGAAAGTACCTGGAGCTGGGATATCCAATTTGCCCACCACAATCCAATTGATGTCGAAACACAACATATTCGAAGGGGTTTATTAGTAGATGAAAACCATCGAAAGTTACGGAATGTAGAAAATGACTATGAACAAGATCAAACCTTAATGAAGACACTTAACTTCAGTGGAATTCGCGGTATTGCGACACAGGACCACGCTGCGACAGAGAGTATGGGAACCGTTGTAGATCGTTCTACGGAACATTTAGGGACAAGCGATCTTCCTATTATTCATATGAGAAAAATGCTATTGGATTCTGTTAAAGAGTTACAAGAAGGTAAAGAGCCATTGGCACTTGAAAACCAATCACTGCAAACCTTATTAAGCGAAGGACTATACGCACCAAAGGAGAAGTCATGGCAAGAAGCATTTCCGTTAAAAGAAAGATTTGATAAAAGTTCTAAAGTAATGAAGTGAATATCCATTAGTAATTTCTCGGTTTTAACCAAAACTTAATCGTCAGGGGAGAAGGAATATGAAAAAATGGTCCATATCAATACTTACTATCATACTGCTTACATTTTCAATTCTTGCAGGTTGTTCATCAAGTTCAAGTAAAGAAGCAAGCAGTAGCGGTGAAAATACTAAATCTGGTGAGACACAAACATTGAAGCTAATTTCCTTTTTATCAGTGGATCACATGCTGACAAAAGACATTATTCCGATGTGGATCGATATGGTTGAAAAAGAATTAGACGGTGAAGTGAAAATTGAATGGATTGGCGGTCCGGAATCCATCCCTGCAACGGAACAATTTAATGCCGTGAAAAATGGCCTGGTCGATATTAATTTCAATGCCTCATCCCAATTTTCAAACTTGATGCCTGAATCAGATTCAATGTTAATGTCACCCTTTACACTAGGTGAAGAAAGAGAAAATGGATACTTTGATTATTTAGGCCAATTATTTGAAAAGAATGGTGTCGTCTATTTAGGTCGCTGGTTAAGTGAAGAGCCATTCTACTTTTGGAGTAATAAAGAAGTTTCTAGTTTGGCAGAATTAAAGGGTGCTAAATTCCGTTCAAATCCGATTTATCATGGAACGATGGATCAATTGGGAATGGTACAGGTTGATGTACACCCATCTGATGTATATACATCGCTCGAAAGAAATCTCGTCGAGGGGTTTGGCTTTACATTGCTGGGCCCAAGGGAGAGTGGATGGACTGAAATTACGAAATACGTAATTGATGAACCATTCTTAAATCAAAATACAATGATCATGATTAATCCTAATTCATTTAACGGCTTATCTGCCGAAGCACAGAAGAAAATGATTGAAGTTACAGCAAAATTTGAAACGGAAATGGCAAATTATTTTATAGAGAAGAATGAAGAGGAATGGAAGGCCCTTAAAGAAGACGGGGTAAAAGTAATTGATATTAGTCAGAAAGATCGTGATTTATTACAAAAACATATCAATGAACAAACATGGAAATCGCTAGAAAAGAATATTGATAAAGATACTGTCAAAGAATTAAAAGGGCTTTTAAATAAATAACATCTCTCTATGAAAAGGGATATTCAATATCCCTTTTCAATGGATAAAAAGGAGGCGGTAGTTTGAAAACATTCTTTAAGTGGTTAGATAAGATTGAAAATGTATTCGCCGCTATTGGGATGTGGGTGATTGCTTTCATGATGGGTCTAGTTGTCTTTGAAGTCATCATACGTAATTTATTCAATTATTCTTTTAGCTGGTCAATAGATTACACAAGCTATGCGCTGTTATATATTGCCTTTCTAGGTGCTGCATGGTTGTTACGTGAGGGCGGTCATGTTTCGGTAAACATACTCGAAGAATATCTGCCAGCAAAAAGTCTTAAATTTCTAGATTACATCATTGTTATTTCCGGAATCCTATTAAGTCTTGTCTTAGTATATTACGGTATCGGAGTTACATGGGATTTGTATATTAACGATACAAGGAGCCTCTCAGTCGTTAAAACACCGCTTGCCTATGTAGTAATGATTATTCCGATTGGGGGCCTGTTATTGCTGTTGGAATTTTTCCGTAAAGGATATTTGTTAGTGACCGTTAAGGTTCCGACTGCAGATATAGATAAGGTGAGAGCAAATGCCAATATCAATTCAAATACTAATATAAATACAGATATAAGTATTAACCCTAAATCAAATGTATAAAAGGTGGTGAAGGTATGGAATGGTGGTTAGTTCTGATTATTATATTATTCAGCCTGCTCACACTGATGTTTATGAGAGTTCCAGTGGCATTTGCTTTTATTCTCGTAAATATTGGCGGAGCACTAGTGTTTTGGGGAATGGAAGGAATGGATCAACTGGTCATGAGTATCAAAGACTCACTAGTCAATTTTTCATTAATTCCTATTCCTCTCTTCGTTTTAATGGGTGAAATCATGTTCCATGCTGGCCTTGCAGGAAACCTTATTAATACGATAGATAAATGGTTTGGTAAAGTTCCGGGTAGATTAAGCCTAATTGCTGTTGGTGGTGGTACAGCGCTTTCCACTTTAACGGGTTCCTCCGCCTCCACTACGGCGATTTTGGGTTCTACATTACTCCCTGAGATGGAAAAGAAAGGCTATAAAAATGAATTAGCCTTAGGTCCGATTTTGGGCAGTGGGGGCTTGGCTGTCCTCATTCCGCCTAGTGCTTTAGGGGTATTGCTTGCTTCCGTATCCAAAGTGTCTATTGGCACCTTTATGGTGGCCATCATTTTACCTGGAGTTCTAGTTGCCATTTTATTTGCGCTATACGTTATTATTCGGGCAAGGACCCAGCCGCATTTAGCGCCTGTATATTCGACGGAAAAAATATCACTGAAAGAGAAAATGGTCGATACAATAAAATATGTATTACCGTTAGGGTTTATCTTATTCCTTGTGATCGGATTGATTTTATTAGGAATCAGTTCACCAACTGAATCAGCAGCCCTAGGTGCCTTTGGTAGCCTTGTCCTTGCAGCAGCCTATCGAAAATTAACAAAAGAAAGTTTAATTAATGCATTTAAAGGAACGATGAAAATATCCGTCATGATTTTAATGATTGTGACAGGTTCAACTGCCTTTAGTCAAATTCTTGCCTTTTCAGGGGCTACCCAAGAGATGGTTCGTCTAATTGCAGGTCTTTCCATTGACCCAATCGTACTATTAAGCTTAATGTTATTTGTTATTATCATTATGGGTACTTTTATGGAAGGTTTGGCTATCATTATGATTGTATTACCGATTTTTACACCAGTAGCCATGACACTTGGTTTTGATTTATATTGGTTTTCAACCCTTGTATTAATCGCGGTTGAAGTAGGTGCTATTAGTCCTCCTTTTGGATTAGGATTATTTGTCCTTAAATCTGTAAGTAAATATAAAATGAGTGCCATTTATAAATCTTCTATTCCGTTTGTTGCCTTGTTCCTTATAGCGCTAGCCCTATTAATTGCCTTTCCGGAAATTACATTATGGCTACCAAGTTTAATGAAAACATAGAATGTATTTGTCATCTATTAAGGAAGCAATTATTGGGATGACAGAATATCTTATCAAGAGCAAAAGGCTGTCCTAAAACGATTAGGACAGCCTTTTGCTCTTTTTTGAGAGTTCATGGTTTCTATTGGATTTGAGAGCCACAAATTTTCTTAATTTGTGTTAGGTTGACCCAACTGTATGTTTCGGTTGAATAGGTGAGTCATTTTCTAACCTATTCATACATTGTTTCCAATCAGATATTTCACTACTATATAATTATAATTTAAATTTTCCGAAAATAAAAAGAGTTTATATCAGGAGGTTATCAATTATGTTAACAAAACAGGATAATCATTTATTAACACGTACGGGTCCAGGAACTCCAATGGGTGAGCTGTTTAGAAGATATTGGATTCCTGCTCTAAAATCTGATGAATTAAGTAATGACGGAAAGCCGCAGCGTATTCGATTGCTTAGTGAGGATTTGATTGCATTTCGAGATACTGAGGGAAAGGTTGGCTTAATAGAAGAGGCTTGTCCACACCGTGGGACATCTCTTTATTACGGTATTAATGATGGCTGTGGTATCACCTGCATGTATCACGGATGGAAGTTTAATACGAAGGGTGAATGTACAGATATTCCATCTGAAGAAGGAGATCCAAAGTTTAGAAAGAAAATCAAAATTAAGAGCTATCCGATTAAAGAAGTAAAAGGAATGATTTGGACGTACATGGGACCTGAGGAGGAGCAACCGGAATTCCCTGAGTTCTATTGGATGGGACTGCCAGATGATTATATGATGTCAGAGCGGGTTTGGCAGGAGTGCAATTATGCTCAGGTAATGGAAAATGACCTGGATTATGTCCATGCTGCGTTTCTTCACAAGGCTCACGGCAAACAGGAGACAGGTGAAGGGATTTTAAGTACTGACTTAGGAATTGACCCGAACCATCCGCTTGTGAAGAATCCACCGGTTAAACAGGCTGTTGAGGATGCTAACTATGGAAAACGCTGTGTAGCTGTTGGAATTGGAAACGAAACAGATAATGCCTTTATGGAAATTCACTATATCTTCCCATTCTATACGTATCCCCCACGATTTGAGGGTGAGGATGGCATGTGGCATGCCTTCATTCCAAGAGATGATTACAGCACATGGTCATGGGATGTCCAATTTTCCCATAACCATCCAATTGATGTACAGGCGAACCATGACCGCCGTGGCTTGAAGCTGGATGAGCATTTTAGAAAACAAGTTAATCTGGAAAATGAATACGCACAGGATCGCGACCTACAAATTACAGGCAATTTCTCCGGTATCCGCGGTATCGCGAACCAGGATCATGCGGCAACTGAAACAATGGGACCGATTGTTGACCGCTCAAAAGAGCATCTTGGAACAAGTGACCTGCCTATCATTCATATGCGCCGCTTATTGCTTCAACAAGTAAAAGCATTCCAAGAAGGCAAGGAGAAATTGGCATTAGAGAATAAGTCACTGAAAAATCTGTACAGTGCAGGACTATATGATAGCAACCAAAAATCCTGGCAGGTAGCCTTCCCAATGCAGAATCAGTTTAAAAAGGATGAGCAGGAAGTAAAATCTTAATATAGTATCGTTTCTGATTATGCGTAAAGGGTTCAGGCATCAAGTAATCACTAAACATAAACGGTTAAAAGATGCCTGGCCTCCTTTGGAGAAATTTACAGCGAAAGCAGGGATTGCATGACGTTAGAAGAATACTTGCGCACGATTTTAGACGATGTGGAAATAGAATTAGCTACATTAGAGCCGGCCTTCACTTTTAATCTAGAAGATTATGAGGAGACATGCGATGAATGAATTTCTTTTTGAAACCATTGAAAATGCTGGTAATGCGATAAAAACGAAACGGATATCGCCTGTTGAATTAACCCAGTTAACCTTGAATCAAATTCACGAGCATGAGAGAGTCAATGCGTATATTACCGTTATGGAAGAAGAGGCGTTGGCTCAGGCGAAGCAATTGGAAGCGGAGCTTGTTGCCAACCAGGTGAGGGGACCTTTACATGGGATTCCAATTGCGGTAAAGGATATTTTTCAAACAAAGGGTGTAAAAACAACCGGTGGCTCAAAAATATTCGAAGATTGGATTCCTGATGAGGATGCTGCAGCGGTTCAAAAGCTAAGGAAGGCAGGAGCCGTTATTATTGGGAAGGCCAATCTACATGAGTTTGCGATGGGGGCGACCACAGAAAATCCTCATTACGGAAGCACGAAGAACCCTTGGAATGAGGCAAGGATTCCTGGTGGCTCAAGCGGCGGGTCAGCTGTGGCAACCGCAATGGGAATGGCCTTTGGCGCCGTTGGTTCAGATACAGCTGGTTCCATCCGTCTTCCGGCTGCCATGTGCGGTACGGTCGGGTTCAAACCAACCTATGGAGTTGTCAGCAGACGGGGGTGTCTGCCGTTCAGCTGGTCATTGGACCACGCTGGCCCGATGACCAGAACCGTGCAGGATGCGGCCATCATGCTTGAAGTGATGAAAGGGCATGATGCAAAGGACCCGGCATCTGTAAAAAGAAATGTACCAGCCTTGTCTGACGTTACACTAAACGACTTAAAGGGTGTAAAGCTAGGATTCTATGTACCTTATATGTTTGCTGGGATTGATGTGGATGTGAAACGGGTCATTGAAGAAGCCTTCCGTCAAATGGAAATCCTCGGGGCAGAAATCGTTCCAATTGATTTACCGGGAATTGATGAAGCACTGAATGCATTAAAAACAATTGCTCAATCAGAGGTTGTCTCTGTTCACGAACCGTTATTGAATAAGTACGGGCATCTATATGGCGATGATTTAAAATACCGCTTTGAATTTGGCAGTGATATTACTGCGACAGCATACCTTCGTGCTCAGCGCAGACGTGATCAATTTGTCAGAGACACAATGAAGCAAATGATGGGAATTGATGCCTTAGTGGGTCCAACCAATGTCCAGCCCCCATTTGAGATTGGAACAATGGTGCCGGAAATGGCTATTAGTAATATGTTTACCTTGGGAAAAACGCCATTAGCTAATATTCTCGGTTTTCCGGCCTTATCTGTAGCCTGCGGTTTTACATTAGAAAATCTGCCTGTCGGATTACAGCTAATTGGAAAACCATTTACAGATCAGAGAATCCTTCAAATCGGTGACTGCTACGAAAAATCAATGCCATGGGTCAAGGCTTTAATCAAACATGGGACTAGCCCCTTTCCATCATGAAGCTAAGAGAATGCTTACAATCAACAAATTGAAGAATAAGAGGAGAACCAAATGATATGTAAAATGGAGCATGTGGCCATTATGGTACGTGATATGGAACAATCGATTCGTTTTTATTCGGAGACTTTTGGTTTTAACGTCAGACTCCGCGGTAATAAACTGGATCGAGAGATGGTTTTTTTGTATCTCGAAGCACAACCAGATATGGAGATTGAACTGATACAAGAGAAAACAGGAGCTACCGAGTACAGTGAAACAGGAATCGTGAATCACCTTGCATTTACAGTTGAAAACATGGAGGAAACGATTCAGTTTTTAAAGGAAAAAGAAATCATTCTTCCTTCTGAACAAGTAAAGCCAACATTGGAAGGCGGACGCATGATTCTCTTTCATGGTCCTAATAGGGAGTTGCTGCAATTAATAGAAAAAGTAAAATAAGCGAGTCAGCTTCAAATAGGGTAGTTATAAGCACAAAAAAATTTACATATATAAGGGGGATAATAATGGCAAGAATTATGCGTTTAGGCCGTGTGGAATTAGCTGTATTGGACTTAGATAAATCAGTTGAATACTATACAAAGGTTATCGGGTTAGAAGAAACAGGACGTATGGGAAATAGTGTTTACTTAAAGGCATGGGATGAATTTGATCATCATAGTCTCATTTTAACCCAATCGAACAAGGCGGGATTAGTCCATTTGGCTTTTAAAGTAGAGACACTTGATGATCTTGCTTATTATGAAAGAAAAATAGAGGAATTTGGCTGTACAACTACTCGGATTTCGAGCCACACAAGATTAGCAGAAGGGGAAGCCGTTCATTTTATTTTGCCAACGGGACATCACTGTGAGCTTTATCATGAAATTGGTTTTCTAGGAAGCTCTGTGGGAACATTAAACCCTCATCCATGGCCATTAGAAGCAGTAGGGATTGCGCCACATCGTGTTGACCATTGTTTACTAACTGGGGACGATCTTAAAACAGTTACAAGATTTTTTATTGAAGCTTTAAACTTTAGACAAAGTGAAAGAATTACGACAGTAGATGGAGAGGAGCTATTAGGCAGCTTCCTGTTCTCAACGAATAAAGCCCATGATTTAGCGTTTGTTAAAGGACCTGATGCGAAGCTTCACCATGCTGCCTTTGCCGTGGATTCCCTTCATGATGTATTTAAAGCGGCAGACCTTTTATCCATGTATGAAGTACCGTTTGATGTAACGCCAACCCGTCATGGAATTACGCGAGGACAAACGATTTACTTCTTTGACCCATCAGGAAACCGTAATGAAGCATTTGCCGGTGGCTATCTCTCATATCCGGATATGCCAACCATTACGTGGACAGAGGATAAAATTGGACAAGGGATTTTCTATCATCGAAGAGAATTATCCGAGTCCTTTATGAAAGCACTGACCTAAACGGTACTTTGAATAGATGAGAAAATGAACGGTGAGGTGAAAATATGTATAAAGTTTCCTTAAAGGCAAGAAACCAACAATTTGACTATCCTTGTGCTCCAGAGCAAACACCCCTACGGGCAGCGCGAGACCATTTCATACCAATGCCAACCGGCTGTCAGCGAGGTGGCTGTGGGATGTGCAAGGTAAAGGTATTGGATGGTGAGTTCGACCATGAATTGACGCGCTCCCATGAGTACCTTTCAGACGAAGAGCTTTACAATCGCTATGCTTTAGCCTGCTGCATGACACCTAAAAGTGACCTATCCATCATCACCAGCGAAGATTACGAGAAGCATAAAAAAGAAGCAGAAGCCCTTCGCTAAGTAATCAAGTAATGTTCATATGCTATTATTGGGAGTGAAGCGGAAGGGACTTTCCTCCGCTTCTACAGCCCAAACCTAAGAGAAATTTCTTGGGAAGCTTATTTCCCGCTTAATCGCTCTGGTAGGCTTTGGATCGATTGAACGACGGAATCTAGCTTTGCTTCGATTCGATAGAGCAAGAACAGGGTAACCGCAATTGGAAAGCCGACCTCACTTATGAGGGGAATGAATTCTTCCATGAAAGACACCTCGTTTCGTTCATTTTATAAAGGAAAAGGCTGCCTCCCAATGGAAAGCAGCCTTTTTTCAATGGCTTACCTGACGGAGGGTAGCCCTTCTTATACGATTTCGTAATCAGTTACATTATGCTCAACAAGACGTGCTTCTTTCGCGATGACAAAGCTATGATTATCACCGCCGAAAATATTGGCGGCAATCACCATATCCATTACCTGCTTCACAGCCGTTTTATCAACCGGCTCCTTCGGATAATCAATCGTTAGCTTTGCCGTTTTTCCTAAACCATTGGTAAAATGGAGCTCAAGCTTCTTTGCCATATTTGTCATCCTCTCCTCTTAAATTCTCGCTATTAAGCCATTACTTCATAGAGTGCATTCTTTTCAACCGTTGAAAGCGGATGGATGGAAAGGGATGCTAAGGCCTGTCCCACCTGATAAAGCTGATCGGCTGTAGCTGAATCCACTACCCCGGCATACGTTTTCCTCTTTAAAATCGGTTTTCCACTTTCATTCATCCCTGTTTCGAACGTTAATTGCAGCTTGAATGACTTTGCTAATGTCTGTGCCATCTTCATCATCCTCTCCTTTCATGCTTGTTATATAGAGAAAGTCGTTAAAAGTGTCCTATGAATTTAAAAAATTTTCTATTGGAAGAAAAGGGGGAGTACTTCTGCTCCACAGCCGGAGGTAATCCAAATATTTATATGAAAGCATGTGCGTCATCTCTTCTCAACTTTTGCAGCGCTCTCCTTTCACAGGAACGGACGGTTGCTAGCTTTCGATTTTCTATGCGAGCTATTTCACGATTGGAGAGACCAACATAGAAGTGCTGCAGGACCCACTTTTGCTCACGATCCGTTAGATGGCGAAAATGGCTTAATAGTGTCTCCTTTTCTAGCAGTTCAGTTTCTACTGTTAATAGGTTCCAGTATTCTTCACTTGGGTAAAAGCATTGGTCATCGTATTGTTTTTCCTTTTTTAAGGCGCAGAGAATTCTTCCTTTAATAAAGCTGTAGGCATAGGTGGAAAACTTTCCTTTTTCAGGCTTGAAGTTTTTGCTTGCATCCCAAAGCGCGATTAAGCCAATTTGATAGAAATCATCCTGGTTTTTGTAAATATGCAAAGTATGGATAATCGAGTAAATCATGTTTGAATACTTAGAGGCCAGTTGTTCAAATTCAAGGTCCATGCTTGAACGCCTTTCGGAACGTGCACCATTCCTTGTATTCCCGGGTAACCCTAAAATACAGGGAAACAGGATAGAGTGCGACTTCTTCAAAACGCCATTTCGGTTTGGAAAATACCTATTTGCAGCTGGAAAATGCTCATTTCTGTGTGGAAAATGTTCATTTCGAGCACAAAACGAGGAAAAAGGCAGAACTTAAGTAAGCGGGAAGTTTCGGAGAAAAACGAAATAAAAAGGTGCTCCGATAAAGGAGCACCCGAAAACACAATTGTCACGCCGCCTTAAACGTAACGCCAATTATGCTTTTACTATTTCCATACTTCAATTATTTCTAATTATAGAATAATATATGAAACGCGTTTCATAGCAAGTAATATTTTCAAGTATTAAGAAGAAGTATATGGTGGTTGAAATGAAAACGTCTGGCTAGAAGCATACTATAGTGTGTCTAAATTACAACAAATGGGAAGGCACAGCTGCTTGACATGACTAGCTATGCTAAAATATGAATAAGTTCAATAAATATTAATTTAATATATCCATATAATTCTAAATTTTCTTGCACTCAGTTTTTGTTCTAGCTTTAACTTCATTCAGCAAATGCTTTTTGTACCTTATCGAGCGAGCTCGATAAAAATCCGGACGCAAATTCGACGGGCGAATTTGATTCCTCGTTTTAAACCCTTCATCGCATGACATTCTATTTCCATGATAAAAGGAGAAAGTATATGAGAATAGGAGAATTTGCAAAAAAACATAATCTTTCCCAGGATACAATCAGTCATTATATGGATCGCGGTCTGCTGATTGCTGAGAAAAACGGTGGGCAGTATCGATTTAATGAATATGACCATCAGGTAATCGAAAGAATCAAGATGCTGAAAAGGTTGAATTTCTCCCTTGCAGAAATCCAGGAAATTATGAGCTTTTATCGGCTGGAAGGAGAAAATACAAATGAATTTCGTCATTTTTATCTATCCTTATTAGAGCGGAAAAAGCAGCAGATTATCTCTGAGCAGAAGCGATTTGAAAAAATAACCGAGGATTTAAATCATAAAATCAAGGATTTACAGGAGGAAGGAAATAGAAGCCTTAATCATTTAGGACTGCCCTTTCATGCAATCGGTCTTTTACAATGTCCTGAATGTAAAAATACATTGGACATTAATGGTGGATCGATCCGGAAAAGTATGGTCCTTACGGCAGATATTCAATGTGATTGCGGGTATCAGGCTCAAATAGAAGATGGGGTTTATATCGACAAAAATAAAAAAGTAATTGTTGAGAATAAGAACCTTCCAACGAAGAAGGAATTTTTAGAGGCGGCATCACCTAAATTTATCAACCTAATCTATAATGGACTCAATCTTTTAAACCATTATTTGCTTAAGCATACAAAGGAGCCGGGATATATAATGGAGCTCGATTCCTGCTCCGGCCGGTTCCTAGCACAGCATATTGAACATATGCCAAGCACAACGACCTATGTCATAGTCAGTGATAATAAAGAAAGATTATTGAATATCAAAAGAGATATGGAATGGCAGCATCAGCATCAAAGCTTTATCTTTTTTTACTGTGACATAGACCGGATACCCTTAAAGCATTATTCCATTGATATCGTAGTTGATCATTGGTTAACCTCTAATTACGCTAAAAGGAGTAATAGCTTTCTTTTCGATCACGTGTCTCCTTTTTTAAAAGAGGAAGGCTTACTACTTGGGGCATTTCCTTATCTTGAAAAAGGATTAAACAACACAGGACGAGTGGGAAAGTCAATTAGAGAAGTGTTAAATAAGGATATTTTAATAGAAAAATTAGCGGACCAGAATATCTTTAAGCTGGATATGCTGGAATTCGGTCCGGTAATTGAAAATAATCCCTTTATGATGGACGTAATGAATAACCAGACGATGTATTTGGCTTTATACTCGGGAAGGAAAAGACAAAACATCCGTCTAATATCTTCAGAAAAAAAGAAAATCCCGGTCATGCTGTAACAGCTTGAAGCGGTAGCTCATATTATTCTAGAAAAAGCAGACAAGCTTACATAAAGCATAGTCTGCTTTTTCTAATATGACCCGATTGTTTTGCTCTTTCGGAAAAAACATAGACATAACCCCATGTTTTTATGTTTTTTCTTGTTAAAAACTTCACAAATATACCTTGACATGGTCAGAACTCAAGATTCTACAATCAGGATGTAATCATTATTTTTTCAAGGAGGAAAAAACATGGCTCCAAAACGGAAAATAGCATGGGCCTTGGTTCTATGCTTTATGTTATTAGTTAGTTTAATTGGATGTTCACAATCTACTTCTGATGAATCAGCAAGCGGAAAGGAAGCACTCTACAAAGCAGGAACCTATACGGCAACAGCATCAGGAAATAATGGCGATGTGACGGTTGAGGTTGAATTTGATGAATCAAACATTGTATCTGTATCAGTGAAGGAGCATAAAGAAACTCCAGGGCTGAGCGATACGCCAATTGAGCGTATTCCACAGGGAATCGTAGACGGACAGACACTGGCTGTTGATACGGTTTCAGGTGCAACAAACACCTCAAAGGCAATTCTTACAGCTGTTGAGGATTGTGTGAAGCAGGCAGGCGGCGATGTTGACGCACTAAAAACAGCTTCAGCAAATGACAAAGAAAGCAAGGATACTGAATTAACAACAGATGTTGTCGTGATTGGCGGCGGCGGTGCTGGCTTAGCAGCAGCTGCTTCAGCACATCAAAATGGGGCAGAGGTTATTGTATTAGAAAAGCTTGCCCAGGTTGGTGGATCCACAGCCTTATCTGGCGGCGGCATTTCAGCTACAGGCACGAAATTCCAAAAGGAATTAGGAATTGAAGATACGAAGGAATCATGGATGTCACTATGGAAGGAACGTCAAGCGACAAGCAACCCAGATGGCATGTACCCTGATTATGACTTCGTTGATAAATACATGGATGATGCTGTTGAGACAACAGAATGGATGGTTGACTATATCGGCCATGAATATGGAGCCATTACAGGCTTTGGTCTTGATCCAGTCGAAAGAATTCACTTTCCAAAAACAGACGGACATGGCGGCGGCAGTGTGTTAATTGCTAACATGGATAAATTCCTTGGACAAGAAGGAATTGAAATTCTAACAGAAACTCCTGCAAAAGAGCTTATCGTCGATGATAAAGGAAATGTGACAGGTGTAGTCGCAGAGGGTAAAGATGGAAAAGTGACTGTTCATGCAGAAAAGGTCATTTTAGCTGCAGGCGGCTATGCTAAGAATGAAGAAATGCTAAAGAAATATATTCCGGAAGCAGCGGGCACGGCTGAATTAAGTACAGCATCTGCTGGTAGCATGGGCGATGGCATGAACATGGCATTAGAAGCCGGTGCGGTTATGTATGAAGAGCCATGGGTAATCGGTGTTGGGATTGGAAGTAGAATTGAAGGAACCGGTTCTCTAGGCATGGATTGGACGAAAATGTATGTAAACGGCAAGGGCGAACGCTTTGCAAATGAAGAAATGCATTATGCAATTGCAACGAATAAATTAATAGAGCAGGATACAACTTGGTTAATTCTAGACGCTACAGAAGCCAATAAGGATGTGGTAGCTGCGATTGAAGCGGCCCTTCCTTCTCAAGAAGCTGTGAAGGCTGACAGCTTTGAAGCGTTGGCAGAGGCGATGAAGGTACCTGCTGATACCTTTGTGAAGACGATGGAAAAATACAACAATGGAGCAAAAATTGGCTCTGATGAACTTGGTAAGCAGAAGGATTACGCTATCGCGGTAGAAACAGCGCCATACTACGCAATCAAAATGTACCCTAAAACAATGGGAACCTTTGCTGGTGTGAAAACGGACGATGACTTCCGTGTCATTCGTGAAGACGGTTCCGTGATTAACAACCTTTACGCTGTAGGTGAAAATGCAAATAAGAGATTGTACAACCAGGTTTACATGTCAGGAAGTGCCGTTCAATTTGCACTAACAAGCGGACGTCTTAGCGGCGAACACGCTGCAAAAGCGATTGCAGCGGGGAAATAATAGCGGTAAAAAACCTATTACATTAGAACAATCATCATGATATAAAAGCAGAAAACACTCGATTCTCGACAGTGTTTTCTGCTTTTTTTTTTGGATGTGCCCAGCGATGAAAATTTTTATGCAAACGGTTGCGCAAATATAAATATCTGTGTTATAGTAATGTCATAGTCAAGAGGAGGAAGACATCATGAAAAGAAAATGGTGGAAAGAAGCGGTTGCTTATCAAATATATCCACGTAGCTTTATGGATTCAAATAGCGACGGAATTGGCGATATTCAAGGAATCATTTCGAAGCTCGATTATATAAAAAATCTTGGCATTGATGTGATTTGGATTTGTCCAATCTATTCTTCGCCAAATGATGATAACGGTTACGATATTAGTGATTATAAAGGGATTATGGAAGACTTCGGTACAATGGACGATTTTGACCAGCTATTAACCGAAACCCATAATCGCGGCATGAAACTTATTATGGATTTAGTAATTAACCATACATCTGACGAGCATGCCTGGTTTATTGAATCTCGTTCTTCAAAAGATAACCCGTATCGGGATTATTATATATGGCACCCGGGACATGACGGGAAAGAGCCAAATAACTGGGAATCCATTTTTGGCGGGTCGGCTTGGGAATATGATGAGAAGACAAAGGAATACTACATGCATGTATTTTCCCGCAAACAGCCGGATTTAAACTGGGAAAATCCAAAGGTTCGAAAAGAGTTATATGAAATGGTCAATTGGTGGATTGATAAAGGAATTGACGGCTTCCGTGTTGATGCGATTTCTCATATCAAGAAAGTTCCTGGCTTCCCGGACTTACCGAATCCAGATAAGCTTAAATATGTACCGTCATTTAAAGGGCATATGAATCGCGAGGGAATTGAGGTTTTTCTTCAGGAATTGAAGCGTGAAACCTTCGCCAAGTACGATATCATGACGGTTGGTGAGGCCAACGGTGTCAAGGCTGACCAAGCAGAAGAGTGGGTCGGCGAGGAAAACGGTGTCTTTAATATGATTTTTCAATTTGAGCACTTAGACCTGTGGGGGAAAAGTGTGACAGGAGGAATTGATCTTCCTGCGTTAAAGGAAACGTTCCATAATTGGCAGACCAATCTAGATGGGGTAGGCTGGAACGCCTTATTTCTGGAAAATCATGACCAGCCACGCTCCGTCTCAACCTGGGGAGATACAGAGAACTACTGGGATGCCTCTGCTAAATGTCTTGCTACGATGTATTTTCTTATGCAGGGTACACCATTTATCTATCAAGGACAGGAAATTGGCATGACCAATGTGAAGTTTCCTTCGATAGAGGATTATGATGATGTATCGATTAAAAACCTGTACGACAATGGCATCAAGGATGGGCAGACACATGAGGAATTGATGGAAATCATTTGGAAGAATGGTCGTGATAATTCACGAACACCGATGCAATGGACAGACGGTGAACAGGCAGGCTTTACAACAGGACAGCCATGGTTAAAGGTTAATCCAAACTATAAGGATATCAATGTCGAAAAAGCGCTAAACGAACCGGATTCCATCTATCATTACTATCGAAAGCTGATTCAGCTACGCAAGGAACACTTGACCTTTGTATATGGAAGTTTCGAGCTTGTCCTAGCTGAGCATGAGCAGATCTTTGCCTATACTCGAAAATTTGAAGATGAAACGTATTTGATTATTACGAATCTGTTTGCAAAAGAAACGGACTACGAGCTGCCAACGGCAGAACAGGGTAAGAAGCAGGCAGAGCTATTAATGAGCAATTATCCTATTGATTCGTATGTTGACGTTTATCAGGGCAAATTAAAGCCTTTTGAAGCAAGAGTTTATCAAATAAAATAAATTAATTTTTATGCCGGTTGGTGCAAACGATTGCACTAACCGGGCGTTTAGTTGAAGAAGGGACTGAAAAGAATGAAACTAAAATCCTTTGATTTTTGGCAAAAGTTTGGAAAAGCTTTACTAGTTGTTGTAGCTGTTATGCCCGCAGCCGGAATTATGATTTCACTTGGAAAATTAGTAGGGATGTTCAGTGTAGATATCGCCTTACTAAAAACGATTGCGATTGTAATGGAAGAAATCGGCTGGGGGATTATTGGAAATCTTCATGTCCTGTTCGCCGTTGCCATTGGTGGTTCGTGGGCGAAGGAGCGGGCCGGCGGAGCCTTTGCTGCTTTAATAGCTTTTATTCTTATAAACCGAATCACAGGTGCTATCTTTGGTGTAAACGGTACCATGCTGTCAGACCCAGAAGCGACCGTTGCTTCCTTATTTGGCAGTGAATTAGTTGTTTCAGATTATTTCGTATCCATACTTGGTGCGCCTGCACTAAATATGGGTGTGTTTGTTGGAATTATCTCCGGTTTCCTAGGAGCCACATTATTTAATAAGTACTATAATTTTGATAAGCTTCCACAGTCCCTTGCGTTCTTTAACGGAAAAAGATTTGTTCCTTTCGTTGTGATTGCAGGCTCTGTTATTACTGCACTTATTCTTTCACTAGTATGGCCATTCATTCAAGGCTTGCTAAATGATTTTGGACGCTGGATTGCTTCATCACGTGATACGGCTCCAGTTATCGCTCCATTTATTTTTGGTTCATTAGAGCGCTTATTGCTGCCATTTGGCCTGCATCATATGCTGACCGTGCCAATGAACTATACCGAGCTTGGTGGAACCTATACGATATTAACAGGTTCAAGTGCTGGAACGGTCGTGGCTGGTCAGGACCCACTTTGGCTTGCCTGGATTGCTGATTTAAATAATATGTTAGCAGCTGGAGACACAGCTGGATATAAAGCGTTATTAGAGGATGTAGTACCTGCCCGTTTTAAAGTTGGACAAATGATTCTTTCCTGTGCGTCCTTAATCGGGATTGCGATTGCGATGTACCGTAATGTCGATAAGGACAAGCGTGCAAAGTATAAGTCTATGTTCTTTTCTGCAGGACTAGCTGTATTTTTAACAGGTGTTACAGAGCCAATTGAATTTATGTTTATGTTTGTTGCACCCGTGCTATATGTTGTTTATGCGATTATGACTGGACTTGCCTTTGCGGTTGTCGATTTAGTTCATATCCGAATTCATTCCTTTGGCTTTATTGAATTTTTAACAAGAACACCAATGATCTTAAAGGCAGGCCTCTGGTTAGACCTTGTGTACTTTGTTGTTGCTTGCTTGATTTTCTTTGCTTTAAACTATACCGTTGCTAATTTTATCATTAAAAAATTAAAATACGCGACACCAGGACGTTTAGGTAACTATATTGAAGACGAGACAGGACAAGCAGGGAAGATGAGTTCAAATGAACAAGACGGCTCTCTTGCAACCGCAATTATTGGATTACTTGGCGGAAAAGAAAATATTGAAGAAGTGGATGCATGCATGACTCGCCTACGTGTTACCATTAAGAATGTTAACCTTGTTGCAGCAGAGCAAGAGTGGAAGTTGCATGGTGCATTAGGCTTGATTATTAAAGGGAAGGGTGTTCAAGCCATTTATGGTCCGAAAGCGGACGTGCTGAAGTCAGATATTCAAGACCGTATAGGGGCGTAATGATGAAGCTTTTAACGTTAAATTGTCATTCCTGGATGGAAGAGAATCAGCTGGAGAAAATAACGACATTAGCCGAAACGATTAAGGAAAAATCCTATGATGTGATTGCCCTGCAGGAGGTGAATCAGTCCATCGATGCCGAAATCATCGAGGGACACATTAAAAAGGATAATTTTGCCCTCGTTCTTCTTGAGGAATTAAAGCAGCTAGGTGTAAATGACTATCAATTTACCTGGGATTTCTCTCATATTGGGTATGATATTTATGAAGAAGGAGTCGCTTTCTTAACGAAGCATTCAATTGAGGAGACAAATGCTTTTTTCGTTTCTGAGTCTGACGATACGAATGATTGGAAGACAAGGAAAGTAATCCGGATAAAGCTTACCATTGACAATGAATCGATGTCCTTTTATTCCTGCCATCTTGGCTGGTGGGTCGATGAAGCGGACCCATTTAAGAACCAATTCGACAGGCTCTATCGCATCGCAGTAAAGGACGAGAAATTTTTCCTAATGGGTGACTTTAATAATCCTGCCGAAATAAGAGAAAAAGGCTATGATTATATCATGAGTTATGGACTTCATGATACGTACGCTTTGGCAAACAAGAGGGATAGCGGGATAACCGTGGCAGGCAATATTGCAGGCTGGGACCAGAATAAGCAGGATTTACGAATCGATTATATTTTTTCTAGTACTCCAGTTGAAGTAAAGGAATCGACTGTTATTTTTAATGGGAAAAATAAACCGGTTATTTCTGACCATTTCGGAGTGGAAATCACGATATAATATAGCTGAAGACCTTCGTCACGGGGGTCTTCCTGCCCGTTTATTACAGAAGTAAAGGAGTGTTTGGAGATATGTTTAAATCATTGTTTAAGAAAAAAGTAGAGCCGGAGCAGGTGATGGCTCCTTTAACTGGAAAAACAGTTACGCTTGAAGACGTGCCCGATCCGGTCTTTTCACAAAAAATGATGGGAGACGGAATGGCCATTATTCCTGCAGATAAGCAGGTGTATGCACCGGTTGATGGAGAGATTGTCAATGTATTTGCGACCAAGCATGCCATCACAATGCGTACGAAGGCTGGGGCAGAAATTCTGATTCATATGGGATTAGAGACAGTTGAATTAAAGGGTGAAGGATTTAATATCTTAGTTCAGGATGGTACGAAGGTGACAAAGGGTCAGCCGATTGCCGAATTTGATATTGAAAAAGTTTCAAGCCTTGGCAAAGAAATCATTACGCCAATCATCCTTTTAAACGGAGAAGAATTTAAGTTAGAAAATAAACTTACAAGTGCAACCACAACGGGTGGAAAAGATATTATAATGGAAATATCCAAAGCATAGGCGTACTACATAAAGCTGTGTCATACATTCGCCAGGGCTAAGCAGCTGCAGGAGCTTGTGCATGTGAGGCGCAGCTTTTTTAGAAATGTAATAAGGGGGGTGAAGTGCTTGGTCATTACGATTAAAGATGTGGCAAAGGCTGCCAATGTGACACCCTCAACGGTATCAAGGGTGATTGCGGATAACCCAAGAATCAGCACAAAGACGAAGAAAAAGGTCCGTCAGGTAATGGAGGAGCTGGGCTATCAGCCCAATTACAAGGCGCGTAATTTAGCAAGCCGCACGACACAAACGATTGGACTGGTTATGCCGAACTCAACCGATAAGGTCTTTCAGAATCCCTTTTTCCCTGAAGTGATTCGTGGAATTAGCAAAATGGCTCATATGAAGGAATATGCGATTCTGTTTTCAACGGGTGAAATGGAGGATGAAATTTATGACGGCGTTGTTCGGATGGTGCAAAGCGGCCGTGTGGATGGCGTCATCCTGCTATACTCACGTATGAATGACAAGGTGATGGCCTTTTTAGAGGAAAAGGAATTCCCTTATACAGTCATCGGAAAGCCTCCTTATGCTGCAGAGAAAATCTCGCATGTCGATAACGATAACTTTAGTGCAGCAAAGGAAGTAACAGAATACCTGCTACAGCTGGGGCATCGAAAAATTGCCTTTGTTGGTGGAAATACCTCCTTAATGGTGACACAGGAACGACAGCGAGGCTATGAAACCGCACTGCAGGAGGCCGGGATGGTCATTTGTGACCAGTATCTTGTGCACGAGGACTTCTTAATCGAGGGCGGCAAGCAGGCAATTTCTGAGCTGCTGGCACTGAAGGAAAAGCCAACGGCCCTTGTCGTGGTGGATGATTTGATGGCTTTTGGCATCATTAATACATTGGAGAAAATGGGCCTTCGTGTCCCAGACGATATGTCCATCGTGAGCTTTAATAATCTATTATTTTCCGAGCTTTCACAGCCTCCCTTAACAACGGTGGATATCAAGATTTTCGATTTAGGCTATCACGCAGCAAAAAGCTTAATTGAAATGATTACCCATCCGGATGAGCCTGCGAAAAGAATCATCGTGCCGTACCATATGACAGAGCGGAGCTCATGTAAAAACATAGGAAACCAATAATGCCGCCACACCTTTGGCGGCTTTGTTTTTAGAGGCTTAAGCTGCCTCGAATGGAATGGAATGAAAGAACAGAACGACCTATAACGAAAGAAAGAGGAAATGATTATGGAAGAAAAATGGCTAGTTGGTGTTGATTTAGGCGGGACGACGATTAAAATGGCCTTTATAAGCCAGGCTGGAGAAATCCTGCACAGCTGGGAAATCCCCACAGATAGAAGAGAAAAGGGGAAAGATATTCCTCTATCCATCGCAAGATCAATTGATCAGAAGCTTGATGAATTAAAGAAATCCAAAATCCAGATAGCCGGGATTGGGATTGGCGCACCGGGTCCGGTCAACGAGGATGGCTCGCTTGAGGTGGCAATCAATCTTGGATGGAGGAACTTCCCTTTACAGGAAATACTCGAGCGTGAAACGTCCCTGCCTGTGACGGTAGAAAATGATGCCAATGTTGCGGCCCTCGGTGAAATGTGGAAGGGGGCCGGTCACGGAGCGAAAAACATGCTGTGTGTCACATTAGGTACAGGCGTTGGCGGTGGAATTATTGTCAACGGTGAGATTGTTCATGGGGCGAATGGAGCTGGTGGAGAAATCGGCCATGTTACCTCGGTACCAGTTGGAGGGGCACCTTGTAATTGCGGTAAAAATGGTTGCTTAGAGACCATCGCCTCTGCAACCGGAATTGTCCGTCTGGCGCGTGAGGAGCTTTCTTCCAGTGTGGAAGAAAGTCAATTAAGAGCCCATGAGGAGATATCAGCTAAATTAGTGTTGGATGCGGCAAAGGAAGGAGATTCGCTGGCTAACCGAGTCATCGAGCAGGTTGCTTTTCACTTAGGCTTAGCTCTAGCTAATCTAGCTAATGGACTCAACCCTGAAAAAATTGTAATTGGTGGCGGTGTCTCAAAGGCGGGAGATACCCTGCTACAGCCCGTAAGAGCCATCTTCACACCCTTTGCCTTTCCAAGAGTCGCCCAAGCTGCAGAAATCGTCCCAGCAACCCTAGGCAACCAAGCAGGCGTTATTGGTGCCGCCTGGCTAGCAAAGCAAAAACTGATATAAAAAAGCAGGAGACCCCTGCTTTTTTCTGTAGAAGCAGAGGAATACTTTCTCTGCTTTTTTCTATATGATAGCAAAGGGGTAGCGTCAGGAAAATGCGGATTTACAACGTTAAGGAAATCTCTATTAATAAAAAATCTAATTTCTCGGTGTTTTAAGTGGAAAATTAGGCTTTAAAACATTAATAAAATGGTAATCTGGTATAAAAGGAAGTTCAACTAACCTAGAATTCTGTAGGTCCACTATTTTTTAAAAACATTTATTATTTTTGATTGATAAATAAATTAATATTACCTCTTTATATAGTGAATGCCGGTATTCAACGAATAAGAGGAGGTAATAAAAATGGCTATTGCACCATGTCCAGTTTATGGAAAACACAGAATGTATTCAATGGGACCTACAGTTGTATGGGATCTATCAGGAAATGTAATACGAGAACTATCAGGTTGGTACAAATGTGCATGTAACGAACGTTTTATTTGCGGAGGCTATCCTCATTTTGGAGGCTCTATCTATAATTATGTTACAGAAGGAGCAATTAAGGGGATTATCACTACTGGTGGGGTGACAGGATATACCGTAGATAAATCATTAATGCGTTATACTACTTCAAAAACTCTTGATGGCTATACTTTTTTAGCTCAGTAAATACTCCTAAAATACAATACATTTAATCAAAAAAGAAGGGATGCTTCCATTAATTGGAACATCCCTTCCCTTGTTTTGGCAGTAAAGAGAAAATAGTTACTAATAGCTCCTAAAGATAACTATTTTAAAACACATCATTCCCGATTTTTACTTTTTCCTCCCAGTCACGAATAATCATTAATTGGCCTTCTTCTCTTTTAATAGTCATTTCACCTTTTTTTGATATTTTTTCTGAACCTCCATTTGTTGGATCTTGTAATTCGATAATTAGGTTGTATTCATAATCTACGGAATCCTTATTTTTCTCTACTTTTTCTAATGTAATGTCTTGGACTTGGATGACTTTATTTAATTTTTTCGCCATAAATGGAGAGATATCAAAAATCCGATTGGAATTTAGTTGATCAAAAGCTTCCCTAGAAAGATAGGTTTTACTTTTGTCGGCAATTTCTTGGCTATTAGGAATGCTCGTTAAATCATCAATATTGTATTGAGTTTCTTTGTATTCCAAGAGAAACTTTTTGACTTCTTCTTCACTTATTTCTTGTTTATTGCAGCCCACTAACAACAGAAATAATGAAAAAAATAAACCTAAAACAATTAAACGCTTCATCTTTCTATCTCCCTTCAAATTATTACATAAGAAATAAAAGTAATCTTTTCCATTAAGAAAATTCAGTAACTTTCTATTTTACTACTCTTTTTCTTCAATTTTCCTCGTTATTTCAATTAATTTGTCAATGGTCTCTGTCAAAATATCAATTTTTTTTTCGAATCTCATTAATAAATAAAACGTTACTAAAACCGGAAATCCTACATTACCAATAGCTTCTAACCATATGTTTAGTTCACCCATTTTCCTTTTCCCCCCAAAATAGAAATTCTTATTATTACTTAAAGAGATAAAGGAAAGGATTTATTAAATCATATCACGATAGTTTCAAAAAGTGATAAAATATTATTATAAATAGAACACTTGTTCTTTTTTGATTGATTATTTGCCTCTTTACTCCACTTTATTAAATACAAGGAGGGACTTTCATATGAACATACCAAAACAAAGAGTAGATTTATATTTTATCACTCGAAAAAAGGCATTTAAACAACCCATTATTATTGAATTTTTTAAAAGGGAAACAAACCGAGAGTTGCTTGAAAGAATTATCAAAGAACCGACTTTAGATAATACCCAAAGATTAGACTCGGAATTCCGACTTTTTTATAAAAAGCCAAAATAACCAAGTATATTAGTTCATTGATTTATTTTTATTCTATTGATTTTGATAAAAAGTTAAGAAAGAACCGAGAACGTAATTTATTAATTATTGATTATTTACCAGAAAAAGGAAATTCCGATAACAACATACCTATTTCTATTGGTTCACTTAAAGAACAAATTGAGAATTCTGCTTTGTATTTGGCTTTAGATGAACTCTCGAATAAACAAGTAAAAATACTTGAATTGTTTTATGTTTATAATTTTACAAATAAAGAAATTGCTGATTATTTTCATGATTCTCCACAAAATACCTCGAATCTTCACAAGAAAGCTTTAAAAAAATTAAAATCAGCCTTACTCTCCAGAAAAGATACTATTTGCTAGGAGGATGTCTAATGAGATTACATAAAGGTTTTTCTTTTTTAAATAAAAAGGATCAAAATTCGGATATGGATATAGATGAGTTAATTTCTAATTTTCAACCTAAAATTAAAGCAAGTCTTCGACATACTGCTTCTCAAGAAAGAGAAGACTTAGAGCAGGAAATTACCATAAAAATTATTGAAAAGATGGAGACAATACAAAATTTGGAGGCACCCGGATTTTGGGATTTTTTAGAGAAAATACAAAACCAAAAGTCTGGACGTAAAGGAGAGTAAACATGTTAAACCAAGCATTCTATCTATATCTTTCTTTATCATTGATTGCTAATTTATTAGGTGGGTTCATCCTTTTTTTAAAAAAGGATTGGTCGGTTCGAAAATTGAGTGGCTTTTTATCTTTAAGTTCTGGGATTTTATTATCGATTACAATTTTTGAACTTATTCCTGAAACTATCCAATTAAGCCATTTTAGTTCCCTTTTTATTTGTATTGGGTTCTTATTTCTTTTTCTGATTCAAAAAGTTTTGTCAAAGAGACGTTTTTATCAAAATGAAAAGGTGGCCGTTTTTTTAAGTTCACTTTTAGGAATCTTTATTCATTCTTTATTTGAGGGAATGATTATATTTAGTAGTTTTCTCTTGAATCAATATGTGGGTTCGTTAATTCTTCTAGGGTCCATGATTCATAAATTTCTGGACGGCTTTTTAGTATACTTTATGACATTTTATTTTTATCAGGATAAAAAAAAGGCGTTACTATCCGTTCTTTTCCTTATTTTAGCCACTTTATTTGGAACGAATATTGCCTTGTTTTTCTCAGAATCCATCCTTTTGAATGAAAGTACCATTTATGCTTTTGCTTTATCTATAACCTCTGGAATTTTTTTATACATACCTATTGTGGATTTAATTCCTAAAACCAACTTAGATCAAAACCACTTTAATAGATTATTCTTATTCATAGGAATCTGTATTATTCCCTTGTTGAATATATGGTTTCATTAGTTATACCGAGACTATATTTCCTATAATACTTATACTCATTAATATCAAGTGCAGCATAATTTAACTGTTCTAAGTTAAAGACCAAAGAAAACCGTTGAATATTGGCTAGCAAAGCAGTTTTTATTCCATTTCCTATTCTCACATGTCTACATTACCATATATCATTAATAACATTAAATCCGTATCGTTTTTGCATCCTGCGAATAAGCAAGTACTTAAGAAAAAATAGAATAAATTTATGGGAGTTTAAGAACATTCATTTCAAAAAAATATTCCACTATTTTGCCATATAATTAATAGGAATAATTAGGACTACTTGTTTTCTTTTGATAGCTTTCTATATAATGAAGCTCTAGAGACATTTGTAATTTCGCAAATTTGATTTACAGTCATATTTCCTTCCTTATATAATTTTATTGCATAATTCATTCCTGCATGATCTTTATGATATTTTTTTAACCTACCTTTAAACTTTCCTTCTTTCTTAGCCAATTCAATCCCTTCACGCTGCCGCATACGTATAAGATCCCGTTCAAGTTGGTTAACACCAGCCATTACCGTAATTAAGAATTGGCTATATGGATTATCATCTGATAAATCGAGCCATGTATCTTTTAATGATTTTAAACTTGCCTTTTTACCTCGTATGCTATCGATCAATTCAAATAGATCTTGTGTACTACGAGTGATTCGAGTTAAGTCTGTCACATAAATAATGTCATTTTCTTGTAAATCCCCTAACATTTTTTGAAGTTGCTCGCGATTCTTTGTTGCCCCGGAAATTTTCTCTTCATAAATAATATCCATTCCAATCTCGTTCAATTGCTGAAATTGCCTTGAAGGATTTTGGCTAGATGAACTGACACGTATATAACCGATTTTTCGCAAAATATCACCTCATTTTTGAGACAAGTCTTATGAGACACTTTTAACTATGATTTTATCAGTCTACTACACTTGTATCAATAGAGTACACTCTATTGATATATAATTGAAGTAATAAATTACAAAAATACAGAAATGGGATGATACTGAATGACAATTGCGAGAGGTAGGGAATTGCTTACACCCGAACAGAGACATGCTCTTATGCAAATTCCTGAAGATGATTGGGTGCTAGGAACCTACTACACATTTTCCAAACGAGATTTTGAAATTATAAATAAACGAAGAAGAGAAGAAAACCGGTTAGGGTTCGCCGTTCAATTAGCTGTTCTTCAGTATCCCGGTTGGCCGTACACACATATCAAAAACATCCCAGATTTGGTCATACATTATATATCAAAACAAATCGGTGCCAGTCCATCTTCACTTAGTCTTTATCCTCAAAGAGAAAATACACTTTGGGATCATTTGAAAGAAATTCGAAGTGAATACGATTTTGTAACCTTTACCCTAAAAGAATACCGAATGACATTTAAGCATCTTCATCAATTAGCTTTGGAAAATGGTGATGCCATTCATCTACTGCATGAATGTATCGACTTTCTAAGAAAAAACAAAATCATTCTACCTGCTATCACTACACTTGAGAGAATGGTGTGGGAGGCAAGAGGAATGGCCGAAAAGAAGCTATATAATATAGTTAGTCAATCCCTAACAAATGAGCAAAAAGAAAACTTGAAGAGATCATTACTTCGCAGCATTCATCCGAATCCAACAAAACGATATTGGGTTGGTTAAAGGAACCACCAGGGCATCCTTCACCCGAAACATTTCTAAAAGTAATAGAACGACTCGAATACATACGGGGAATAGAATTAGAGAGGGTAAAAATTAGTCATCTGCATCGCAATCGCCTGTTACAGCTATCTCGTTTAGGTTCAAGATATGAGCCTTATGCATTTCGTGATTTTCAAGAAAATAAACGATATTCAATATTAACCGTCTATTTATTACATCTTACTCAGGAGTTAACGGATAAAGCTTTTGAAATTCATGACAGACAAATACTTAGTCTGTTATCAAAAGGCCGCAAGGCTCAGGAGGAAATTCAGAAACAAAACGGTAAAAAGCTGAATGAGAAAGTTATACACTTTACGAACATCGGACAAGCTTTAATCAAAGCAAAACAGGAAAAATTAGACGTTTTTGAGGTTTTAGAATCTGTTATTGAATGGAATTCTTTTGTCACTTCGGTGGAAGAAGCCCAAGAGCTTGCACGTCCTGCCGACTATGATTATTTAGACTTACTGCAAAAACGATTTTATTCACTTAGAAAATATACACCAACACTATTAAGGGTATTGGTATTTCATTCTACAAAGGCAAATGAGTTACTTTTACAAGCTGTAGAGATTATCCGAGGAATGAACGAATCTGGAAAGCGAAAAGTGCCTGATGACTCACCTATTGATTTTATTTCAAAACGCTGGAAAAAGCAATTATATGAAGATGATGGTACAACAATCAATCGTCATTACTATGAAATGGCTGTTTTAACAGAACTCCGGGAGCATGTTCGGGCAGGAGATATTTCCATTGTTGGCAGCAGACAGTATAGAGATTTTGAGGAATATTTGTTTTCAGAAGATACATGGAACCAAACGAAGGAGAATACGAGATTGTCAGTTAGTTTATTATTCGAAGATTATATGACCGAGAGAACCAACAGCCTTAACGAAAGGTTAAGGTGGATAGCTGCCAATTCCAACAAGTTAGACGGGGTTTCCCTTGAAAAAGGAAAGCTGTCACTTGCACGCTTAGAAAAAGATGTTCCAGAAGAAGCAAAAAAGTTTAGTGCGAGCCTTTATCAAATGCTGCCAAGAATAAAATTAACTGATTTACTCATGGATGTTGCACATATAACAGGATTTCATGAGCAATTCACTCATGCTTCCAATAATCGAAAACCAGATAAAGAAGAAACAATCATTATCATGGCTGCCCTTTTAGGAATGGGAATGAATATTGGCTTGAACAAGATGGCTGAAGCAACACCCGGACTTACATATAAACAATTAGCCAATGTATCTCAATGGCGTATGTATGAAGATGCCATGAATAAAGCCCAAGCTGTATTAGTAAATTTTCATCACAAATTACAATTATCTTCCTATTGGGGAGACGGTACAACATCCTCGTCAGATGGTATGAGAATGCAGCTGGGTGTTTCGTCACTACATGCAGATTCAAACCCACATTACGGAACTGGAAAAGGAGCCACCATCTATCGATTTACGAGTGATCAATTCTCTTCTTACTACACAAAGATTATTCATACAAATTCAAGGGATGCAATTCACGTTTTGGATGGTTTATTACATCATGAGACGGATCTAAACATAGAAGAGCATTATACAGACACAGCCGGTTACACAGATCAAATCTTCGGACTGACTCATTTATTAGGGTTTAAATTTGCTCCAAGAATAAGAGATTTATCGGACTCAAAATTATTTACAATAGATAAAGCAAGTGAGTATCCAAAACTAGAAGCAATTTTACGTGGACAAATAAATACAAAAGTCATTGGAGAAAATTATGAGGACGTTTTACGATTAGCCCATTCAATAAGAGAAGGAACAGTCTCAGCATCCCTTATTATGGGGAAATTAGGTTCTTACGCAAGACAGAACAGCTTAGCTACAGCCTTACGCGAAATGGGGCGAATAGAAAAAACAATCTTTATTCTTAATTATATTTCAGATGAATCACTAAGAAGAAAAATACACAAAGAGGATTGAATAAAGGAGAAGCCATGAATGGGCTAGCAAGGGCTATTTTCTTCGGAAAACAAGGAGAGCTTAGGGAACGAACCATACAGCATCAGCTTCAAAGGGCCAGTGCTTTAAACATAATTATCAATGCCATTAGTATCTGGAATACCTTACATCTAACAAAAGCAGTCGAATATCAAAAACAGTCTGGTAGTTTTAATGAGGAATTATTGCACCATATGTCGCCTCTAGGTTGGGAACATATTAATTTGCTAGGAGAATACCATTTTAATTCTGATAAAATGGTCTCTTTAGATTCTTTAAGACCATTGAAACTTTCTTAACGTTGTTAAAAATGGGGGAATCGTCTTGAAAATGGGCTTAGCGTTGTAAATCCGCATTTTCCTGACGGTACCCCTCTGCTTCTTTCTATATGATAGCAAAGAAATGGCCCTCTGCTTACAACGCTCTACTCTTTTCAGTCGCTGCTACGACAGCATTCATCACCGCTGCACGGAAGCGGTCGTTTTCTAGGCTCTTCACACCCGCGATGGTTGTTCCGCCTGGTGAAGAAACCATGTCCTTTAGCTCACCCGGGTGTTTGCCTGTTTCGAGTACGACTTTCGCAGAGCCCAAGACGGTTTGCGCGGCAAATTTATAGGCGTTGGCTCGTGACATTCCTTCTGCGACTGCACCGTCTGCCAAGGCCTCAATAAACATATAGACAAATGCGGGACCTGATCCACTTAAGCCCGTGACCACATCCATTAAATAGTCGCTGACAATTTCAGCCTCGCCAAAGCTGTTGAAAATCTTGAGAAGCTCTTCCTGGTCGGCCTTTGTCACATAGGAATTGCAGGATAAGGCAGACATTCCCTCACCCACTAATGCCGGTGTATTTGGCATGACACGAACGATTTTCGTTTTTTCAGGGACGTTGGCACTTAAGCGCTCAAGCGTCACACCGGCAGCGATGGAGACGATTAGCTTATCCTCTGAAACTTCACCTTTAATCGTGTTGAGCACATCAGCAACCATATTTGGCTTAACGGCCAGAATCACGATATCTGCTTTTTCCATAACCTCTTTTTCATTGGAAGCGGTGGTTACTCCGAGCTCGGTTTGCACGGCATCTAATGAAGGAAGGTATACATCATAGACGACGATTTCCTGCGGAGCAGCAATCCCTGCCTTTACAATTCCGCCCATCATCGCCTTTCCCATATTCCCTGCCCCAACAAATCCAATTGTCTTACCCATATCTACACCTTGCTTTCTTTTAATAAAAATAAACCTACAATAAATATACCCTTTTCTAACTTCTGAATATAGAATTTTTTTTTCAATTTTGAAGCAGAGTGATTTGATTTCACGCTTCAATTACTTTAAATCTCAAAACCGTCTTCAGTTTATCCGGCGCCGTTCTTCTCGGGTCAGAAAGATAGATTTCTTTATGGGTTTTCTCCGCTCTTTTTAGGTTATTTTGGGCACAGTATTCCTCCATCAATTTGAAGGTTTTGGGTTCGTCATCAAAGCTTCCAACGTGCAATGCCTGGACACATAAACCTTCCGAGATCGTCTCAAATCGAACCATATCTATAAGAGGAATCGTCTTTTTTTGCTTTACACTTTCAACAGCATATTGAAACAGCTCTTCTGTCACAAATTCAGGCTGTCTGATCATGAGCTTGTATGTTAAATGGTCCTTGTTTAAATCAGCTAATTTCCTTCCCTCTTCATCTAAATCCCAATGCCCTTCTAAAGGGAAAACGGTGTATTCAAAATACCCTTCTGGGGTGATTCCTTTTTTAGGCATCATTCTAATGGCATATGACAATGTGTAAAGGACTTCAATATGCTCTTGAAATGGTTCACTGTTTGGATTTCCTCTGCCCTCTATGGTAAAATAATTCATTTTCGGAACGACCATTTTAGTTGGTTTTTTAGTCGGTAAATAGAGCTGTTTCGCTTGCTTTCTCCATTCATACTTACTCATCATTTATCATCCTTTTTATTTAGGTTTTACTTCATTCAACAGAAATCCTCCACTTCTACAAGTGGGGAATGAAGGCAAATGGTCCTTCGATTCAGTGGGGGTACAAACCCCGGCTGAATGAAGTTAAGCCTCCGGCGGATATCTCGGATTTTTTAAAGGTAGTTTACCCGAGCGAGCTCAGGTAATCCGGACGCAAATTCGACGGGCGAATTTGATAATATTCAAAAATATTTCAGAATCTTCTTTGTTTATCTGTGGATTTTTAATCTATTAAGTGATTAAATAGTACTTATATACTATATATAGCAATTTCTGTAAACGAGCAATATATACTGGCTAGTTCACAGAAAATTACCAGTTATTTAAGCTTATAGTTGTGAGGTTAGTCACTGTTTAAAGCTGGGATTTTTTATAAAATGCTATTATATTCTGAAAAAAAAGGGGGTCATTGTTATGTTCTTAAAAATCAAAAATGATGAAAAGAATGACCTGTTGAAAACTATTACAACTGTACGCGAAGAAATGATCCGAACTGGTATGAAAGAGGGGCTTACCAGTTTAAATACTATCACACTAAGTCAACGACTTGATGAATATATCGCAAGGTATCAAGCAATTCTGATAAATGAAATCGCTTAACAAACAAAGCGCATCACTAAAAATTAGTGATGCGCTTTGTTTTGGCTTATTCTCTAAAATTCCTCATAAACCGCCGGATCTTGGTTATTAATTCGACCATCTGGACGCGTTAATCCAGAGATAAGGCTCATTTCGGTTTGATCCAATTCAAAATCAAAGATTGAAATGTTTTCAAGCTGGCGTTCAGGTGAAGCAGATTTTGGAATAGAAATGGCGCCTAGCTGATAATGCCATCGTAATACAATCTGTGGAATGGTTTTATTGTGACGATTGGCAATCTCCTGAATCGAATCAACGTGAATATCGCGAATACCACGTGTCAGCGGACTCCAGGATTCAATCGCAATGTTATTCTCTTGATGCCATTTTCTTGCTTCTAGTTGATTGAAGAACGGATGTAATTCGATCTGGTTGACACTAGGCTTCACACCCGTTTCTTTGACTAAACGGTCGATATGATCCGGTAAGAAGTTGCACACACCGATAGAGCGAATAAGGCCCCACTTTTTCGCATCAATTAAGGCCTGCCATGCTTCTACATATGTATCAACTTGTGGATTTGGCCAGTGAATCAAATATAAGTCATAATAATCTAGGTTCGCACGGTATAAGGATTCTTGAATGGTCGTGACGGCTTTGTCATATTCTTGATATCGTCCAGGCAATTTAGAGGTAATTAGCAGGTCCTGACGCGGAACCGAGCTACGACGAACAGCTTCTCCGACCGTTCCCTCGTTTTCATAATTGTAGGCAGAATCAATCAAACGATAGCCGGAATCAATCGCCGTCAGCATGGAGTTAACCCCTGCATTTCCCTTAAGCAAATAAGTACCAAGGCCAACGACAGGCAAATGAAGACCGTCGTTAAGTGTTATTTCTGGAATAGATAAAACCATCAACAGTTCACTCCTTTCAGTTATAGTAATAGATTACCATATGGAGTGATTGTTTGAGTAATATTTGGCCTTAGCACATAGCCAAGGTCTAAGGGCAAATGTCGTTTAATATGGAAGAAGTGGGACAGTCCTCAATGATGCCAAAGTGATAATAGATGTATATTGATAGTCTCCTCAGAATTTCATTAAGAACCGCCCCACTGCTTCTAAACTATCCTTTGATATAAAGCACCACAATCAATACAAGGATGAATCCAATGAATAAGAAGGGACCGACGCCTGAGCTGTAAACGAAATATATTTTGAGGTTTTGCATGACCTCGACAACGATGTAGATGAGGATGAAAATGCCCAGAAGCTGAATGAGCTGCAGGTGCTTGTTTTTTCGTTTCACTGCTATCCGCTCCTTTTGGAAGCTAAAGACAGATTCTCAGAGGATACAGCAGCCATGGTCGTGACAGATTTTTTTTACCGTCCATTTAACACTAAATTATGTTAACCGTAACTTGTATTATTCGTAAAAATAGGAATCTCTTTAAAGGTAGTTTACCCGAGCGAGCTCAGGTAATGATTCATGTAAAAACGATATTCCAGAATATATCATTGACGATAGAAATAGCTGAAATATATGATAGAGTGAGCGGAGGAAAGGTTTCGTTGCTTCTGGTAAACGGATGCAGCAACATCGTCCCCGTGATTAAGGAGGAGTTCCAATTGAAATTAAAGGGTAAGATCATTGCGGTAGTAAGTGTAGCGCTTCTAGCTAGTGTGGCTATTCTTGCTATTAACTATAACGGGAAAGTAGAAGAGCAAAATACAGTAGCGAAAAATGAAATCAAGCAGAAGGAAGCGGAACAGAAAGTGAAAGAGGATACAGAAGAAACAGACAAGGAATCCTCAACAAATAGCGAGGATTCCACGTTGGAAGGCAGCAACTCAAATGCGGCTACTAACGTGGGAGCTGCTGTTGAAGTTCCCGGAGCAGGAGAGGCTGTTGGTGATGAAGCGGCAGCATCGGACAATTCAGGAGGTAGTCCTTCTACAGCACCTGCTGAGACATCCCCTGCTGAGACATCCCCTGCTACACAGCCAGCTAACGGAGGTTTACATTTTGCCACAAGAGAGGAAGCGATTGCTTTCGGGTTCAGCCGTTTTTCAGCGGAAGAAATTGAAATCTATAATCGCGCATCTGCAAACGGCTTAACACCTGAACAGGAGGCGCTTGCCATTCAAATGGCATACTCACGCTTTACACCAGAGGAAATTGCCGCTCTCGAAGAGGCCTTGAAATAAATAGAATCAAAGGGACGGTATTCGTGCTTCTATTGAAGCACCAGTACCGTCCCTTTGTGCTATTCAGCAAAAGACAGGTACTAGACCTTTGTCGTATTTTTAAAAAGAATGTCTATCGTATAGAGGAAAACATGGTTAGTTATCGAATATTTAAAATTATAAATATAATGGTTGGTTTGAATAAAGGCTGGGGTTATATGTTTGAAGGTAGGAGGGGATTTGAGTTAGGATTTCTCTGTAGGGAGGATACTGCTGTTGTTTGACTGATAAAGCTGTTATATTACATAGTCTATCAATTATTAGACTGCATTGAGGGGTGAACAAGTATGAAAACAATCAAACTGTTGTTACTTGTATTGTTCGTTGCTTTACTCCCGTATCAAATGGCGTTAGCAGGAGAAATGAAAACGGTTTCAGATTATAAATTTTCCGATGAAGGGTTTAATGATCATTGGGCGTCTGAGGAGATGGAAAATCTACTCTATGCCGATGTAGTGGAGGGCTCCACAGGTCATGGTGGTCTGTTGTATGTAAATCCGGATGAACACATCACCCGTGCCCAGTTTGTGAGGACGATTGTAGCTGCATTAGGATTATCAAGTGATGGACTGGGAAAGTCGTTTTTAGATGTAGAAAAGGGTGAATGGTACGGTGATTCCATTCGAATAGCCAGTGATTTGGGACTGGTTGATGGCGACAAGGGCTATTTTTATCCACATGCCCCTATTACAAGAGCCGAAATCACAAAGATTATAGTGCTAGCTTTTGAAAATACAACCGTTTTTTCAAGTGATAGTGGAAAGACCTTTAAGGATGTTACGCAAGATAATTGGGCAAACCGGTTTATTCAAATGGCCTCATCCGCACATATTATCAATGGCTATGGAGATTCCTTCAGTCCGAACCAATTTGCGACGAGGGCGGAAGCGTTTGTCATGCTTCAACGAGCACTTCAGCAGGAACTATCAGAGTTGCCTGAGGATGCGGACCTGACAAATGTTTTACAGAATTATATTACCCGCGAGCATACCTTGGTTGAAACAAACCGTTTCGCCGAAATAGCGGATTTAGATAAGGAATATGGAACAGGCTTCTATCAATCAGGGGGCGGCGATCCAAAGCCATTTGATTGGTTCTATCCCGCGGTCGAAGAAGCGGAGATTACCATCGAAATCAATGATGAAGACATGCAGTTCAAGGTCCTGGAAAAAGCAAACCGCTTCGCAAAGGTCCAAGTATCTGGAATCAGCGTAACCATCGATGCGAAACTCCCATCACAGCCAGAGCTTAATCAAAACTTCACCACCCAGATGGATAATGGAGTATACCACCTTAAAAAAGACAGCTTAACAGGTAAATGGAAAATCTACAATTATCAGGATCGATAACGTAAATATCATTTTTCGTCATAGTACGAAAGAATGGAATGGTCCTTTTGGATGAACTTCTGCTTACACTTTTTTATATTCCAACATTTCGATGGACAAATATGTTATAAAAAAGGTAAGGGGGAATGTACCATGAAAAAGATGCGATTTGGTTTTCTTGCTTTGTTGATTATGGTCATTATGGCGTTTGCTTCTGCCTGTGGAACAACAGAGGAAGAAGCTGTCGATCCTGGAGATGAGAATGTGACAGATGTTCAGGATGAGCAAACGACGAATGATGACTCTGAGGATGTTGAAGAGCCAGTGGTTGATGAAGAGCCTACTGAAACCGAGGGTTCAGGTGAGGGTGAAGATCCAGTCGTAGGTGACGAAGAATCTACAGATGCTCTAACCGTAAAGGGAACATTTGGAGGTTTAGCTGACCCACATACCTTTGAACTGCAAACAGATGCAGCTGCAGAGGGTGTTATGGCCTTTCAATTTTACGATGAAGAAATTGGTGAAAAGCTTGCCGACATGAAGGATGGACAAGAATTGACCGTTATTTATAAGACGAACGAACATGGTCAAAACCTTGTAGAGAGCATCGAATAACGCAAATTTTGAACAAATGATAGAAGGACGCAAGGAGAGTAAACCAATCAGGGTTTGCTCTCTTTGCTATTTTGAATGAGAAAAGCTAATTTGATTCGCATAGCGGATAAGATATAAAGCAAACTAAAAAAGGATGCCGATAACAGAGCTGACCTCAAGTTATTCATATTGATTTCGTTGGCATCCGAGAAGGAGACCTTTAATAACGAAAGGATAGTGTAAAAATGCCTAAAAATAAGCATCGCGCAAACAATAAGAACAATGCTCTACCAAAAGCGGACGTGGAGTTTGCTGAGGAAAGAGGAAATGGATTTGAAAAAGTAGCCCTAAAAGCGCTGGAAAAACAGAATAAGTAAGGGGAAGCTCATCGTTAAAAAGAAGTGCCTGACCAAAGTGATCAAGCACTTCTTTTGTGTCTTTTTGAAGCTACTCTATGTTTCGGGCAGACTAGCCTGAACACGCATGATATCCTGAAATGACACCTTATTCGATTTCTATTAGCTCAGCTATCGTAGTCCCAGCTCGGGTCACTTTAATCATTCCGCTGGTTGGGGCAAAATAGCTTACATACCCGTCAGTTCTTGTTACTTCAACGACGTTATCGAAGGTTCCAGCTGGTGTGGTCATAGATAAATCGACGGCTGTTATTTGATAATAATCCGGGATATCCCCATAACCGTCCCATTTATGACCGACTTCAACTGGCTGGGCGACCTCTATTGAATACTCAGAATAGGGGTAACCGAATTTATAGCCTTCGCTATCCTGTTTTTCCACGATTGAATAGGAGGATCCGTCCTCATGATAGACCTGCCAGAGATTCCAATCATCATCCGCATGGGAGTAAACATAACGTGCATCACCTTCATTCTCATAATGATAATGATAGACCTTAGATGGGTCCTTTAGAAAAATGAGAGGCAGCTCCACCTTAAAATCATCATGTAAAGCACGTGCTAAAAAGGCTGAAAAATGGGCGCGTGTTACATACAGATAGGGACGAAAGGTGTTGTCCTCAAAGCCTTGTGTAAGGTTATTAGCAATGATTATTTTGATATGTAGGTAGCTTTCCATCGTAGGTGACAGGTCGGTAAAAGGAATGTGGGATTCTTCTGTGAGGTTAAAGGCTCTTGATAGAATGATGGCAGTCTGAGCTCGAGTGATCATCTGGTTTGGACGAAAGGTACCATCAGGAAATCCTTTCATCACACCTGCTTCTGCTATAGCGCCAATAAAGCCGCTTGCTATATGCTCAGAAGGAACGTCAGTAAATATGGTGCTTCGCTCTGAGCCATTAATCTTTAAAGCTCGTCCAAGCATAATGGCCGCTTCTGCACGTGTCATGTCCGCTTCCGGTCGAACCGTATGATCAGGGTACCCGTCAATGATCTTTTCATGTTGAAGAAAGGCTATTTCTTGATAAAATTTGTGGCTGGATGGTAAATCAGTAAACGATGAGGCGGCAGCACTAAGGTTGAAGCAGTTAAATAAAAAGAATAATCCAACGATCGATAGGAACCATTTTCGCAAAAACCACTCACCCCTCTTAAAAAGTATTCTGTAAATCCATTATAATAGTAGATAGCTCATAATATTAGTGATAATTCTGAAAAAACACAAAAAGATGCAAGAGGACAACTCAGTGCTTCAAAAATGAAGCAGTTGACCGTCCACATGCATCCTTAATTCACTAGATAATCCACAAGGCGTTCCTTTGGTTGACCAAATATTTCTGCCTCGAGTCTTCGTCCGGTTGGTGTAGCGGCTAATCCGCCTTCTGCGGTTTCTCTTAAGGAGGATGGCATCGTTTGTCCAATTGCATACATAGCGGCAATAACCTCATCACATGGAATGCGACTGGTAATGCCGGCAAGGGCCATGTCAGCTGCTGTCAGGGCATTGGAAGCTCCCATCGCATTCCGTTTTACACAAGGGACTTCCACAAGCCCTGCAACCGGGTCGCAAACCAAGCCAAGCATATTTTTTAAGGTAATTGCCATCGCATCGGCTGATTGCTGTGGTGTACCACCCGCCATTTCAACAATGGAAGCGGCTGCCATGCCTGCCGCTGTTCCAACCTCTGCCTGGCAGCCGCCTGCTGCACCTGCAATGCATGCGTTATTTGCTACAATAAATCCAAAGGCAGCCGCTGTAAAAAGATACTCAATCATTTCATATCTGGTTGGATTTAGGCTTTCCTTTACAGCAAACAAAGTACCGGGTACAACCCCCGCTGAACCGGCTGTCGGTGTTGCGCAAATCGTTCCCATTGCGGCATTTACCTCGTTTGTGGCGACAGCCTTGCTGACCGCATCTAACAGGAGTGTTCCTGTGAGTGTGTTACCCTTTTGGATATAGTTTTGCAATAAGACTGCATCCCCGCCAGTCAATCCTGTCCGCGAATGAACGCCTTTTAGCCCACGCTCCACGGCGCGCTCCATTACTGTTAAGTTTTGCTCCATTTTGGCTATCACCTCGTCACGGGAAAGCCCCGAAAGCTCTACCTCCTGACGAATCATAACCTCAGCTATCTTGATTTGATCCATTTCTGCTGCTTTGACGAGTTCAGCGACATTGCGAAACATAAGTTTTCCCCCTGATGTACGTCTTTCTTCTATCTAGTAGGTTGTCCTAAGATGGACGTGAGACCTGCTTATCTGCTTGTATTATTGTATGGAAAAACAGGTGCGATTTTCACATGGAGCCGATTTCCTCCCAATGCATGACTTAGGTGATGGGTGTTAGAACTTCAACCTACACAAGAATATCCTGTTAATCGTTTACTCCACCATCCTAATCACCCCGGTCACATAGTCCAGCTGCTTGAGTTCGGCAATCACAGAGTCGTCCATTTTTTCATCGACCTCAATCACCATAATCGCGGTGTCACCTTTTTCCTTTCGAGCTACTTCCATATGGCCAATATTGATTCTGTATTTCGATAAAATGGTAGTCACGCGGCTTATAACCCCAAAGCGGTCATAGTGGGTGACAAGAATAGCGGGATCACCCGATAGCTTCAATTTAAACGAGTTGATTTCCGTAATCTCAATCGCACCGCCACCAATCGAGATTCCGATGACTTCAAGCTGCTTTTCATCGTCGGATAGCTGAATCTTGACGGTGTTAGGATGCTCCGGTACGGCCTCCTCTGTTTGAAAAACAACCTCCATGCCGACTTGATCAGCGATGTCAAAGGCGTCGGGAATCCGTTCATCAAAGGTATCAAAATCCAATAAGCCAGCCACAAGAGCCAAATCTGTTCCGTGGCCCTTGTACGTTTTGGCAAAAGAACCATAAAGCGAAATGACGACTTTAGTTGGCTGTCTTTCGAAAAGGGTGCGCGCTACTCGGCCGATCCGGGCTGCGCCTGCCGTATGGGAGCTGGAAGGTCCAATCATCACCGGACCGATAATATCAAATGCTGAGCGATATTTCATGTAGAATCACCTAAGTTCTAATTGTAATTTAATGGAAGTGAGACAACCTCAGTCTTCATGATTTTGTAAATGAAGAAACTTCCCTCTGATGAAGGGATTAAGGCTGGTATCTATAATAAAGGCACTCGTATCCATTGTAATTTTTCTTTTTCCCGTTTACGGTGATAAATATCTCATATTCTATACAAGTGGATGAAAAGTCTTTTTCAACTTTAAAAGGGTATGGTTATGGTTTACGATTTCCTTTTAGCTCGCATTCGATACTTTACTCGAATTCCTTATTTTTCAGGGGGGCTCACTCTAAAGGATATTTAATTCCTTTCCAATCTTTTCATATACAGCAAGGGCTTTATCGAGTATTCCCTTTGTATGTGCCGCTGTCGGCATATTTCTAACTCTTCCTGCTCCCTTTGGAACGGTCGGAAAGGTAATCGATTTCGCATATACGCCCTCCTCCATTAAACGGCGCGAGAAAAGCTGTGTTAAGCCTTCGTCACCAATCATACAAGGGGTAATGGGGGTTTGCGAATGTCCGATGTTAAAGCCTTGTCTTTTCAGACCGGCCTTCAGATAGTCGCCATTTTCCCAAAGCTTATGAACCCTTTGGGTTGATTCCATCATCATGTCAATGGCTTCCATGCATGCTGCTGCATCACTTGGTGTCATGGCGGTTGAGAACAGGAAAGGTCGGGCTCGGACCTTCAGCCAGTCAATTAATTTTTGGGAACCAGCCACATAACCACCAACTACCCCGATTGCTTTTGAGAGTGTTCCTATTTGAAAATCAATCCGGTCGGATAGTCCGAAATGCTTCACAGTCCCGGCCCCCGCACCCATAACACCTGAGCCATGAGCATCGTCTACATAGGTAATCAAATCGAATTCATCTGCAATCTCGACAATTTCGGGAAGCTTTGCTACATCACCATCCATGGAAAAAACGCCATCCGTGATATACATGATTTTTTCATATAATCCGCTTTCTGTTGCCTCCTTTGCCACACGCCGAAGGTCAGCCATGTCCTGGTGCTTCACACGCAGGATTCTTGCCCCTGACAGTCGACAGCCATCGATGATAGAGGCGTGATTTAGCTCGTCGGAAATAATCGCATCCCTTTTCGTCATGACGGCTGAAATGGCGCCCATATTGCAATTAAAGCCTGACTGGAAAGCAATGGCGGCTTCGGTGTACTTTAGTTCTGCAACTCTTTTTTCTAATTCATTGTGTATCGGAAGTGTCCCGTTAATCGTACGCACGGCACCCGCACCAACCCCATATTTCTTTACAGCCTCAATGGCTTTCTGCTTCAATCTGTCATGATTGGCGAGCCCTAGATAGTTATTGGAGGACAAATTGATAACGGTTTTCCCATTAATCTGGACCTCTGGACCATTTGGCCCCTCGACCGTATCAATTAGATTATAAAGCCCTTTATCGCGTAATTCTTTAAGCTGCGGCGTTAAGAAACGATCTAATGCCTCCTTAGCCAAGTCAATTCCCCCTCATCATCATGCATCTGTGTTTATTCAGAATCTATTAGCACAATCGCGTCTTTATTCTAGGTTTATCAGGAAGCAGGGGCTTTTCTGCTTCCAATCTTCATTCAATTTCCACTGGATGAGGATGAAGATACAGTACCACTCCTTTGCTTTTTTATTTTCCCTATTGTCAGAAGAAGCAAAGGGATGATGAAGCAGGTGAAAAGAGAGTACGGGACGAGTGTTTTCATGAGTGCCTCTTTAAATAGTGATATGTTTGGGTATTGCAGGATGGAGAAGCTAATGATTAGGATACCTAGTGGGAAAGCAAGGATTTGGTAGCTATTCAGCTTAAATAGCTGGGCAAGCCCTAATACTAGGCTGTAATAGCATAGCGTAAGCTTAAAATAAATCGATAAAAACCAAATAATCGCCACAATAATTTCAATCCGCTCAATAAAATCACCAATGCTGATTTTTTTCCCCATTAGATAGGTTGAATACATCTGTCTATTCGTCGTATCGGGTCCAAGTGAGATAAAGGTTAATAGGACAAGAAAAAATATAATCATACCGCCAATAAGGGCACCACTGTAAAAGGCTTTCTTTACTTTGTCTTTTTTTACTACATAAGGAACAATCATTAAGAATATCGAAAGCTCTAAAAAGGGTAGGGCTAATGTATGGTAGGAGCCCTTCAAAATGGGTTTAATCCCTTCCTCAAATACGGGTTGAATATTGATTAGCTCATACTCTGGAATCAAAAAGAGAAACAACAGGGTAAAAAGTCCTATTATCCAAGGAAAAAAAATCATCGCTGTCCGGCCAATTACCTCTATGCCTAAACGAATCCCAATCAGACTGGTTATTAAAAACATAATCATAATGATTTGAATAGGTGTTTCGACTAGAACATTGATGGTGATAAATTCACCAATCTCTCTTAAGAGAGTACTACAAACAAGAAAAATATAAGTGAGAAAGAGGATGGCTATAATGCTGCCGATCCATTTTCCGAGTATTTTCCGGCTGTATTCAACAAACGAAAGTTCAGGATAAAGGGAGGCAAGAAGATTATAGATATAAAGAAACCCTAATCCCGTTACAATCGCAATGAAATACGAGAGCCAACCATCCTGCCTGGCCGTACCAGCGAGAATGCTGGGTGCCAAAATGACTGAGCTTCCGATTGAAAAAATAATGACCATGATGCGAAAATCACCAATACTTATTTTCCCTTTTTCCAACATCAACCTTATACACCTGCCTATGATAAAATTCCATCTATGAATGTATGGATGGGTGTGCATATTTTTAATAGAATATTCGTAGGATTTGGAATCTCAACATTCAAATTTAAAAGGATATTTAATGTGATTCCTACTGACATGAATATAGAAAATACAATAAGATCTCGCCAATATTTGCGTTTAACAAGACGCGGGACTTCATAGGAAGAAACGGCAATTCCAATAAACAAAATACCTGTAATTCCCCACATCGCTATTCCCCCTTGTTTTGATTCTGAAGAGACTCTGAAATGGTTCCTAAACGGCGAATTTCAGCATTTACATGAATGGTTACTTCCACATTTTTAAACTCTTGATTCCAATTGGCTTTGAGCTTTTTCCAGCTAACCGGATCATCTCGATGGATTACTTCTCCAAATCCGAAAATATCACTATGTAGTTCGTTTTGAGCCCGATAGATAACCTTTTTGAGCTTATCTTCAATTTCAAGCTTATAATCAGATTCTATTTGTTTAATATGGTCTGGGTTTAGCAAATCGACGTTACACATGACTTCACCGATGTTACCCTCGGAGGTGACGGTGAGGTCTATTTGAGGCTTCCCATTTTTGACTTTCCCCTTTACATCAGTTTTCGAGCGAATGGTTTCAATCGAGATTTTCCCAGGGTGACACGGGACGGTAACAAGTGTGTTATAGACATTGTCTGTAATATAGTTGTAGCCCTTGCTTTCATCCTCGGTCAACCAGCCAATCAGCCGGTCACTCTTAAAAGCGCCGATTTCTCCAATATGGAGAGTTGTCGCTGGAGTAGAATGCTGAACATTGGAGACATTGCCTCCCTTATCGGGATTCCCGGTAAGGTGTATCCCTGTTAATACGGCTTCTTTACTTGGTGATAGGATATTATTAATTAATTCATCGAGCTGCACCGTTTTGGTGACGGTCCATGACCTCTCAGAATTCTTCATGGATGCATAAAGCTTATTAACAGGAATATTCTCTAGAGCGGACTGCACCTTTAGGATATCGAGTGCTTTTTGTCCCTTAGCAACGGTAATATAAAAATCCGTTCTTAATTCATGGTCACGTGCTAAAAAATCAAGCGTTTTTCCAATTCCCTCCTTGGCAAGCTCCTCACTAAATACCACCTGACGAAGCTGTGCCATGTAGATTTTCCGCGGTGAAAAGGTAGAAAGTCTGCGTAGGGCTTCAAACACGGTATCCCCTTTCACCTTTGCAGTGAGAACCTCTGATCGTCCTGACCGCTGTTTGCCGGATAGCTCACCAGGATTCACAATCTGAACCGAAACCAAATATCCATCCTTTGCCTTATCAATCCCCAAACCTACACAAATCGCGAGCTCATTCAATTCGCGCTTACTCCAGCAGCCGCATAAAGTCATCATGATAACCACCAACAATAACACCAATTTCTTTTTCATTTATATCCCTCACTAACATGTAGAAGCATGAGTAATGGTCACCTGATTCTATTTATTAGAAGCATAGGGTGGTTTTCATGCTTCATAAAAGGTAAATCTTCCTGAATAGGATTCGCTCCATTTCATCCTCTTGTATAAAAAGGATGCCATAATGCCCTCCGCCTGTATCATTTAGGTGGCTTAGGAGGTGGTGTTGTGGAGCGAGTTATGTTGTTTGGACTGATGAGTCTTGGTCTTGTTCGCAGGAGCCAGCGTGGTGCTCTTACAAAGTTATCCTTCTGATCCTGCAGGTTAAAGGGAGCATTTGGAGCAAGATAGGGAATGCCAAATGATCGAATGCTGCTCATATGAAGGACCATGACAATCAAGCCTAATAAAATGCCGAATAAGCCAAAGGAGGCCGCCAGTAACATTAAGGGAAATCGCAGCAACCTCGTTGAAATCGACATATTGAAAGAAGGTGAAACAAAACTACTAATAGCGGTTAAGGCAACGACAATCACCATGGAGGCCGATACAATGCCAGCTTCTACTGCAGCCTGTCCAATGACTAACGCTCCGACAATGGAAATGGCCGATCCTACTGCTCGCGGCATTCGGATGCCAGCTTCCCGCAAAATCTCAAAGGTAATTTCCATCATAATCGCTTCTACTAAAGCAGGAAGCGGTACCCCTTCACGCTGAGCGGCTAGGCTAATCAGCATTTCACTTGGCAGCATTTCCTGATGAAAGGTGGTGACGGCAATGTAGGCTGAAGGTGTAAGCAATGCCAGGAAAAAGGCCAGGTATCGTAGCAGCCGAATAAAGGTTGAAATATCGGCACGCTGATAATAGTCTTCGCTGGATTGGAAGAAATGAATGAATAGAGAGGGAACCACAAGTACAAAGGGGGTTCCATCTATAACAAGGGCAATCCTTCCCTCCAGCAGTGCAGCTGCAACAGAATCGGGTCGTTCCGTATTCATTACGGTGGGAAAAGGTGAATACCTCGCATCCTGAATAAACTCTTCAATATGTCCGCTTTCTAATATTCCATCAATCCTGATCCGCTTAAGTCGGCTTTTCACTTCTGCTACAATATCGTCCGTAGCGATCCCAGCTATGTACATGATGGAGATGTCGGTTTGGGTTCTGGTGCCAAGTTTCATGGAATCAACTCGAAGATTTTTATCCTTAATTCGTCTTCGAATTAACGCTGTATTTGTCCGTAGCGTTTCCGTAAAACAATCCTTAGGGCCCCTAACAACTGTTTGTGAAGTGGGTTCTGCCACACTGCGTTTTTCCCAGCCTCTGGAGTTCAGTGCCAGTCCCTTTGAAACACCGTTCATTAACAGGACGGTATCACCTGAAAGGACGGTAGAGAAAAGTGTCTCGAAATCGGTAAATTCCTTTAAATCGGCAACGGGCATTCCCCGTGCTTTAATGGTGCGGAATACATTTTCATTTTGGTTTCGCGTTCCTACATGAATTTTTTGAATATCGACCATCAAGCTCTCTAAGATGAACTCCTGGATGAAGGCAGAATTAGACAATCCATCAGCATAAATCAGGCAGACGGTTTGTCCCTCTTGTTCAACTAAAGGAAATTTTCGTAATGTGATGTCAGAGCTGTTTCCTGTTGTTGTATTAAAGTAGGAGAGATTCTCTTCTAAATCAGATGACAGCTGTTTCACGTTAGGATCCTTATCACTATTCTCAATTGACTGGTTAGATTGAGACTCTTCATTCTTTTGTATTTGAGATTTTTTTCGTCTAATTGGGTACACTTTACGCGTACGCACGGTAAATCACCTCATCTCATACCTCTTCATTGCTGACAGTAAGCCATCTTGCAGGGAATAGCTTTAACCGCGACTTCATAAATGTCATACGAATTTGTCTTCGAATATTAAAATATTTATAAATTACTTTTCCCAACGTCCTGAGAATTATTAAAAAAAGCATGAAGCAGGGTATTCTTTAATAGGAATGAAAAAGGACAAGGAATGAAGTGAGAAATCGTTTCATTCCTTGTCCTTTTTTGTATGTTTTATAACGTATTAATTAAACTCCATTCAGCAGAAGTCCTCCACTTCTACAAGTGGGGGATGAAGGCAAATGGTCCTTCGATTCAGTGGGGGTTCAAACCCCGGCTGAATGAAGTTAAGCCTCCGGCGGATGTCTCGGATTTTTTAAAGGTAATTTATCGAGCGAGCTCGATAAAAATCCGGACGCAAATTCGACGGGCGAATTTGATATGGGGAAAAATGTGGACGGTTTTGTAGCTTCTTTTAGTCCTAGGAGGGTACCGAGAGAAGAAAACCGTCCAATGAATAGCCATCACTTAAATAAGTGAAGCAATTCACATTATCAAAGCACCTTTATCTTACTGGATTTGGAAGCAGGAAGACAATATCCTTTCAAAGGATTTCACCAACATGACAAAATGATATTGCTAAAATGTGAAGTGATGAGCTTGATTGGTGCTTGGAAAATGGCTCATGGCTGTTTCTATCGCTTCATTGAATAATAGAAACTACATCTATCGATTTTTTTCTGGGTGATTATTGTAACAGTTAACATTTTGACAAAAGAAAATATTCTCCTGAGTGCTTGTACATACTATAATCGTTACGATTTCAAAAGGAGATGAAGACAAATGTCAAAGCAAGGTGTCCAAAACAATAATCAAACAAGAGCACAAAAAGAGAGACAGGATAATCGAAACGATCTTGAACTAGGTAATGAATTTCAAATAGGAAACTCTGGTTCGCAAAGCCAGAAAAAAAGTGGACGACAGGTAAATAAAAAGTAGGTAGTCTTACTAGAAGAATCAGCTCTATTAACGATTTGGCTCGATAAAAATCCGGGCGAATTTGATACAGATCTATCAGGTTATTTGCGACTGACCATCAGCGGGGAAGAGGTAGACGAAAGGTAGAGAAGTCTATCGAGGAGGACTGACTAACACAGCCTATGCTTCGAAAAAACCCGTTGATGGATGTTTTACACTTTTCATCCACAGCTTGACTAGTATTCGTTGTCGACACTTTTCGTGATATCGTCGAGGCTAGCCCCAGCAGCTAATAGTGCTTCTTTGACAGCACCGATAATGGCTCTGCTTGTATATGTGGCACCTGCAACCGTATCAACCGAAATGGATTGCCTTTCGACAATAGCATGAGGAATTTGCTCGAGTGCATCATCCGTTATGGCCTCCGTTTCACGATGTTCGATAATGTTTACCTCTTTAATCGTATTTTCATCCACTGTAACCGAAACCTTAATCGGTCCTTTGTAGCCTTCTGTTTTTTCCTTGTAGGTTCCAGGATGAAAAATGCCCGTTTCCCCAGCATTACTTTCGATAGCTTGGCCGCAGCCAGCTATCAGCAGTAACACAAAAATATACAGCAAGTACTTTAATACACCACTCCTCTTTTTCATAATTCTCAGCTCCATTTTTTTATTACTATATTTACAATATTTTCCTAATTTCATCTTAACAAACAAAAACTCATCTCACTATAGACCAGTCATTTTGTAAGAATTTAGTCATATCATTATGGCGAAGTTATTACAAAATAAGAATGTTTCGTGATTACCGATTCAGTGGGGGTTCAAACCCCGGCTGAATGAAGTTAAGCCTCCGGCGAGTCTTGCGATTTTTTAAAGGTAGTTTACCCGAGCGATGCAGGTAATCCGGACGCAAATTCGACGGGCGAATTTTATCTGTGTGAGCAAAAATTGACGGGAGTCTACTATTGTCACTCAGGTTGACGTTTTTATGAATAGTGCGTGAATTCCGTTGACGTTTCTATTATTGAGAATTATATTTACATTGAGCGTTATGGATAGAATTGGTATATCATAGAGAGTTCAAAACGCGAGATAGGCATTTAATAAAATGTGAATCTACTCACATGATGAATTGCTTTAACTTCACTATAAAGAATTAAGGCGAAATAAATTTGTGATTATTTTCACAAAAGGAGAGAAAACATGAAAAAGAAATTCATGACAGCTGCAGCAATCGTTGGAACAGCTATCGTTCTTTTTGGCTGCGGCGGAGGTGGCAGTGAGTGGGCTGACGGTGACTATGAGGGAAGAGCTGAAGGGATGCATGGTGACTTAGTTGTAAACGTTTCCATCGAAGAGGGGAAAATCTCAAAGGTTGATATTGTGGAACATGCAGAATCACCAGGAGTCTCTGATGGTGCAATTGAACAGGTACCTCAATCGATTGTGGAGCAGCAAAGTACAGAAGTTGATACGGTCACAGGTGCAACCTCAACATCCAACACGATCATTACAGCTGTAAATGATGCTTTAAGTAAGGCGGAATAAATAATTCTAGGAGGTAACGTGATGTTATCTGGAAAAAAGGCTAAATTTATTAGTTTATTTCTTAGTATGATTATGATTCTAGCCTTCTTCTCCGGCTGCTCTAGCAAGGATTCCGGTGAAGAAACATCTAGTGGCGATGACGCTACTAAAGAAACCGCTACTGAAACAGTCAAGGATTATGATGTTGTAGTCATTGGCGGAGGGGCGGCAGGACTATCTGCAGCCATTGAAGCCTCTGAAGCAGGCTCCAAGGTGGTTGTACTAGAGAAAATGCCGTTTGTTGGTGGAAGTACGCTGATTTCCGGCGGTATTATTTATGCAACCGGCTCCGAGCTTCAAGAAAAAGCAGGTGTAGAGGACTCAGTGGAAAATCTTGTAAACTATTGGATGGAACGCTCAGAAGGACATGCTGACGAAGTACTGTTAAGAACCGTTGCGGAAAAATCAGGCGACACTATCAATTGGCTTGTGAATGATGTTGGTGTTGAACTGCCAAATCTATCTCCAGCTGGGATTAGTCCTGTATTAAGAGCACATTCAACGACTGACGGCGGTAATGGAATTATTGCTCCATTAAAGGCCTATGCTGAAAGCAAAAACGTGGAAATTTTATTAGAAACAACAGCAAAAGAATTGATTCAAAGTGATGATGGTCAAATTACTGGTGTGAAAGCAGTGGATAAGGACGATAATGAAATTACCTTTAATGCAAAATCCGTTGTATTAGCGACTGGTGGTTTTGATAGAAACGAAGATTTAATGAAGAAATACAACCCTGACCTTATGGGCAAAGATAATACTAACTATGTAGGAATGGGAAATACTGGTGATGGCTTGCTTATGGCTGGGGAAGTAGGAGCTGAGATAGTAGGTAACGGTGGCGTCATTGGTATAAGAGGCGTTGAAGGGGAGCCAAACTTTGAATCTGAAGTGAGTATGATTATGTGGAGCCCCTATTTATTAGTCAATAAAGAGGGCAAGCGTTTTGTGAATGAAGCAACTGATTATCCAATCATTCATACGGCCTTATCACAGCAAACAGATAAAAGTGCGTATTTAATCTTTGATGGCACAACATACAACGAGCTATTAGACAAAGCAGTTGAAAGAGGAGAAGCCTTTGTGTCTGATTCTCTTGAGGATTTAGCGAGCCAGGCTGGTCTTGATAAGGATGTATTCGCTGCAACTGTAACAGAATACAATTCTATGGTAGAAAGCGGTCAGGATACTTTATTTGGCAAGGATATGTCCAAGCAAACCAAAATTGAAAACGCAAAATTCTATGCCGTTAAAGTTGTCTCGGCAACAATCGGTACCATGACTGGCGTTAAAATCGATGCAGATACACATGTATTAGACAAAGAGGGACAACCAATTCCAAACCTATACGCAGCAGGGGAAGTAGCAAACGGAGACTTCTTCTATAGAGAGTATCCTGCTAGCGGAACCTCCATCCAAATGAGCTTAACCTTTGGTAGAATTGCTGGAACCAATGCAGCAGAAAAATAAAAAGGAAGGAAGCATGGGGAAGATTCTTGTGCTAGCAATACTGTAAATGCAAAAGACGCCTGTCATAGACAGACGTCTTTCCTGCGTATTGCGGCAATGGACCAGATGACCACATTCATCCGTTCGCATAGCGAATGTCCATTGACTTATGCAAATTAGCTCATCGCTTGATTAATATAACATTAATAGGAAGGATTAACAAGCTGATTTTTACTATGGTAAAAAGTTACAGATTATCCTCTCGCAAGATTCCTATTCTCTTTTGATATAGATTAAAGGATTATTCTACAAGTTTGGCAAAGTCTTCAATCGTTGTTGAGTTTTTAACATAGGTTCGCGGCAGGAGATATCGCTCATTTTTGATATTCTGTTCTTTATAGGGACCCGGTGTTGTTGTGAGTCCGTATTGATAGTATTTCTTGGTTTCCTCGACTACCCTGGAATTAAAGTTGCCGTAAGGGTACGAAAGGGCAATGACAGGCTTGCCGGTGATTCTTTCAATCTTTTTCTTTGAGTCCTGCAGCTCATATTCCATCTTTTCTCTCTTAGTCAAATCCGGATGTGTGGCTGTGTGAGATTGAATCGAGAACAGACCTGTTTCTGCTAGCATTTTTAACTCTGCTGATGTTAAGCGACCAACTCCCCCAATGAAGTCGGAGATAACAAAGATAGTACCGGTTGGTTTAAATTCCTCGGTTCGCAGCCTTAAAAAAATCTCAAAGGCCTTCAAATTGTTTTTATACCCGTCATCAAAGGTAATAAAGATCGGTTTGTCTACAGTTTTTCGATCCTTCCAACGCTCAAAGGTTAATAGCGTGTAGCCATGGTCGCGTAAATACCTGATTTGCTCCTCAAAATGGTTCGGTGTAACATATAGCTCCTTCTGCCCTGTTCCCTGATACTCATCAATCGAATGATAGACAAGAATCGGAATGGCTTTTTCAGCATAAGCCTGTGTTGGTGCTAGAAATAGTATTCCTAATAATAAAACCACAGCTTTTTTCATACAAACCCCACTATTCATTATTTTTTCCTTAGTATTCCAAGAATGATTGAAAATATGATGGGGGACGTCGGGTCTCTTGTTTCGGTATAATATATGTAAATCTCGTAAATGGGGAATACGGTGCTAATTTTTTGTTAACAAACTGTGAAGTTTTCATTAAGTCTTCATGTTCATTTCGCTATTTTGAAATGGGTGTATTATAATAGTTTTTGAGATTAAAAGATAAATGAGGAGATGCACGCAATGCTAGCAAATATTGGCGTACCAGGATTAATTCTCATCATCGTATTGGCACTTATCATATTTGGCCCAAAGAAGCTGCCTGAACTTGGCCGTGCGGTTGGACAAACATTAGGCGAATTTAAGAAATCTGCACGTGAACTAACAAGTGATGACATGGATGAGACCAAAAAGGTCGAAGCAACTAAATAAGCTTAAAACAGGGTGTAAGGGAACTTACACCTTTTTCAAACGACTAAGTGGAATGACTAGGCTTAGCTGTGGAGTGTTCCAGTTTTGCAAATAAACTAATTAACGGGGATGTACTATGGAAGAAAAAGAGTTAAATTTAATAGACCATCTTGATGAACTAAGGTCAAGGCTGATAAAAATCGTTGCGGCATTTATTATACTATTCATAGTTGGGTTTATCTATGTCGAGGACGTCTATGCATGGATGACGAGCGATTTGGATGTCAAACTAATTGTACTCGGACCAAGTGATATTCTATGGATTTATTTTATGATTGCTACAGTGGTGGCCATAGCAGGGACGATTCCAGTATTGGCTTATCAATTATGGGCATTTATCAAGCCTGCCCTCAAGCCAAATGAAGTGAAGGTATCCTTATCCTATATTCCAGCTCTGTTCTTTTTATTTATTATCGGGCTGTGCTTTGGATACTTCATTATTTTTCCAACCATTATGAGCTTTTTAATAGAACTTGGTGGAGACATGATGGTAACCAACTTTACGGCGGAAAAATATTTCCGTTTTATCATGACCACGACCATTCCGTTTGGTATTCTATTTGAATTACCGGTCGTACTGATGTTTCTAACCTCCTTGGGAATCATTAATCCATATGTCCTGCAAAAGATTAGGAAATATGCATATTTCCTACTGATTGTCGTTGCGGTAGTGATATCACCACCGGACGTCATGTCCGACTTCTTAGTTGCAGTTCCATTATTATTCCTATATGAAATCAGCGTGAATCTATCAAAAATCGTCTATAAACGAAAGCTTAAAAAACAACAAAAATGGGAAGCCGAATTCGAAGAAGCATAAGTCATTCACTTATGCTTTTTTTGTTGCAATTAGTATAGGTGCTGGGGACATTTCCGTGTATTAACGTCATGAATATTATATTTCTATAGTTTATTCACAAAATGGTCAAATTTCTAAGAAGGTATTAAGGCCTATCGATAGAATTAAATATAAGGACTATTTAACTAATTGTTATATTCTTGTGAATCCCAAAAAATAGAAATTGTATTTTGTAAAAAGCAAATGGGATTCTGGAGGAATCAGTGTTTGCTTCGAAAAGAGAGGAGATTATATGAGGAATATAAAGTATATTTTTCAGTCTTCTAAAGATACAAGATTTATTATCCTGGCATCTGCCGTGTTTTTGATGGTTGCACTATGGTTTAGAGAGCCCTTTTACGGCATATTTGGAGAGAATAACTATTTAACCATCCATTTGATAATGGAATTTTTCATTATTACGATTTCGTTTACGATTGCGATTCAGTCTTGGATGGCTTTTCCCCATGTTTTGTCCAATTATCGTCTTTGGATTGGGGCGATGTTTTTTTCGGTAGGTTTAATTGAAATTGCCCATGCCATCACCTTTAAAGGGATGCCGTTTTTTCTCTCAGAAAGCTCAGCCTATAAAGCAACATGGTTCTTTATGGCAGCCCGTTTGACAGAGGTAGTCGGACTGTTGGCGATTGTAACATCAAAGGACAGGCTTGTTTGTTCAAGTAAGCGGTTTCTCGCCTATGGTATTTCATTCTTTTACGCCCTAACCTGGATCGTGATTGTGTTTTATCCCACCCCATTACTGCCAGAGCTAGTTCGGGAAGGTATCGGTACGACTTCCATTAAAAATAATCTCCAATATGCCGGCATGATACTAGAGGTTTTTATTATTTATTTCGTCATCGTCCGATCTCGCTCCCAAGAGTTTTTTAATCTTATGCTGATTATGGCTTCGCTGTACTTCATGACATCGGATTATTTTTTTACCACCTATAAAAGTGTTTATGATATCAATAATTTTATCGGTCACCTATTCCAAATAGCAGGGATGTACTTCATGCAAAGAGCCGTCTATCATACATCTGTTGAGGAGCCTTTCCAAAAGCAAAAGGAATCAGAGGAAAGGCTGAAGCAAAATAAACAGTTTCTCGAAACGATTACTTCGCATATGGGAGAAGGATTAATTGTAACAGATACGAGTGGGCATGTAACATTTATTAATCTGGAAGCTCAGCAGCTTCTTCAATGGACAAAGGATGAAGTGCAGGGTAAAAATATTTATTCGTTGATTCAGCAAAACGAAGAGCACAGCCTGGGGGTTTGCTCCTTTACCGATAGCAAGTCCTGTCGAGTAGAAAGGGATGTCTTCACCCGAAAGGATGGCACCACTTTTCCTACGGGCTATGTAATTACGCCGCTCTTGGAGGATGGGAAAGTAAACGGAAATATCATGGTTTTCCGTGATATCACACAGCAGGAAAAGGATCAGAGATTAATTCATCATATGGCCTTTTATGATGAATTAACGCAGCTACCGAACTTTCGTTTTTTAAAGGATGCATTATCTGACATCATTCTGAGTAAGCCGGATACGAAAACGGCTGTTCTTGAGCTGGATATTGACCGATTTAAAAATATTAATGAAGCACTGGGGCATTCCTTTGGTGATTCCATTTTACAGGGGGTTACGGAACGTTTGCAGCAGGTGATGTCTGAGAACATGATTTTAGGAAGGATGACGGGTGACCAATATGGTCTCATACTAACCTCGATTGCAGAAGAGGATGAAGTTATTCATTTGATTCAGCACATTCAAGATACGTTAAAGGAGCCGCTGGATGCCCAGAATCTATTATTGAATGTATCTATTAAAATTGGTGTGTCGATCTATCCTGATCACGGGATGAACTGTGACTTGTTATTTAAGCATGCGAATGTGGCGTTAATAGAGGCAAAGCAGCAGAATAGCGCTTATCAATTTTATCGTACGTCAATGGAAGGCAGGGCGATGGAGCGGCTTATTTTTGAAAATGATTTATTCCATGCGCTGGAGAATAAGGAGCTCAGTCTCGTTTATCAGCCACAGGTGGATATTCAAAGTGGAGACATCATTGGGCTGGAGGCGTTGATACGCTGGCAGCATCCGACACAGGGCTGGATTTCACCGGGAAAGTTCATCCCGATAGCTGAGGATACTGGACTCATTGTACCAATCGGGGAATGGGTGCTTCGAACCGCTTGTCAGCAAATGAAAGTGTGGCATGATGAAGGCTTTCCGCCGCTTGCCATTGGCGTTAATCTATCCATTAGACAATTTTACCAGGATGATTTAGTTGAAATGGTAAAGGGGGTCCTCGCAGAAACAGAGCTTGCTCCTGAATACCTAGATTTAGAGATTACCGAAAGCATGATGATGAATGCGGACTATGCGATGAGAAAGCTTAAGGAATTAAAGGAAGTTGGTGTTCAGATTTCGATTGATGACTTTGGAACGGGCTATTCCTCATTATCTTATTTAAAGCATCTGCCTGTCGACCGTCTGAAAATCGACCAATCCTTTGTTCGTGATATTGTCCATAATCCAGAAAAGGCCGATACAGCGGTTGTCTCAACAATTATTGCGCTGGCCAACAACTTGAATCTAAATGTCATTGCAGAAGGCGTCGAAACAGACATCCAAAAGGAGTTCCTGCAAAGCAGCCAATGCCAGCAACTCCAGGGCTATCTCTTCAGTCCGCCTTTGTTTCCAGAGGAATTTAGTTTGAAATATGAAAGCTTGAAAAAACAGCAGGGGGAGGTTCTGGTTTTTCCAAGTTAATAGGGTCTTAGAGACAAATTATTCATGCCGAGGGTTCTTACAAGGATTCTCGGCTTGTTTTTGAGTAAGAAGGTTTACTGATATAATAAAGGCTGTACTACACGGTAATGAGGTGTTGGAATGGAAAAAGCGTTTATTTTTGATATGGATGGCGTCATTATTAATAGTGAACCTTTACATAATCAAGTGGAACTAGAATTTGCTTGTCAAAACAATATTCCGTTAACGGAGAAGGATATGGAAAAGTATGTGGGGATGCCAGCCGATGCGGTATGGGCATTAATCATAAAGGAGAACAATCTTGAACTGGATTTACCTGATATCATAAGGGAAATGGAGGAACAGAAGATTATCTGTTTTAAGGAAAGTGACCTTCAACCGATAAAGGGAATTCCAGACTTATTGCAGGAATTAAAAAGCCTAGATTATCGAATTGCATTAGCCTCATCATCCCCCAAGGTTCTAATTCAAACTGTGCTGGACAAATTTCAACTCGCTTCTCTTTTTGACTGTATCGTCAGTGCGGAGGAGGTCAAGCGGGGGAAACCAGCTCCTGACATCTATCTTGAAGCCGCAGCCAGACTAAAGGTTCCAGCAAGCAGCTGTCTCGTTCTAGAGGATTCCAAAGCAGGAATCGAAGCAGCCAATAAAGCCGGCATGAAAACCATTGGCTATCAGAATCCTGACTCTGGTAACCAGGATCTTGCGAAAGCTAGGCATATTGTTCATGGAATAGAAGAGGTTAAGTACTATTTATAAAACCGCAAAAAAAGAAGCAGGATCACTTATCCTGCTTCACACCATATTTAAGCATGAATCCTCCCAATCGATGAGATCATCACTGTTGAAATCGTGGTTAGCCGGTCTGTAAATCTTTTCTTCTAAGTCGGGTGATGGTGTAGTGTGATAAATTTCTAGCATTTCTCTGTCATTTTGATCGATAACTGCTCTAATAAGGTCATAGACGAGTCTTGTATCTTTATCGTCTACAAGGTCCACAAGTAAATGAAGATCTTCTTTTTGAATATCCATATTACCAACCCCTTGAATAAAGATTATCTTACCATGCCCCTATTATACATCAGATAGGATATGGTGGTAAGTACTGGAAAAAGGCGAAATAGTGACATATCCGTCACAAATTCGAGACATTTCGATAGAGGTCTTCCTTCTAGCTCAACGATCAAATCAAGTTAAAAATCTGTTAGTTTTGTAAAATTGCCTCTAAGACTATGTAAATCATTGTTAAAACGGGGCGATTGAGAGAATAGGAGAATGCTCTTCATAAAACGAGAAAATAGCTTTTTTGAATAGAAAAATAACAGAATTTTCGATTTTCTTATCTTGTCTGTTGAATCGTATACTACACGTGGAAAAATCAATTTCAATTAAAATATGGAGGCAGCCCATAAATGGAAAAGGAGAAATTGGAACTGTGATAAAGCGAATAGTTGTGACCCTTTTGATGCTTCAAATCCTTTTATTTGGACCTACATCCTTATTGGCGGATGCTGCGGGTCGAGCAGGACTATCTGCTAATGAAAAGGTTGAAGAAAGTCAAGAGTTGGAAGTGGATGTTCAGCAAGAACAGAGTGTTGAAACAGGAGGTACGGCAGAAGAGATCGAACAAAACCAAGCGGTAACGGTTGAGAAATCTCAGGAACAGACGACCCTGGCAGAAGAGCAGAAGGAAACGGATCACGGAGCGGTTGAAGCCGAAAATCAGGCAGAAATGGATGAAGCAATATTGGGATACGCTATAGAAGATATAACTGATACGATTGATGGTGATGGGCAAACAGAAACGATAAAAGATGCTGCAGACGAACCCCAAACAGAAACAATCGAAGGTACAGAAGATAAATCACAATCAGAAACAAACACAAGTACAGAAGCCGAATCATCAAACGGAGATAATAATGAAGCGGCAGCAGGAACAGATGAAGAAAACAAGGTTAATCCTGAAGCAAAATCCCATGTAAGAGAGCGTGTAGGTAGCTCCTATGAGCAGGAGCAGATCATCGAAATCATAGCCGAACAAAAGCAGAAGGTTTTAGAAGCAAATCATGTGAAGGCTGAGCAGGAACAGGATTTAACGGTAAACTATAATCAATCCGTTAAAGTGACGAAAAGGGATAAGCAGAGCCAGGAAACATCACTTAATACGAACCAAGAGCAATTCTTTATAACAGAAAGTCAAACCGATTATATGGAACAAATAACAGAAACTGTAATGGATACAAAACAGAGTGGAATAATCAATCAAGATAAGAATCTGAATAAAGCTGTCCAGAATACAGTCATAACGACCTCCCAAAAGCATACATCTGAAACCACAGGCAATGCGGTCATCAAACAAGAACAAATGGTTGAAGCAGCAGCTAACACGATGGATAAAAGTAGAGAAAGCGCCAGTATTCTAGCAAAGGCTGTGAATGGAGTAGAAATGATAAAAGATGCGGCTGGGACAGCCGTCAAAATGGTTCAGTCTGTGATTGTCAATAATCAGGAAATTGCTGTGTTTGAGAAGGAGTTCACAGTTGGAAGCGAGCCTGTTGAACACATACAGGTATTTACACAAAGCTTTGCCTGGGGTACACTTTCAGTACTAAATAAGGCGATTGTTACTCTAACAGAGGATCTAGACTTAAACTCTGTTCTTGAAAGTGTCATTAAGCTGGATTTTTCACTGCCGATTAAGAAGCTTTTTGACAACCATTCTGATGCTTCTGATAAAGCTTGTCCTGATTCAGATGGTGATGGCCTGACAGATTGCGAGGAAAGACAAAATCGGGACCGACCCCTATAATCCTGACACAGATGGCGACGGAATTTCCAATTATTTAGAGGTAAGAGTTTATAAAACAAGTCCATTAAAAGCAGAGCAGCGATAGTTCGCCACTCTGCTTTTGGAACTTGCCAATATTTATAAGAAACTAAGGAGTAAAATGATAGTAATTGGTACAAAAATAATGAAATATCCAATCGGATTTGCAAAATTCAAGGTCCAGCCAACGCCAAATCTTTTTTCCACGAAGATGGAGGGGTCACTTTTGTTGAAATAGAAGAGACCACCCTTCCAATATTGATCATCATCATAATCTTCCATGCTTTCTGTAGAATCAGCGGTAATTTGCTTGCCTGATCTGCCCACCTTAAGGGCAAAAATAAGCGTTCCAACCAGAACAAGTAGCATAAAAATCATTGGCAGGGCAAAGCTTATCGCATCTCCAGCTAAGTCCGTATGAATGGTTGAAAGCTGGAAAAAGGAAAAGAGAATAGTTAAGAGCAAAGTCATTAAAAACATGAACCAGCTTGTATATTTTCTTAACGTAAGCTGCCGAGTTCGTGTTCCTGCTGTATTAGTGGCACTTACTTTAATTCCTGAACGCTTTTGCGATACCACCGTTGCCATCATCATTGCCTGCATGACTAATAGAATGAGAGGCATTTGAATGGCAGAGACAGGTGTTTTTTCGGTAAAAGCATCAGGCTTTCCACTTATTCCCCAGTGTGTCGGTATTTGAGCAGGTAGAAGCGGATATTTGATAATGGTATAGATTAGGACAGCGACGGTTATAAGCATTGGCAACAGAAAGATATACCAAGGGAGCATTTCATCCTCAGCTCTTGCAGATAAATCAGCTGCTCTCAGCTGCTTCGCGTTTTCTCCCCATTGCTCCGCTTTTTTCCGCTGTGCTGTTTTCCCATGGTAAAAAAAGTAGAGGGCAAAGCTTAAAATTAGGATACTGAACATCAGGATCATTCCGTATAGCACCATTTTATCTTCCATAGGACTGTACATGTGGTACCAATAATAGAATAACGCTAGTGCCGCAATTGAAACAGTAGCAACAATGATAGAATACGTTTTTTTATAGCGAGCAAGAATAGCATCTTCGACAAATCTCTCTGGGACAGAGACGCCGAAAACAACGGTCCTTTTCACTAAAAAAGGAATAGCGGATTCCATAATGGCTAAAAAGAGTATCAAAATGAAAAAGACAACAAAGGCCATATTTATTCCTCCATTCAAGGGTAATAGGTGAGTGGCATAATCATGATGGTGTTTTTCCCTCAAGATCATTGAGGACAGTGGCAACAAGTGCTTCGATGTGCTCTCTAGTCATTCCCACAACTAAAGCTTCCGCAATGACGGGCATACATGAATTGATAAACGGCTCTTCATAAGGTCCGTTTTGTTTTACTTCATCTTGAGAGCGGATGATGGCACCAGATTTTGGCACGATTTGTATGATGCCCTTTTTCTCTAATTGATGATAGCTTTTACTAACCGTATGCATATTGACGCCTAGATCAGCAGCTAACGCTCTTACAGATGGCAGTGAGTCCCCTGGCCGAAGACTTCCTCTGGCAATCCCCTCGATAATTTGGTTGGACAGTTGCGTATAAATCGGAATATCAGACTCAGGCTCAATACGAATAATCATCAAGAAACACCCCCCCTATCTGTTCTATATTTATTATAACAAATTTGTTCTATTATGTATAGAACAGAATAAAGCTTTAGAGTGTAGAAATCAAATTCGCCCGTCGAATTTGCGACCGGATTACCTGAGCTCGCTCGGGTAAACTACCTTTAAAAATCCGAGACATCCGCCGGAGGCTATCCCACTTCCAACGAAAGAAGGAGGTAGCTGAAGCGTTTCCTTGCTATTTTATTACATCGGAACTGGGTACTCAGAGCTAGTTTCCATATTTTCACAAAACGTTCAATATTTTCTATTGATTTTGAATTGTAAGCGCTTTAAATTATGGTATTATGACTTTGTTGACAAATTGTTACAAAAAACGGGGAGGTTATAACAAATGTCACTAATGACTTGGAGCGAGAATTACAGCGTAAAAATTAACGAGGTTGATGGTCAGCATCAAGAGCTATTCGAACTAACAAATGCTTTGCACGAATCACTATCGGGGGATAGAGCAGTGATTGGTGAAAAACTAAGCAATTTGATTAACTATGTTGTGAAACACTTTGCTACTGAAGAGGAATTAATGCAGGCTAACGGTTACCCGGATTATGAGGCACACAAAAAAGCGCATGACAATTTAGTTCAAACCTGTGTAGAGCTTCAAGATAAATTCAATGCAGGAGAAGCTGAAATCACAGAAGAAACAACTGCATTTGTTCGTGATTGGTTATATTCACATATTCCAAATATCGACCAACAATATAGTCCATTCTTAAATGAAAAGGGCGTACAATAATAAAGCATAATGACATTTAGCTAAATAAATACATGACATGGTAATATACCAATAATGGGTGGAATTCGTATTGAATTCCACCTTACTTTATTTTGAATACTAGATACTAGTGAAAAAGTTGCTCTCTTTTCTGAAAATTTTTACTTTATATAGAGTCATTATTATAAAAAAGTATCTTTTGATTGAGAAGTGTAAATGAGAGAAAAGGAGTCTGTGGAACCTGTACTAATCTTTTCATATTGTGAAATATGGGTTTGACTAAAATGTTATATTGATATATAGTGTAATTTTTGTAAATTGTTTTACTATTTCATAATGTATTCTCATGGTAACAGTGACTGTGTTACGCTTTTATTGGAATTACGATGATCCGCTCTTATGATTAATAGAAATGTTTTGTTTCAATCATAATAAGAGTATTTCGGGTTCAATATGTCATTCATTCCAAAATTTCTATTATGAAGAGGTGTATGATGATGGCAGTCACTGAACAACATATTCAAAGCGACTATGTACAACTACAAAGAATCATTAAACTTAGAAATAGCCTAGGGGAACTCTATAATCAAAGCGGTGCAAATAGCTCCTCTTATATAAACCTTTCCCTCCAATTAGGAGTACTGGAAAAGCAATACATCGAAGAAAAAATCAAAATGCTAGAGGAACAATAATAGATGACAGGTTCTTTTGCTTCCAACCGAGATATAATAGAAGCAAAAGAACTTTTTTTTGATTAAATTTTTACTGTAAATTTTGATAGGTCATGACCGATTCTTGTGCCTGCTGCAATTTCTCCTGTGCCTTCTGGACATCGACTTGTTCTTGTTTTACCTTCTGCTGCGCTTGTTTTAGCTGCTGAAGCTCTATTTCCTCCTCCTGCATAGCCTTTAATAATTCATTTTCCTCCATCTGTAATTCTAAATGAGCCTTCTGTACCTCCATCTGCGCATTTTTTAACTGCTGCTCGGTTTTATTCTGCTGATTATCCTGTGTCATGAATAAGCCTCCAGAAATATTATTTGGAACTTATATGCCCATTCAATAGGTTGCGCATCTTTAATGGTAATATGCTCTCGATGTACAAGCTTAATAATTGTAATCTTTTGAAAATTAGGATATATTTCTGTTATAATACAACATTTTAGTATAGGTATAGTGTAAAAGATAGAGAATCGATTGGCTGTTGGCTGGATCTGTTAATGGGTTGATAAATGAAGAATTCGGAGGGGTCGAATGAAGGCGCTTGATATCATGAATAAACAGGTCATTAAAGTAAAGAAAGAGCACAGTGTCGGTTTAGCTATTGAAAAAATAATGGAGTATGGTCTGAGTGGTCTCCCGATTGTCAATGACAAAAATGAAATCGTTGCCTACATAAGTGATGGAGATATCCTGCGTTATATCGGGAGACAAAAGGACATCGTGTTTGGGACTTTATTTTTCCCGCAGATTATGAAAGGAGATACAGACAATCTCGAAGCAAGAGCAAAACAATTATTGGACTTAAATGTGATGGAGATTGCCCAGAAAAAGGTTTATAAAATTTCCGCAGAGGTGGAGGTTGGAGATATCGCTGCATTTCTCGCTGAAAAGAATATTCATAGAATTCCTGTTGTGAAAAACGGAGTACTTGTTGGTACGATCAGCCGGGCCGATATTATACGGAATGCCTTTAAATACAAGGTGAGTTCAGTAATATGAAAAACAGAGACAGTTTATTTTATAATAACTGTCCCTGTTTTTGGAGCTGTCAGTGAAACTGCCAATAGATAGAACAAACTAATCGTGTCAGCTCTTTGAGTAACGATACTCATTCATTCAATCCCATCCATCCCACCACAGTTTGAACCCTGATTCCGAGCTTTCTTTAGCTGAAGGATTGCTTTCATTAGGAGCAAGAATTGGGTCCTCCATTAAACCTCCATCTTCATATAATGGTTCTTCTGGTTTCATGATTATCACCTCCAAGCATAGTTTTGACGAATAAATAAAGATTATAATGCTTTGAGTGTTTATTCACTAAATGTTCAAAAACACCTCATTTTTGTCTATAACCACGGTTAGAGCCTTTTGCTGAATGGGATTTGCCTTTCACCTGTTGGGAGCTGCCATCAGGGGCAAATATTTGATTGTCCTTTGTGTTTTTGGCTCCCTCTGGAAACCTTTCTTTGTTTGTCATATTAATCACCTCAATGACTAGTTTGTGCGGTTTTGATGGATTTATGAGCGGCTGCTTTTTCGATTGGGAGAGTCTGTTTTAGAAAATAATGCTCGGAAGTTTTTAAATAAATATTGCAAATCTTTAGATAATTTTATTACAATAGTGATAACCTATGAAGTTTTTTGCCGTTAGTGGCAGCATTGGTTACGTTTTACATACATGAAGGAGGTATATTTTGCGACCGATAGTATTTGGCATTTGCGGTGCATTCTTTTTTGCTTTTACATTTGTATTAAATCGCTCGATGGAAATTTCGGGAGGGAGCTGGATTTGGAGTGCGTCTCTCCGCTACTTTTGGACAGTCTTGTTCCTGTTGATTATTGTCCTGGGGAGAAAGCAGCTCCGTCATTTGCTAGCCGTTATGAGAGAAGCGCCGCTGAAATGGCTGTGGTGGAGCTTTGTTGGCTTTGGCTTATTTTATGCCCCCATGTGTTTTTCAGCCGCCTATGCACCAGGCTGGCTGGTGGCGGCCACCTTTCAAATCACGATTGTATTCGGATCGCTTCTCGCACCGCTTTTCTACGAGAATGTCGAGACAGCGAATGGTACGAAGAAAGTTCGCGGGAAGATTCCGTTACGGGGCCTAGGCTTTTCACTGGTAATCCTAGCAGGAATTATCCTTATGCAAATGGAGCATGCCAAGGAAATAACCCTTAAAGAATTATTATTAGGGGCCCTGCCGATGCTCATCTCGGCTGTCGCCTATCCGCTTGGAAATCGGAAAATGATGGAGGTGAGCGGTGGTAAGCTCCATACATTTGAGCGAGTGCTCGGCATGACGATTGCCAGCCTCCCCTTTTGGCTGCTGCTTGCGGTTTTCGGCCTTTTTACAGAAGGTGTACCAAGTTCTTCACAAACAATTCAATCTGGTATGGTTGCTCTGTTTGCCGGCGTGATTGCAACGGTCCTGTTCTTCCGGGCAACAGACCTTGTGAGAGGGCAAATGACAAAATTGGCTGCAGTAGAAGCCACTCAATCCGTCGCCGTCCTGTTCGCTTTACTTGGTGAGCTCTTCTTATTATCTGCAGCTGTCCCATCACCGTTATCATGGGCTGGTATGCTGATGGTGATCCTGGGTATGGTGCTACATAGCTTTGCTTCGCGTAGAAAAGTCGAAAAGAGCTTGACGCTCAGTAAAAAAGTGGAGTCACTAAGGTAGAATCAAATATGCTTGCTATTATTATTCGAAATATTGACAAAATTAAGAGTGATGAATGTCACTTTTCGAGCTTATAATAATAGCAAGAGGGAGGTATTTTAGTCAAAACCCTCAAAAAAAGGAAGAAGGTGCCGATGATGTCATTCACTCATTTCGACGAAATTTATGAAATTTGTAATGGGATGACGGAGGAAAAAGCTGTATTGACGGAGAAACCTGTGGAGGAGTTGCGCAACTTCATGGAGGATATCCTCCCAGACGCTAGCTTGTGGCGGGAAGCAGAGCTCAAGGACGCACATGATAGAGAGGGAGAATTACTTTATGTTTAACGAAAGACCATGTTTGTTAAGATAACCCCTATTATTTTCCGAGTGAAGATATTAGGGGATTTTTTTCTTCTGTAAAACCGTTAAATTTTGGAAAAATATGGTAAAATGCGGATATGTTGTTAAAAAGCGCGGATAACCTATTAGAATCCGCGGATAAGTGGCCGCCATCCGCGGATATATGCTCTAAAACCGCGGATATCCATCAAAAGACGCATTATTTTTATACAACCACTACTTTTTTAAGCGGAACAGAGGCCATTTCAGTAATAAATCGTTCAACCAATTGCAGAAATAGAGGAAAGAATCTCAAATTAAATCCGATTCTAGCAAAAAAGAGAACCCTAATTTTAAAAGGATTCTCTTCATTCCTATCTATATTATAGAGGTACAACTTCCTCATCATCGACGATAATTTTACCGTGTTTACCAAAGCCTTCAGCTGGTTGTCCGCCCCACTCGTCAAGGGTTGCTAAGCTTGGCTCTAAGCGGCGTGGCTCACGTGGATTTTCTTCAGGGAACTCTTCCATCCCTTGGCTGTACTCAAGCGTAATACCATCTGGATCCGCATAATAAAGGAAGACACTTCCTGATGGATGATGACGGCCAGGTCCCATCAGAATTTCTACATCGTTATTCTTTAAGACGTTCACCTGCTTACCGATATCATCAATCGTTTTCACTTTATAAGCAATATGGTTTAATTTATTCTCTGGACCTTTCGTGATGGCGAATGAATGGTGGTAAGGGTTTGGCCATACACGTAACCATGCCCAAGCCATTTCGCGTCCCTGGATATCAGATACAGCCATATTCAATGTATTCACAAGGAAGTCATAGACTTCATCAAACATATTTGTTTCATATACAACGTGCAGTAGGCACTCAATTTCAAGTCCGTTTGGCGGCTGATAAGGAAGTCCCATTTGCATCATTTCCACATACATTTCATAGGTTACGCCAAGATTTGGATCCTTAAAGCGCAGTGTTCTTCCTTGCGCTAGTTCCTGTGCTTCCTTGGCACTTAATTCTCTTGGATTTAAGCCTTTTTCCTGTAAATAGTTGAAGACATCATCAAATTGTGATGCTTTTTCAAGCTCAAACGCAACACGTTTTAAGCCAGCTTCAGGTGCTTGTTCAAGAATTAAATTGTGGTGGTCATAGCTTGAACGAAGGAAAACGGTTTCACCAATACGCTCAACAAACTGCATACCCACAATATTTGTGTAGAAATCAGTTGATTTTTCTAGGTCTGTTACACATAAAACAGCATAGCCTAATTTTTTATAACGAATCATTACAAAAATCCTCCCCTTACTAGAATATTCCCCAATATATTCCCCACATCAATAAATTTAGCCCATCTGGTTAAAATTGTCTAATCACACTTTTTTTGTATAATATTGGGTTTTTGAAGATAATTTTTAGAATAATGAAAGCGTAATCATGTATTGTGAATCACAATCATAGCTTCGGGATATTGGAGAAAATGCGATGGTGAGGTTCGAAAGGTAGGTATATATTCCTTTGAGAAATCAAACATCCCTTTACGGATGCCGCATTTGGATTGAAGGATGATTTTTTCACGAACATCGTCATTCATGTGGATGGCCTCGGCGAAAATAAATCGTTCACAGGTGAGTAACAATATGAGGAAAAACTGATATGGATATAATGATATACTCGATTTATAGTTGAGCTTATTGGCTGAGTATAAATTATGCTTGATATAGGAGATTTTTATGTTAGGTTTACAGGCTTTTTCAAAGAAAACCTTTACTAGAAAAGACTGGCTTTTCCTGCTGTTGACCGCAATCCTGGTAACGCTCGCCAGTGAAATCAAGGTGATTCCGTTTGAAGGGGAGGCGTTTCGATTTGGCTTGGGCAGTATTGCCTTTTTCTTCCTGATTCTAGTGTGGACACCGTCATCGGTACTGACAACCGGAATCGTAACCGGTCTGCTGGTGGTATGTGTTCGCACGATGAAAGACCTTCTTCTCCTGGATGCCCATTGGTCAACGAGCTTCATCAATCATTCGCCGATTCTTTTGTTTTATTTTCTTTTTTCACTTGGCTTTCATCTCATCAGGCTTGAGCGTTATAAAATGCATCCGCTTTATTTAGGCGGCTGGGCTTTTCTCTTTGAATGTATCGCAAATATTTCAGAGGAGCTTGCTCGAAATGCTTTACACGAGCAAATTGGATTGGATTTGAAGGCTTTAGGACTGATTATGGGTGTCGCTTTAGTTCGCAGTTACTTTGTCATCGGTCTGTATAGCTCGATAACGGTATCAGAGCAAAAGCAACGGATGCAGGATATGCTGCAAGTAGGGTCAGAGGTCTATGCGGAGACGCTTTATTTACAAAAATCGCTGGAGCAAATAGAAGAAATTACATCCTCCAGCCATGATTTACATCGTAAGCTGAAAAAGAAGGAGCTTCATTTATTAAGTGTGCAGGCCCTGCAAATTGCTCAGGAAATTCATGAAGTCAAACAGGATTCGCAGCGGATTCTATCAGGGTTGAAGAAGTTGAGCTTGGAAAAAATGCAAAATAATCTTGAGCTTTCCGATATTGTGAAGCTCGTTGTAATCGCGAACCAACGTTATAGCGAGCTGTTAAAGAAAAAAATTAAGTTTGAGATGAAGATAGAGGCTGATTTTGAAACAAATCAACAGATTCCTCTTTTGACGTTGTTAAATAATCTGGCCTCCAATGCGGTCGAATCGATTGCTGATAAAGGAGAGATTCATCTCGAAATCTCTGAGGAATCAGGTAACACGGTGTTTGTCGTCAAGGACACAGGTAAAGGAATTCCCGAAGAGGATGTTCCGATTATCTTTGAACCAGGCTACACAACGAAGTTCAATGATCATGGAGTGGCCGCAACGGGAATCGGTTTAGCGCATGTACAGGAAATCGTACATTCATTGAAAGGACAGATAAAGGTTGAGACCCCTGAGCAAGGAACCAGCTTTATCGTTCAGATTCCCACGAAGTCTATTCGAAGATAGCTTGGTTTTTAGTGCGCTCCACCTCGAGCAAGCTCGATAAAAATCCCGACGCAAATTCGGCGGGGGGATTTGATTGTGTAATACCATTCTTAATCATCGATATTTTTCTTTGGCATAGGCAGGCTGCTTATGCTCTTTTTTATCTAATTGGAGCTTAAAGAAGCTGGCCTCTCTAGTTAAAAATATGTCCAATTGGTTAATGGTAATAATTAAAAGAGTATTATTTTTCTATAGTTTATTGCGGTTTTATTTTTACCGTTTATACTTAAAAAGTCTATTTCTATAGAACGAAATAAGGAAGTGGTGATACTTTGAAGAAAGCCCACTATATACTAATTATTCTATCTATCCTACTGACAATTGGACTGGATTATGTATATGCGATCCACCTCCATCCCATTGTATGGTCACTTTTCATCATCCCTATCATTTTATTTGTTGTCATTTTTCCATACTGGAAATTTACTATTATCGCTGGCATCGTAGTGTGTGCCGCGAAATATACGCTTCTATTACAACGATTTCATTTTGATATCCCGTTTGAACTACTTGTCGCCTTTATCATCGGAAGTATAACGAATTGGGCTATTCTTCTTGTGTTCACAAGGCTTCTGATAAAAAACACGAAATTGAATCGGATGCTTTTGCAGACACAGGATGAGACGGACCACCAAAGGCAATTTTACGAAGCCATCCTAGAAAATATGGAGGAGCAGGTTATTGCCTTTGATAGGGAAGGGAACATAAGTTATTTTAATAAATCGGCCCAGCCACTTATGTCCCTTCTCGGGGATTCTGTGAATCAATGGGGAGATCGTTTTCGCTTTCTTTCAGCTGATGGAAAAAGGGTGCTTGATTATGAGGAGCTCCCATTAACGAGAGCGGCCAAGGGTGAAGAGGTCCTCCAGTATGAAATGTGGATTGAGTTAAAAAACATGGCAGGTAGCTGGAATGCGGTAGTCAATGCGAAACCATTAATAAACAAAAGGGGTCAGTTTCATGGGGGCGTTCTTGTTTTTCATGATATGACAGAACGAAAGAAGCTGGAGGAGGAAAATCGTCGCACGAAAGAACAATATCAATCTTTATTTGAACATAACTTCGATGCGGTTTTTTCGATGGACCTTGATGGCAACTTTATCACTTCCAATCCAGTTTTTCAGGAAAAAACAGGATTCAGCAATGAGGAAATGAGCAAAATCTCCTTCCAATCACTTGTCATTGTTGAGGATCTAGCGAGGAGCTATGAACACTTTGAACTGGCAAAGCACGGAGAGGCTCAAAACTATGACATAACAATTATCAATAAAAATAATCAACGTATCTTTGCGAATGTGACGAATGTCCCTATCTTCATTGATGGAGAAGTGTCAGGCGTATTCGGTATTGCAAAGGACATGACAAATCAAAAAGCCTATGAAGAAAAAATCAAAAGTCTGGCCTACTATGACCAGCTTACCGGTCTACCTAACCGGGCGTTATTTAAGGACCGGATGCTACAGGCTTGGAAGCATTCTGTCAAAGAGAAGGATGTAATGGCGCTGATGTTTTTGGATTTGGATGGCTTCAAGAAAGTCAATGATACCTTAGGACATGATATCGGTGACAAGCTTTTAATAGAAGTTTCCGAGAGATTTAGCCTTTGTTTGGATGAGGATCAGACACTAGCCAGACTGGGCGGGGACGAATTTATCATCCTTCTTCCGTCCATCAAAAACGAAAGGCAAGCAGCTGTTATTGCAGAACAAATAATCACTAGTTTACAAGTCCCGTTTATATTCGAAAATCTAGAGTTCTATTTATCAGTAAGCATGGGGATTGTCACCTTTGGCGGTAATGAAGCAGTAAATGTCGAAACACTGATTAAACAAGCGGATACGGCGATGTATTTTATTAAAGAAAGAGGGAAAAACGGTTATAGCTTTTATGATTCCAAAATGGATATTGAAACCGTCCAAAGGGTCAGATTAGAAAATGATGTTCGCTATGCCTTAAAGCATGAGGAGTTTTATTTGGTTTATCAGCCGATTGTCCATCTAGAATCCGGTAAGATTGTTGGTACAGAGGCATTAATTCGTTGGAAGCATAATCAGCTTGGTCTAATTCCACCAAGTGAATTTATTCCATTAGCAGAAGAAACAGGCTTAATCATTCCTTTAGGAGAATGGATTTTAAGAACAGCCTGCCAACAAGCCGTAGAGTGGCAGAATCGAGGCTATTCCTCACTGAAAATATCAGTCAATATTTCCATAAAGCAATTGCAGCAGAAGGATAAGTTTATTCTTTTGCTAGAAAAAGTGCTGGCAGAAACGAAGCTGGACCCTATGTGGCTAGATTTGGAGATTACTGAGTCAATCCTGATTGAAAATGAAGCCGATCTAGTGGATACACTGCAAAAAATTCGCAGCATGGGCATCAGTCTTTCCATCGATGATTTTGGAACCGGCTATTCATCTATGAGTCATTTGAAAAGCTTTGCCGTCAACACCTTAAAGATTGACCGTTCCTTTGTGAAAGATGTCCATTCTAATGAGGTCAGTGATGCTATTATCAGATCCATCATGACTCTTGCTAAACAGCTGAACTTAAACACCGTTGCCGAAGGAATCGAAACTCAGGATCAGCTGAAAAAAATCTGGCAGGAAGACTGCAAACAAATGCAAGGCTACTACTACAGCCCACCAGTAGCATCAGAACAAATAGAAAGGCTACTAAAACAAAGCAAAGAGTCGACACACCTCCTCTCGAGGATGCACGGAGATGGGCTTTTTGTTAAATAAGGTATGTATAAGAAAACTGAGTGATACCCTTTTATAGGGTAGGGCTCAGTTTTTTTATTGGCTCTGTTAATGCATTGTATTGATTTTTTTAGCAGGTTGATTGTAGTGGAAGGCACGCAGACTCCTGCAGGAGAAGCGAGACAGACGAGACCCCACAGACACGTAGTGTCGAGGAGGCTCGGCGTCGCCTGCGGAAAGCGAAGTGCCTGAAACGAAAATCAACAACTAAGTTAACAAAGCCTTTTTATTACTGAATAAGGAAATTCTATTATAATAATCATATACATAATGGTCATAATTAGACTCGACGTAATCAATCGGAGGTATCGAAAATGAATCAACGTACTACAGATACACAAGATGAAATGACAACAGCTCGGCTTCAGGATTGCGAAGGCATGTCTGCCTTAAATGACCGGGTGTATCCAGAGGAATGGCATGTCTCCCCGGATATTTTGAAGAAGATGCTGCGGAAAAATCCTGAAATCTACCGGATCTTGAAAACGTCTCAGGGTGTTAAGGGCATGTACAGTCTATTTCCTTTGAACAAAGAGGCCTATACTGCCATCCTGGAAGGAGAAATCAGTGAACATGAGATTGGCGGGTATTTGCAGACCTATGAACAGCCGACAGAGGTTTATCTATACTTTATTACACTCATTGTCGATATCCACGATGCCCGCCGTAAGGAATATGCCAGCAGACTGATTAAAGATATCGCGGCAGAATTAAAGAGACTTCAGGAAAAAGGAATCATCATCAAAGAAATCGGTGCCTTTGCCGTCAGCCCAGAGGGAGAAAACATTCTTCCGAAAATCGGGTTTACGAATCACGGGGAAACCGTCATCCAGAACGGTGAGGAATATCCTGTTTTTCGAGCAGAACCTGAGCAGGTAATCCTTAGTATACGAAGCTAATTAAAATACCTATCAACCTAAAGCTCATACCTATGGAGGAGCTAGTTGGAAAGAGAGGTGACGACCTTATTTTAAGATGAATTTTTCTCCCAATTGAGATAGAAGTTCCACAGGATAGAATGGATTTTTGTTATACTATTCACAGATGGCTGAAGCTGCTCGACAGAATAATAGAGGATTTAGAATTGCGTCTGTCGGTCCTTTATTTTATGAAACCAGGCCATTTTGTACATACCGATTTTATAAAAAAAGGCTTAATCATTATCGGTTAAGCCCGCTTCTGTAGGGGGAAAAACACCGTGAGACTTTATATTGATTCAGCAGATGTAAAACAAATTGCCCGCTTGCATGAGTATTTTCCGATTGCCGGCGTAACAACGAATCCGTCTATTCTTGTAAAAGAGAACCGTCCGTATTTACAGGTTCTCAGAGAAATTCGTGAAATTATCGGGGAAGAGAAGGAGTTGTTCGTGCAGACTATTGGCGATACAGCCGAGGAAATCGTCGAGGAAGCCAAGTTTATCACAAGTGAACTGTCTGGAAAAGTGATTGTCAAAATTCCAGTTACAGATGAAGGCTTAAAAGCAATCAAGCTTCTGACGCTTGAGAATATCCCAACATTGGCAACGACGATCTATACCGCTTTTCAAGCTCTAATGGCTGCGATGGCTGGAGCAAAATATGTCGCACCGTATGTAAATCGGATAGATAATTTAACCGGGAATGGTGTAAATGTTGTAGCCGAAATTGCTCAGCTATATGCTGCATACCAGCTACCAACGGAAATTTTGGCGGCTAGCTTTAAAAATGTCCAACAGGTTCATGATGTCTGTCTTGTTGGTGCTCATACAGTGACAGTCGGTCCGGAACTCATTGAAAAATTTATTGCTTTTCCTGCAACACCGACTGATGTGGCTGTGTTTAAGAACCAATGGCAAAAAGCGTATGGAAGCGATAAAACAAATTTAATAAATTCTTAAGAGACAAAAGAAGCTGAGTTTACTTCCATTACGGGCGAGACTCAGTTTTTTTATCATGCCTCACTCGTGCAAAATGGAACAAATGCTTCATACCGTGATGGATAAAATATTATTCATATATACTTATCATGAATGTCGATTTATATAATTTATATCCTTAATTTTTCCAATATAGTATAATAATGAATGAGGTGATCCCAATATGAAAGAAATAACCCTTGGTTCATTACTGGATGTAATTGGAGAAGTTTTTTCAGATGAGGTTTCCATCGTGATTTCAGATACAACTGAATACATCTATTATCGGCCGAGTAAACGAATCGATTTAAAAATTAGACCTGGAGATCCTGTGAAGAAAGGGACGATGGCTGACCTTGCTTTAGAAACGAAGCAGAAGGTTTCCGAGTTTATCAACCGCGATGTGTTTGGGGTTCCTTATCACGGAATCGCTGTGCCATTTTTCCATGAGGGTCAGCTTGAGGGGACCGTGACGGCTATTTACCCTGCCCTTTCCGATGGAAAATCGGTTGTAACCGTGAAGACCTGTGATGGCTGGATTCCTATTCCATTTGCCAAGGTTGTTTATTTAGAGGCAAAGGATAAGAAAACAACAGTCTACTCGGGGAAGGTGACTGGTATTCACAAAAACTCGCTGCAGGAATTTGAATACCTGCTTCCAAAGGATTCCTTTATCAGATGCCATCGCTCTTTTATTGTTAATGTAAATCATATTGAAGCCATCTATCCAGATACACATTCTACCTTTGTCCTTGCCATGGATAATGGGGAGAGAGTTCCGGTCAGCCAATCTTACTCCAGTTATTTCAGAAAATTATTAGGATTTTAAAAATTCTCTGTTTCAGTGTCGAAATTTGCTATTTAGTCTGAAAATTGAGTTTTATATACTAAAAATCTACTTTTAATGACAAGAATCGGTAAAATAATAAACATCTAGTCATTAAGAGAGGGATCAGGATATGGAGAATATGTTGGAGCGTATTAGAGACGAGCGTCTAAGAGACCGCGTTGTTACAGCAGAGGAAGCGGCTTCATGGATTGAAAATGGAATGACGTTAGGCTTAAGCGGATTTACTCGTGCTGGTGATGCAAAAGCAGTACCAATCGCGCTAGTAAATCGGGTTAAGGGTGACGAATCCTTCAAGGTGAATGTGTATACAGGAGCTTCTTTAGGGTCTGATATTGATACCATCTTTGCTGAAGCTGGTATTATTGGTAAGCGTTTACCTTTCCAAGCAGATCCAACCATGCGTAAAGGAATCAACAAAGGTGATTTCTTATTTGTAGACCAGCATCTTTCCCATACGTCTGAGCTGTTACGTTCAAATGTTATGAGTGTTGATGTAGCTATCGTGGAAGCGATTGCAATTACAGAGGATGGCATGATCATCCCGACAACATCTGTAGGGAACTCGTTAACTTTTGCTTTAAATGCTAAATCTATTATTGTAGAAATTAACATGGCACAATCTACACAGCTAGAGGGAATTCATGATTTGTATGAGCCTGGTAAGCAAGGTGAACGCCAACCGCTGCCACTTGTTAAGCCAGATGATCGAATCGGTACACTAGGAATTCCTATTGATGTGGACAAACTTCAAGGGATTGTGTTTACTAATCAACTAGACTCTCCATCCACCATTGTTCAGCCTGATGAAGAAACAAAGGTTATGGCCCAGCATTTAATCAGTTTCCTTCGTAATGAAGTAGAGGAAGGCCGATTAACAGAAAAATTAGCACCATTACAATCAGGTGTTGGTTCTGTTGCTAATGCGGTTCTTCATGGAATGCTAGATTCAGAGTTTGAAAACTTAGAAGTTTATTCTGAGGTGCTACAGGATGCGGTATTCGATTTAATCGATGCTGGCAAGGTAGATTTTGCCTCATGTTGTTCATTGACGCTTTCAGAAGAAAAAATGAATCATGTGTTTGCAAACTTTGAAAACTATCGCGATAAGTTAATCATGCGTCCACAGGAGATTTCGAATCATCCTGAAATCATCCGCCGACTCGGATTAATTTCAATCAATACAGCATTAGAGTTAGATATTTATGGAAATGTCAATTCCACACATGTTCTTGGAACAAAAATGATGAACGGAATTGGCGGCTCAGGTGATTTTGCGAGAAATGCCCGCTTAGCTATCTTTGTAACAAAGTCCATCGCTAAAGGCGGCGACATTTCAAGTATCGTACCATTTGTATCACACGTAGACCATACGGAGCATGATGTAGATGTTATCGTAACTGAGCAAGGCTATGCCGATTTACGTGGATTAGCACCGAGAGAAAGAGTCGGACTCATTATCGATAATTGTGCACATCCAATGTATCGTGAACAATTACGTGAATACTATGAAGAAGCACTACAAAGAGGCGGTCAAACACCTCACGTGCTAGAAAAAGCCTTCTCATGGCATACAAACTTTGCCCAAAACGGCACAATGCTACAAAAAGTACCAGCAACCGTTTAATTCTGCGAATTCTACGGTTCACATATAAAAACTAATCCGCGGGGGACTTAAAGGTCAAACAAAGCTTAAAGGGGTGGGTACCCCCGTCGGATTAACGCTTTACTTGAGTGGGGGACAGTCCCCCAACGCTTTAACGCATTACCTAATTGGGGGACAGTCCCCCAGTGCTTTAATGCATTACCCAGACGGGGTGGATGCCCCGATGGTCAGTTTTACTTTGAATTTTTTATTTCCCTATCAATGTTGGTTTTACCCGCATGGTGGATTTTCCCCCATCGGTTTATTTCTTTTCCTTCTATATATTTATATACTGCGCTTGGCCAGCAGCTGACGGAAAACAGCTGCTGGCTTTCTTTTTGTTCGAAAACAAATCTCAAAAGAAATCCATCGATAAAAAATTGACGGCAATTGGATGAATTGCTAAAATTATCCTTGAAGAACAAATGTGAATAAGTTCACAAATTTGTCACTTTTTCCGAAAACTATTTCAAAAGGAGTTTTCTTTTATGAAAAGAATCGTAACACTCAGCACTCGTAAACTGATGGACACTGCACAGCACGGAGGATGCGGCGCATGTCAAACCTCTTGTCAATCTGCCTGCAAAACCTCTTGCGGCATTGCAAATCAGAAGTGTGAAAACACACTAAACAGATAGGAAACAGGATCGAACCGCCCAACTGATTGCAGCTGGGCGGGTATTTTTATGTGAAAAAGGAGATAAAAATGATTCATCAATATAAACTAAATGGCTTTAACATTGTGCTTGATACCTACAGCGGCTCTGTGCATGTGGTCGACGACCTTGCCTATGACATCATTGAACTGTATGAGTCAGCCTCAGCAGAAGAAATCGTAACAGCCATGCTGAAAAAATATGAGGCTGACCCTGAGATTTCACCAGAAGAAATCCACAACACCATCACTGCAGTCGAGGAATTAAAAGTGAGCGGACAGCTTTTTACCGAAGATGAATATAAAAATCTCGCCATTGATGTAAAAAATCGAAAGACCTATGTAAAAGCCCTTTGTCTCAATGTTGCCCATACCTGTAATCTCACCTGTGACTACTGCTTTGCTAGTCAAGGGAAATATAACGGAGAAAGAGCCATTATGAGCTTTGAGGTTGGGAAGAAGGCAGTTGATTATTTGCTAGAAAACTCCGGACATCATCGTAACCTTGATATCGACTTCTTTGGTGGCGAACCGCTCATGGCCTGGAAGGTGGTCAAGCAGATTGTTGCTTATGCCAGAAGTAAGGAAAAAGAGTATAAGAAGCAGTTCCGCTTTACCTTCACGACGAACGGAATGCTGCTAAACGATGAGGTTACCGAGTTTCTGAATCAGGAAATGTACAATGTTGTCCTGAGTCTTGACGGCAGGAAAGAAATTCACGACCGCCTGCGCAAAACCGTAACGGGAAAGGGTAGCTATGATTATATCGTTCCAAGGTTTCAAGAGTTTGTCGAAAAGCGGGGCGATAAAGAATACTATGTACGCGGAACCTATACGCATAATAATATCGATTTCACCAATGATATTTTTCATATTGCCGACCTTGGCTTTGACAAGCTGTCCATGGAACCGGTAATCGGGGACCCGAATGAACCCTATGCACTGACCGAGGCGGATCTACCGGAGTTATACAATCAGTATGAAGTTCTCGCAAAAGAGATGATTAAGCGCGGCGAGGAAGGTCGTCCATTTACCTTTTATCACTATATGCTTGATCTTTCAGAGGGCCCGTGTATTCAAAAAAGAATCTCTGGCTGCGGCTCCGGCACGGAGTATCTTGCTGTTACACCAACAGGTGACATCTTCCCGTGTCACCAGTTTGTCGGCGATGAGGATTTCAAGCTGGGGACTATCTGGGATGGCATCATCAAACCAGTAATCCAATCCAAATTTAAAGAGAGCAACTGCTACTCGAAGCCGGAATGCCAGGACTGCTGGGCGAAGCTTTACTGCAGCGGCGGTTGTCCTGCCAATGCTCTGCACGCAACCGGTTCACTCAACGGAACCTACGGCTTCAGCTGTGAACTTTTTAAAAAGAGGATTGAATGCTCGATGATGGTGAAGGTGGCGGAGACCTTTAAAGAGATGGAAACAGTCGAAGCAGAATAAGGGCATTGAACGGACCTAAGCCGGTAATCGGACTTAGGTCTGCTGTTTTTCACTAAAGGTATAGTATAATAAACCATACTATTGCATTTGAAAGGAGATTTTCCATTTGTTTTTCAAACTTACAAAAGAGCAGCAGGATCAAATGATTTCTGACATCCAAACGTTCTTTTTCCAGGAAAGAGATGAAGAGCTAACGGAATTTGCTGCCGAAAGAGTGCTGGATTTCGTCAAGGAGTCATTGGCCCCACATTTCTATAATGCAGCTATTTCGGATGCGAAGCATGTTATCGTACAGCAATTTGCTTCACTTGAGGATGAGCTTCTAACGCTGGAGCGACCTCTTAATAAATAATAAAACTCCTATTTTTTCTGAAGCAGAAGAACCTCTGCTTCTTTTTTTCTATTCTTTTTTACCTTCATCAGCAAATGCTTTTTGTACCGAAAGCTTGCGACAGGTTCAGAAGACCCTCCACTTCTACAAGTGGGGGATTAATACAAATAGTTCTTCGGTTCAGTGGGCGTTCAACCCCCGTCTGAATGAAGTTAAAGCCTCCGGCGGATGTCACGATTTCTTAAAGTTAGTTTACCCGAGCGAGCTCAGATAATAATCCGGACGCAAATTCGATGGGCGAATTTGATAGTAGAGCATGCGCTACATAATCTTAAACCAATTGGTAACCTTAAACCAAAGGAGGGATTCCAGATGAAAAAGTACTTTCTAATGTTTTGCGTGGCCTTTTCGCTTTTTTCCATAACGGGCTGTGGCAATGACGAAAAGCCTGAGGAAGACGAAGAAGTGGAGGATGTTGAAGAAGAGGATGAAATTGGTGATGGCGAGATTGATGATGAATAACGCATTCTAGGGGTGCCGACGTGACACTCTTTTTTGTGGAATCTCTAGCGATGTGAAAAATAGCACTTTAAAAACATGCCGTTATATTATTGAAGCGGTTGCCATAGAAAAAAACACCTCCAAAACCTCGGAGGTGTTTCGCATGTAATTAAAATAGAAAATGGGCAATAAGAGTAATAATCGGCAATGTAATCAATGTTCTTTGGATAAAAATCACAATCAGCTCCCAAAAAGAAACGGGGATTTTTGAGCCCAGTAAGAGACCGCCGACCTCTGACATATAAATTAGCTGTGTAACAGATACAGCGGCAACAATAAATCGAGTCATTTCACTCTCAATTCCAGCCCCGATAACAGATGGTAGGAACATATCAGCAAACCCAACCACTAGTGTTTCTGACGCTGCCTTCGCTTCAGGGATTTGCAGGAGCTCTAGTATTGGAATAAATGGAACACCCAACCATTGGAAAACGGGTGTATACTCGGCAACAATTAATGCTAGAGTTCCAAGTGCCATAACAATTGGAGCAACGCCCATCCACATATCTAGAACATTTTTACCTCCGGAAAAGAAGAAATCCTTCAATCCACGGTTATGGCCAGCTTTTTCAAGTGCCTGTGTAAAGCCCCATGAAAGCGGCGTATGACCTTCTGGAATATGATCCTCTGAATAATCGTTTGATTTTTCAACAAAATACGTATCCTTCTTACGTGACAGCGGCGGAATTCGTGGTGCGATAAATGCCGCAATCACCCCGGCAGCCGTAATCGTCAAATAAAATGGGATAAACATATGGCTTAGTCCAACCTGTGAAATCACGACAAGGCTGAAGGTAATGGAAACAACGGAAAACGAAGTCCCAATGATGGCAGCTTCACGTTTTGTATAATAGCCTTCTTCATACTGCTTGCTTGTTAAGAGAACTCCGATGGTTCCATCACCGAGCCAGGAAGCCATACAATCAATGGACGAGCGGCCCGGAAGCTTGAAGACGGGACGCATAATTTTTGTCAGCAGGGTTCCAAACAACTCTAAGAGCCCGAAGTTTAGTAGTAATGGCAGAAACAAACCAGCAAATAAAAAGACTGAGAAAAGCACGGGTAATAAGTCATTTAATAGCAATCCGCCAGTATTCTCGGACCAAATCATTTCTGGTCCCCATTGGAATAGGACACAGACGGAAAAAATAGCGCCTAGAATTCTAGCTGCAAACCAAACGGGCGGAACGTCCAGCAAGGTTTTTAAGAATGAATTTCGATTCAGCACATTTGGGCGGACCGTTTTTATTAATACTGTTCCAAGTAGCGTCAGAATAATAATCCCTGTCATGATGGCCGGTATATGCCCGGCAAGCCATTCTTGTATCAGACCGGATAATACGGCAATCGGTATAGTTATACTATCGTTATACGAAATGGGAATCATAAATAGAAAGATTCCGAGACAAGATGGTACTAGAAACGTTAGTAATCTTTTTAAAGACTTCTTTTTACGCAGTTCTTGTTGTATGATTTGTTCCACTAGATATCATCCTCGATTACATATTTATAAGTCAAAACTTATTTTAATTCATAAACTCTTGTTTGCCAACCGTATTTCCCAATCTAATAATTCTGTATTTTCATGCCTGCCAAAGAATTGTTTGTTTTTTCCTAGCATGGGATTATCAGTAGTATAGAATTAGGAATCTTTCTTTATAAAAGAATAAAAAAGTTTTCGGGAGATTCCTACATGGTTTGAGGAAAAATTCGTCCATTCTTCGACAACAGGTGAATGATAGAAGATAGAAAAGTCTATATACAAAAAGGATGCATAAGGTTTATATAACCAGTAAATCTAAAATCTTGTAAATTTCTGTCGTTAGTCTGAAAATTATAAAAATATGAAAAGTAATTTTTTTCGTGGTATGATTCTTCCTACGTCAGTAATTATTTGAAAATTTAAAGAAAGTGGTGGATTACTATGTTGGAAGAGTTAAAGAATCATTTTGAGAAAGTGAAAAATCGTAACCCATTACATGTAAATGAGTTGCTGGATCATATTCAAAGACGATACATACATGGTGAGCTATCCATCGTTGAATACAAAAAGTTTTACTCCGAGCTAGATAAACTTAATGCACAAAAGCCGGATTCATTTATTTTTGCCTCAATGGGTTAACAGTCGTTAGAATAATACATTTTTATACAATAAAAAGAGAGAAGTCTTAAAAACAAGGACTCTCTTTTTTATTATCTTGAGATGATATTAAAAAGGCTTTAAATACCTTCAGCTCAGATATAACTTGAGAGAAATACATAAATCTAGCTTACAATTTTTAAGAAACAACGAAGTAGTATCAATAAAAACAAATGTCAGTGTGAAAATAAATTCGTAGAAGTGAGTTTATTTATAATATTCCGATAAGTTATAATGAAGGTAAAGTAATGACTAGGGGGATTGAAATGAAAAAACATTCTACTGAAGCTATTCCGCTGATTCTTGATTTCTGTCATTGGTTAGATGTACACAAAAAGTCTCCAAATACGGTTAAAACGTATAAGCGTGAGCTTGAAAAATATCAAGAATGGCTTCAAGAGAAAAAAAGGGATATCAATCACCTAGAAAAGGCAGATATCCAGGCCTACATAGATTATTTAGAGGAACAGCAGAAAAGCTTAGCAACAATCGATAAAACTATCGGCGCCATTCGGACTTTTGCAAAGTTCTTAGAAAAGCCAGGTCTCACGTTTGGGATAGAAATTAAACCAGTTGAAAAGAAGAGCGAAATCGAAACACTATCCGGGCAAGAATATAGCCAGTTATTGCGAAAGGTTAAGGAGGATGGAAACCTTCGAAACACCACGATTGTATATGTATTGCTACATACCGGAATTCGTGTATCGGAATTATGTAGTTTAAATCGCTCCCATGTTGACCTGGAAAATCATGAATTGATTGTTGAAAAGCAAAATGAAAGAAGAGTCATTCCGCTTTCACAGGAGACAATGGAATACCTACAGAATTTTCTAGGTTCTCCTGATGATGAAGAGCCGGTGTTTGTCTCCAATGCAGGTGAACGTCTTACAGAGAGGGCTGTTCAATATATGCTGAAGAAATATGACGTAAATCCGCAAAAACTCCGTCATACCTTCTGCCAGCGGCTTATTGACAACCATGTAGATGTTGAAACAGTATCGCGCTTGGCTGGTCATAAGGATATTAATGTAACCAAAAGGTATGTTAAGTTTCGTATGAATAAGAGAAAAGTGGAAGATGCCATTAACCAGGCGTTTGCGAATGGTCCTAATGAATAAGAATTTTTTAACTTCATTCAGCAAATGCTTTT